>JACRIO010000270.1 GCA_016220035.1 Planctomycetota bacterium | reverse complement strand
TGTTGCATGGGGCGGATGCTCGCCGTGCGTGCACGCGCCGTCAACCTGCCGTGGAAAGAGAGTCGCGAGAGCGCCGCGAGCGCGCGCGGTTCCCCGCGCGGCCAGCTCGCGGCGAGCGCGCGCTCAACGCAGCGTTTTCACCACGTCGTCCGCGAACGCGAGCAGTTCCGCGAGCGACTCCTCCGTGTGGTCGCCCATGTGCCCGATGCGGAAGGTCTTGCCCTTCAGGTCGCCGTAGCCGTCGCCGATCTGGTGGCCCTTCGCCTTCAGGCCGTCGATCAACTTCGTCACGTCGAGCCCGCCGGCTTGCACGCACGAGATCGTGGGGGAGCAGAACTCGGGCGCGGGCAGCATGCGCAGGTCGTTCGACTCGGCCCACGCTTCGGTCTGCTGCTGCATGCGCACGTGTTTGTCGAAGCGCGCCTGCCACGCGGAAGCACCGGTCTTCCCCTGGTCGCGCTTGGGCAGCGTCACGCCGTTCGAGATGTCCTCGAGCTGTTTCGCGAGCGCGTAGTAGAGCGAGATGCACGGCGTCGCGGGCGTCGCGCGCTGCTCGTGGCCTTCGATGATCTTGATCGGGTCGAGGTAGAAGCCGCGCAGCTTCTGCTGCTTTGCCGTGTCGAGGTAGCGCTGCGACGCGCCCACGACGCTGATGCCCGGCGGCAGCGCGAAGGCCTTTTGCACACCCGCGAAACCGAAGTCGAGCTTGTTCGCGTCGAAGTCGACGGGAGCGCCGGCGATGTAGCTCACGAGGTCGACGAGGAACATCGTGTTCGGATGCTTCGTGAGCACCTTCGCAATCCCCGCGAGCGGCGTGCGCACGCCCGACGACGTCTCGTTCGACACGAGCGTGAGCGCGTCGAACGGTCCCTTCTCCGCGAGCGCCTGCTCGACGACCGCGAGGTCGAACGACTGGCCCATCGGCACCTCGACCTTGTGCGCTTCCTTGCCGACGAGGCCCGCGATCTCGTACCAGCGCTTGCTGAACGAGCCGTTGACGAGGCACAGCACCTTGGGACCGACGCCCTTGAGCGCCGACTCCATCATCCCCGTGGCGCTCGTCGTGTGCACCGCGACGTGCGCCGTCGAGCTCGGCGCGAGCCCGAACGCGAGCTTCAAGCCCGGGTCGAGGCGCTCGGTGAGCGTCGTCATCGCCTTCGAGCGGTGTCCGATCATCGGACGCGCGCACTCGGCGAGGATCTCGGGGCGGACGTGGGTGGGACCGGGGATCCAGAGGAGGTTCGTGGCCATGGGGGTCAGCTCGTGAGGTGCGTCGCGCGGAGCAGCGCCGCGTGTTCGGGTCGGCGGGACAGTGTGTCGATCTCCGCGGCGGAAAACAGCAGGGGAACGAGCCCCGCGAGGCTCTTCGTGGCGCACGTGACGCGCGCGCGCTCGAACACCGCCGTACGTCGCGCGACGCCGCCGTACGCGATGAAGCGGTCCGCGCCGCCGTCGGCTTCGCCCGCTTCGAGGTCCGTGATGCCGTCGCCGACGAGCGCGAGCGGGCGTGCGTCGCGTTCCCCGCCGAGCTCGCGCAACACCTCGACCTTGCCGCCGCTCCGCGCGAGTGGGGAGCGCGCGTCGAAGCCCGCGTACTCGCCCGCTGCGTCGAAACGCAGCTCGACGGCGTGCACGCGCTCGTCCACGACGCCGAGGTGCGCCGCGAGCACGCGCACGGCCGTCGCGACGCCGCCCGAGACGATCACGACGCGTTTTTCGAGCGCGTGGAGCGCGTTCACGAGCGCGCGCGCCTCCGGGAGCGCGCGCTCGACGTATTCCTGCCCCAGGCGCTCGACGCGCGCCTTCGACGGCCGGACGAGCGCGAGGCGCAGGGCGTAGACGTCCTCGAGGCGCAGCTCGCCGCTCATCGCGCGGTTCGTCAACGCCTCGATCTCCGCGCGCCGCGCGGCGCCGAGCTCGTCGATGCCCTCGATCGCCGACAGAGTCGAATCGCAGTCGAAGACGACCGTGCGGTAGGGCGGAGGCGTGTCGCGCACGACGAGCGGCTCAGAGCTTCAAGAGCCGTGCTTCGCGCACCGCGGGGAGTTTGCGCACGTCGTCGAGGACCGCCTGCGACGGCTCGCCGTAGAGCGACAGGAGGCCCATCGCGAGGCCGGCGCTCGCCGGGCCGAGCTCGACGCGGCGGATGTTCACCTGGTGGCGCGCGAGCAGCGTGCCCAGCGCGCCGACGACGCCCGGTTCGTCCGCGTGGCGCGTCACCAGGACACACCCCTTGGGCTCGAGGTCGAGCTCGAGCTCGTCGAAGCGCGTGATGCGCGGGCTGCGGCCGAAGAGCGTGCCCTCGACCGTGTGCGCCCCGCCGCGCGCGTCGGTCGCGCGCACGGTGATCGACGACGGGTACACACCGTGCTCCGGCTCCGCGCGTTCGAAGAGCTGGAGCCCGCGCTCCTTCGCGAAGAGCGGAGCGTTCACGAAGTTGACGCCTTCGTCGTGGTTCTGGCGCAGGACGCTCGAGAGCAGCGCGAGCGGCACGTGGCGCCAGTCCTTCTTCGCGATCTCGCCCGACACGGTGAGCTCGAGCTTTTGGATCGAAGCGCCCGCGACCTGCGCCAGGAACGCGCCGAGCTTCTCCGACAACACGACGTACGGCCCGACCTCGCGCAGGTCCTGCGATCCGACCGCGGGCACGTTCACGGCGTTGTTCGCGACGCCCTCGAGCAGGAACTCGGAGATCTGCCGCGCGACGTCGATCGCGACGTTGAGCTGCGCCTCGTTCGACGACGCCCCGAGGTGCGGCGTCACGATCACGTCGTCCTTGCCGAGCAGCGGGTGCTCCTTCGCGGGCGGCTCTTCCGCGAGCACGTCGAACGCGAGGCCGGCGAGGTGCTTCTTCTCGACCGCGTCGAGCGCCGCCGCCTCGTCGACGAGCCCGCCGCGCGCGCAGTTGATCAGGCGCGCGCCCTTCTTCATCTTCGCGATGCGCTCCTTCGAGAGCAGGTTCCTCGTCCCGTCGAGCAGCGGCACGTGCAGCGTGACGAAGTCGCTCCGCGCGAGCAGCGTGTCGAGGTCGGCGAGCTCGACGCCCGCCATCGGCGACGCCCCCGCGGGCAGGCCCGCGGCGAAGGCCGCGTTCACGAACGGATCGTGCGCCAGCACCTTCATCTTCAACCCGAGCGCGCGGTCGGCGACGACGCGCCCGATGCGCCCGAGCCCGATCACGCCGAGCGTCTTGCCCGTGATCTCGGTGCCCATCATGCCCTTCTTGCCCCAGCCGCCCTTCTTCGTCTCGCGGTCGGCCTTGGTCACGTGGCGCGCGAGCGCGAACATGAGCGCGAGCGCCAACTCCGCCGTCGTGGTCGTGTTGCCGGTCGGCGTGTTCATGACGACGACGCCGCGCTCGCTCGCCGCGTCGCAGTCGACGTTGTCGACGCCGACACCGGCGCGGCCGACGACGCGCAGCACGTCCGCGGCCTCGATCACGCGCCGCGTGACCTTCGTCGCCGAGCGCACGACGAGCGCGTGCACGCCCTTCACGCGCGCCACGAGCTCGTCCTCCTTCATCCCGATCGCGACCTCGGGCTCGAAGCCCTTCGACTTGAAGACCTCCATCGCCTGCGGAGCGAGCTCGTCGCAGATGAGGATGCGGAAGGACGCGGGGGCGGGGCGGGCGGCGGTCATGGCGTGGCTCGGGAGCGCGCGGTGGAGGGAGCGGAACCGGCGAAAAGGCCGAGCGTTCTACCGCTCCGGCGGGGGCCAGGGAAGGGGACGGAGTGCGCGGCCCCGCCGACGCGCGCCGCGGCGTACGCGCGGTGCGTGCTCGGGCCTCACCCGCCCGCGAGTGCCAACCGCAAGACCGTCTCGAGGTCCTTCGCGTCCGACTTCGCGAGCACCTTCTCGACGCTCTTCCGCGCTTCCTTCTCGCTGTAGCCGATCGAGACGAGCGCCGCGACGCCGTCGTCGACGAGGCGTTCCTTGCCCTGCGGGACGAGCACACCGCCCGCTCCGGGTTGCGCCGCGGCCGCGAGCTTCTGCGCCTTGCCGCCGAGGTCGAGCAGGATCTGGTTCGCGGTCTTCTGTCCGACGCCCTTGATGCGCACGAGCGCCGCTGCGTCGCCTTGCGCGATCGCGCGCACGAGCGCGTCCTTCGCGATGCCCGACAGGATCGAGAGCGCCATCACCGGGCCCACGCCGGTCACCGAGAGCAACAGTCGAAAGACCTCGCGCGTCTCGCGGTCGGGGAAGCCGCAGAGGATGTGCGCATCGTCGCGCACGACGAAGTGCGTGTAGACGCGCGCGCGCCCGCCCTGCGCGGGGAACGGCATCCCGATCGGCACGCTGAGCTCGTACCCGACGCCGTTCACGTCGACCACGACGCGGCCCGCGTTCTTCGCCGCGATCGTGCCCTCGAGGTACTCGTACACGACTCGATGTCCTTCTCGTTGCTGGCCCTAGAAACACAGCGCGCGCGGCGTCCCCCGCAGTGGATCGGGGACGGACCGCGCGCGCTCCGTGCGTGTCGGCGCGCGATCAGACCTTCGGCTTCAGCTTGAGCCCGAGCTCCGCGAGCTTCGCCTTGAGCTCCTGCAGCGACGTCTGGCCGAAGTTCGGCATGCCCAGCATCTCTTCCTCGCTGTGCTGCACGACGTCGCCGACCGTGAGGCACCCCATCGATTCGACCGTGCGGCGCGCGCGGATCGACAGCTCGAGGTCCGCGATCGCCTTGTTCATGATCTCGTTGTTGCCGTCGACGTTGTAGCGTCGGCGCGCGGCCTCGATCGACGCGACCGCTTCCTCGCGCGCCATGCCGAGGCGCAGGCCCTTCGAGCCGAGGATCTCCTTGATCTCCGCGAGCGACGTCTCGCCGAAGTTCTTGTAGGAGAGCAGCTCCTGCTCCGTCTGCCGGACGAGGTCGCCCAGCGTGAGGATGTTCATCTTGTTGAGGCAGTTGCGCGCGCGCACGGACAGCTCGAAGTCCGTGATCGGGATCCGGAGGATCTGGTCGAGGCGGTCCTGCTTCCGCTCGAGATCCTCGTCGTAGTACATGTTCATGCCCGAGCGCGCGTCGTCCATGAAGCGGCGCAGCTTCAAGTCCATCGGGTAGGCGCGCTGCGCGGTGTCGAAGCACGCGGCGGCGTCGTCGTCGCGGCCGATGTCCTCGTAGAGCATGCCGAGGTTGACGAGGACGTTCTTGTCGATGGGCAGCATCGACACGAGCGTCTGGTACGCGTTCAGCGCTTCCTCGTCGAGCCCGGCGCGCTCGGAGACGTACGCGAGCCGGAACAGGTTCGAGCGGTGCGTCGGATCGAGCTCGCGCGCCGCGGTGTAGTGGTCGAGCGCGCTCTCGGGATCGCAGCGCAGCTCGGCGGCGCGACCGTGGAGGTAGCGGCCCTCCGTGCTCGCGTTGAACGCGGCCGAGGACTGCTTGAGCGCCGTCTCCAGGCTCGCGAGCGCCTTCTCGTCGTCGCCCGTCGCGAGCTCCATCTCGAGGCGCGCCTCGAGCATCCCGCCGCGCGGGCGCGGTTCGTCGGGGTAGGACTTCACGAGGCGCTCGTAGACGGGCAGCGCGTCCTGCGGCCGGCCCAGCGACATCAAGGACTTGGCGCGCGTGAACGACGCGACGTTGTCCTCCGTGTGCTTCGCGAGCAGCTCCGCGCTGCGCGCGTAGTCCGCGGTCATCCAGTAGCCGAGGCCCTTGCGGCGGCCTTCCTCGCCCGCGTCCGAGAGCTGGCCGAGCTTGTTGCGGAAGCTCTCGAGTCCGTGGCGGCGCCGGAAGAGGTCCGGCCGCGCGGCGACGAGGGCGGCGAAGCTCGGAATCGGGCTCGTCAGGATGTCGAAGCCGCTCGAATCGGCGATGGCGAGGCCTCCGTGGGTCATGTGTCTTCCTTCTGTGGTCGCGTCGTGCGGCAGGGCGTGGGGCGGGTCGTCCGGGGTCCGAGGCGGCGCGCGGCGCCGGGCCCGTGGACACCTCGGTGGAGCAGGTCGAAGGGCGCGAGGATAGGGGCTCCCGCGGAGGCCGTCAAACCGCTCGCGGCGACGGGAGCGCGGGTTCGCGCCGTTCGCGCGCTCGGGAGCGGCGCGCGCGGGGCGGGGCGAGCGCCCACGGAGGACGCCGCGCGTCCTCGACCCACCGGAAGGAGCGCGCGCACCGGACGCGACCGCCCGCGATGCGCTCCGCGTGCTCCGGCGCAACTCGCGCGCGCCCACCGACTTGAATCACGCCGCGCGCCGCGCGCTTCCATCGCGCTCGACGGAGGGATAAATCCGCGCGCGGACACGGCGACAGCGGTGCGCCGGCACCATGGACTGCATCTTCTGCAAGCTCGTCGCGGGAGCGATCCCCTCGAAGCGCGTCTTCGAGGACGACCTCGTCGTCGCCTTCCGCGACGTCTGGCCCCTCGCCCCGACGCACGTCCTGGTGGTGCCGCGCGCCCACCTCGCGTCGTTGTGGGAGCTCGAGGACGAGCGCCTCGCGGGCCGGTTGCTCTCCGTCGCGGCGCGCGTCGCGCGCGACGAGAAGCTCGAGCAGGGCTGGCGTCTGATCGCGAACACGCGCGACGACGCCGGGCAGGAGGTCCTCCACCTCCATCTGCACGTCCTGGGGGGGCGGAAGCTCGGGCGCATGCTGCCCGGGTGACGCCCGCGACGCTCCACGACATCCACGACACGCGACGACACGCGACGACACTCGACATCCGGGGGGAACTGGTTTGGACAAGCTCGTCATCGAAGGCGGACATCCGCTCGAAGGCACCGTCGTCACCTGCGGTTCGAAGAACGCCGTGCTGCCGATCCTGGCGGCGGGGTTGCTCACGACCGGAAAGCTGCGCATCACGAACGCGCCGCGCCTCTCCGACGTCGACACGATGATGCAGGTCCTGCGCGACCTCGAGTGCTCGGCGGAGCGCCACGCGGACGGCGTGGTCGAGGTGCAGCCCGGGGCGGCGCTCGTGAACGTCGCGGGGTGGGACAGCGTGCGCAAGATGCGCGGGTCGGTCGCGGTGCTCGGCCCGCTGCTCACGCGGACCGGGCGCGCCGAGGTGTCGCTCCCCGGCGGCTGCGTGTTCGGCGTGCGGCCGATCGACCTCCACCTGAAGGGAATGGAGGCGCTGGGCGCGCGCGTGAAGATCGAGCACGGCAACGTGGTCGCGGAGGCGCCGCGCGGCGGGCTGCGTGGGGCGGAGATGTTCCTCGGCGGCGCGTTCGGGAGCTCCGTGCTCGGCACGGCCAACGTGATGATGGCCGCGGTGCTCGCGAAGGGCCGCACGGTGATCCACGGTGCCGCGTGCGAGCCGGAGGTGGAGGACCTCGGGCACTGCCTCCTGAAGATGGGGGCGAAGCTCAAGGGACTCGGTTCGCCGCGCATCGAGATCGAAGGCGTGTCGCAGCTCGGCGGCGCGGAGGTCGCGGTGATCCCCGACCGCATCGAGGCGGGGACCTACGTCGTCGCCGGCGCGATGGTCGGCGGACGCGTGCGCGTGGAAGGTTGCCGGCCCGAGCACCTGCGCTGCCTGCTCGACAAGCTGTGGGAAGCGCGCGTGCCGTTCGACGCGGGCGAGGACTGGATCGAGACGCAGCCGTACCACCCGCGCGATCCGGCGCGGCGGCCGCGCTCGACCGACGTGACGACGCTGCCGTACCCGAACTTCCCGACCGACCTGCAGGCGCAGTGGATGGCGCTGATGACGCTGGCCGATGGGATCAGCGTGATCACGGAGGGCATCTACCCCGACCGCTACATGCACATCGCGGAGCTCGCGCGATTGGGCGCGCAGGTGCGCCGCCAAGGCGCGAGCGCCATCGTGCAGGGCACGCCGCGCCTGTCGGGCGCGCAAGTCATGGCGAGCGACCTGCGCGCGAGCGCCGCGCTCGTGCTGGCCGGCCTCGTCGCGGAAGGCACGACCGAAGTGCACCGCGTCTACCACATCGATCGCGGCTACGAGAAGATCGAGGAGCGCCTGCAGGAGCTGGGCGCCAAGATCACGCGCGTGCCGGACGAGCAGGGGGCGTGAGCGGCGGAGCGAGCTTCGCTCCAACCGCGCGCCCCCGAAGGGGACCGGCGACCGAACTTCCAGCGCACGGGATCGCCGCCTTCCACGACCGGCCCTTTCACCCCGCGTTTTCCTCCCCCTGACACGTGCGCACTTGTGCGGGTCGTCCCGCGGGTGTCTATTGACCCCGACCCCTCGCTCGGCGGCGGCGGGGACGTCGGGCAGTTCGGCCGCCGTGATCACGAGGGAAGGAACACTCATGAACTCGATGCAGGAACTCTCCGCGCGTCTCCAGCAGGTCGAACGCGCGAACCGCCGCATGAAGGTCTTCGGCGGGCTCGGTCTCGCGCTCTGTCTCGCTGGCTTCGTCGCGCCCAAGGTGTGCGACGTCGTCACGGGCGAGCGCCTCGTCCTCCACGACGAGCGCGGCCGTACGCGCGTCTCCATCGACGCCTATCACACCGAGCAGCCCGCCGTGCAGTTCCAGTCCTCGACCGGCAAGCTCGTCGGCTCGCTCGCCGTGAACGACGAGGGCGTCGCCAGCCTCACGCTCTTCGACTCGAAGGGCATCAAGCGCGGCACGTACCAGTGGGGCAACGAGCCGCAGACGGAGACGCAGCCCGCGCCGCTCAAGAAGACGGACTCCGTCTCCATGGCGCGCTGACGCGCGGCAGCGCGCTCACACGCCGTCGCGCCAGTCGATTCGACCCGATGGCCCGCGCGGGGCGACCCGTCGCGGGCCATCGTGCTTGGCTCCCGCCCCCGAGCGCGTCCCTGCCCTGGCTTGCGCGATCAAGGTAGCCAAGTCAACGTCAGCCCGTTCGAGAAGTTGAATGAGCTCGGAGTGCAGAAGCTCTGGCTGTTGCGGTACCACACCGTGTATTGCCGCGTCCCGCCGATGACCGGGATCTGGCCGCGCACGGACACCTTCGCATCGGCGGGTCCCGGGTAGTCGGAGGTGCCCCCCTGCGACGGTCGCGTGCCGAGGCGGATGATGAACCCGCCGGCGCAGCGCAGTCCGTCGCCGAAGGCCGTGCCCAAGCCGTTGTTGTCCTGCCCGGTGCCCTGGAAGTAGAGCCCGATCGCCACCGGGGACGTGCCCGAGAGCCGCAGCCGGATCGAGTCCGCGCTGACCCGGGGCTCGCCGGTGGCGAAGAGGTGTGCGCCGGTCCCGAAGGAGTTCAGGCAGCCCGCCCGCGCGGCTGGCGGACTGTGGTTGCCGCACGGGCAGGGCGTGCCGGTTCCGTCCCCGAAGCAGAAGGGCGTGCCGGCCAGAGCCTCGCATTCATCCGGTACACCGTTGTCGTTCGTGTCCTGGCTCGTGCCGCTGGCGATGTCGCATTCGTCGGGAAGCGAGTTGAGGTTGCAGTCGAGGCTGGCGCCACCAGCCAGGTCGCAGACGTCCGGAGTCCCGTTCGCGTTGCAGTCGGCCTGGCACTCGTCGGGCACGGCGTTGCCGTCGCAATCCAGGCTCGTGCCGGCGGCCAGGTCGCAGGCGTCGGGGATCTGGTTCGCGTTGCAGTCCGGCTCGCACCCGTCGGGCACACCGTTGGCGTTGCAGTCGAGGCTGCTTCCGGCGGCGATGTCGCAGCTGTCGGGCACGCCGTTCGTGTTGCAGTCCTGCGCTGCGCCGCTGGAGAGGTCGCAGTTGTCCGGGATGCCGTTCGCGTTGCAGTCCGGCGTCGGTTCACACGCGTCGGGCACACCGTTCCCCACGCAGCTCGCGGGGTTCAGTCCGTAGCGGTCGGGAGCCCCGCCGAGGATGGCGCAGAAGTTCGGGATGCCGTCGGCATCGCAGTCGAGGGACGCCTCGCACGAGTCGGGCACTCCGTTGGGCATGCACACGCTCGGGGCGAGCCCGAAGCGGTCCGGCGCGCCCGCGAGGATGTCGCAGAAGTTGGGGATCCCGTCCCCGTTGCAGTCGGGGGATGGCTCGCAAACATCGAGCACGCCGTTTGGCACACACCCATTGGGGGCAAGGCCGTAGCGGTCGACGAATCCGGATGCGAGGTCGCACCCGTCCGGGACGCCGTTCGCGTTGCAATCGGCGGCCGCTCCCGTCGCGATGTCGCACGAGTCCGGGATCGCGTTGAGGTTGCAGTCGCGCTCCAGCCCCAGGATGAGGTCGCATTCGTCCGGGCTCCCGTTCTGGTTGCAGTCCGGCGCCCCGGGCGGGATCTGGCAGAAGTTGGGGAAGCCGTCGCCATCGCAGTCGGGCGTGGGTTCGCAGGCGTCGGGAACGCCGTTGGGCACGCACACGTCCGGCGCGAGTCCGTAGCGGTCCACCATGCCCGAGGCGATGTCACAGGGATCGGGGACGCCGTTCGTGTTGCAGTCGCGGACCAACCCGGTCGCGATGTCGCACGAGTCGGGGACCAGGTTGTAGTTGCAGTCGGCCGCCAGTCCGAAGGCGAGGTCGCATTCGTCGGGCCGCCCATTCAGGTTGCAGTCTCGCGAAGCCCCGCTCGCGATGTCGCACGAGTCCGGGATGAAGTTCTGATCGCAGTCCAGCGCTGCGCCGGTCGCCAGGTCGCAGGCGTCCGGCACCTGGTTCCCGTTGCAGTCGAGGACGGCTCCCGTGGCGATCTCGCAGGAGTCCAGTACTCCGTTCAGGTTGCAGTCGGGCGCCCCGTTCGCGAGCTGGCAGTCGTCCGGGAAGTGACTCCCGTCGCAGTCGGCCGACGTCCCGCTGGCGATGTCCTGCTCATCGGGGACGCCGTTCGAGTTGCAGTCGAACCCGAAGTAGTCCTGGGTGTGGATGCTGACGCGGCTCTCCACGCGATCGAGCACGACGAGGTCGAGCAGGTTGTCCGCGTCCATCGCGGTTGCGAGCACGTCCGCGGGCCACGGACCTGCGAAATGGGAGTGGATGTCGATGTAGCCGCCCAGCCCATCGCCCGAGAGCACGTGGAAGAACCCGCCCGAGCTCCCGGCCACGACGAGGTCCTGCCGTCCGTCCAGGTCGAGGTCGCGGAGCGTGAGGCGCTCGATGCCGCCAGCGATCGGGATGACCGGTAGGAGCGTGAAGCCACCCGTCGCACTGCCCATGAGGCGTGCGATCGTCCCTGACGAGGTATTGGCGACGCACAGGTCGGCGAACCCGTCTGCGTTGGTGTCGGCGACGGCGATTCCGAAGGGGTTGCTGCCGCTGGTCGCGACCTGGGGCTGTGGAGTGAAGAGACCCAGTCCATTGCTGACGAAAATGCTGACGGTTCCGCTCGAGGCGTTGGTGCAGCAAAGGTCGGCCTTGCCATCCCGTGTCACGTCCGCGGCGATCACCAGCGCCGGGTTCGCGCCTGACGCGAGCGCGGCGATCTCGGAGAACCCTCCTTGCCCATTGCCGGCGAACACTCTGACTTGATTGGCTGTCCCCAAGGCCGCGGCGAAGTCGAGGAATCCATCCGAGTTGAAGTCTTCCGACGCGATCGACCGCGCAACTGCGCCAGGGTTGGTGCTCGTCGGTGAACCGAAGGAGCCCGATCCGGTACCTGGGAACAACTGGATCGTGGGTGAAGCGGCCGAGGCCACGAGCAGGTCGAGCGTCGCGTCGCCGTCGAAGCGTCCCAAGACGATGCTGCCCGGCTGCGAACTCGTGTTGACCGTGCTCGCCAGCGCCGCTCCTCCCAGGCCATCGCCGAGCACGATGCTCACGGTGTTCGAATTCGAGTTCGAGCAGGCGACGTCCATGGGGCCGTCGCCGTTGATGTCGCCGACGGCACCGAACTTGTCGCCCGTTCCGACGGTGACCTGCGCCGGTCTCCCAAATGTGCCCGTTCCCGAACCGAACTGTAGACTCATGTAGGCGACGCCGGGATTGGACACAACCACGTCCAGTCTGCCGTCCAGATTCGCATCCAGCACGGCGACGGCGCGCGCCGACATCGACGCCGGGTAGGCGACGGGGCTGCCCAAGCTGCCCGAGACCGCGGTCAGCAGGACCGAGAACGACCTCGTGCTCGGCGTCGCGACCGCGACGTCGGCCCGGCCGTCCAAGTTGAAGTCTCCGAGCGCGAGGCACTCCGGCGTGGCCGAGAGCGCCGTCGTCACCGGCGCACCGAAGCCGCCGAGGCCATTCCCGTTCAAGACGGCGAGGCTGCTCGTGCCCGCCACGGACACGACCGCGTCCAGCTTTCCGTCTGCATTCAGGTCCCGCAGTGAGATGCAGCGCGGGTTCGCACCGCAACTGAACGCCGTCGAAGGCCCGAACCCTCCGAGCCCGTTGCCGAAGAGCACCGCGATGTTCCCCGGGCCTGAGCATGTGGCTACCAAGTCCAACCGCGCGTCCCCATTGACGTCTCCGGCGGCGATGCAGGTCGGATTCGACCCGATGAGGTAGTTGACCGGCCCTGAGAAGTTGCCCGTCCCTTGCCCTGTCAGCACGGAGATGGATGCGCCGCCCTCGTTGACGCAGGCCAGATCCTGGTTCCCGTCCGAGTTGAAATCACCCGCCGCGCACCAGGCCGGGTTGCTGCCGACGCTCACGGTGAACGTGGACAGGAAGCCCGACGAGCCGTTGCCGAGTTTGATGGTGATCGTGCCGGTGCGATTCACCACGGCGAGATCGGGGAACGCGTCCTGATTGAAGTTCGCGGCGACCGCGTGATAGGGGGACGAGCCGAACGACACGAAGCTCGGCGCGCCGAAGTTCCAGAGCGCACCACCGAAGTGGAGGCTGACGTTTCCCGCGCCTGCGTTGACACAGAAGAGGTCGATGAACCCGTCGAGATTCCAGTCCACGGCGACCGGAAAATGAGCGCCTGTCCCCGCGCCGATGACCTCGCCGGGGAAGCGGGGATTCCCGGTCTGTGCATTCGCAGGGCTCGTCCATGGGAAGGTCAGTGCGAACGCGAGAAGGAAGTTGCGAGTCATGGGGGGCGTGTCAGCGCGCGTGTTGGACCTCGGGAGCGGAGCGCACCGCTGGTTCCGCGCGCCTCTTGGACGATTGTGCGGCCCAAGTACGGATCAGGGAAGTGGACGAGCACCCTCGCGTGGCTTCGTGCGCTACGTCCAAAGGCGGACGAGTTGCGGACCGATCGCGTGCGGTCCTGCCGGCTTGGAGCGGGGAGATGGCCCACGCTCGTACCCCTGGGCTGTCTGGCCCGAGGCCGTGCATCCCAATCACGGCTGCATGCGCTCCCATGAACTGCGAGCAAGACAGCGGCCCGCCTGGGATGAACCCCGACAGGCCAAGGTGCTTCGAGGAGCGGAGGAGGAGTTTCCCCGGACGATTCGAACGCCCGAGGAGTGCGCTTCAGGTCGCGCGGCCCGGGCCTGGACTCGCGCGCGGTGCGTTCGGGGGGGGGCGAGCAGGATCAGAGCGGTGCGCGGCTCGCGCGTGGATACGACGCTGCGTGAGATGCGCGGCTGGGGCTCGCTCGGCGGGATCGATTGCGACGGCGACGAGGGGGCGGGAGCTCCCACTGCGCGCACGAGCGCGTCGGCCGAGTCGTCCTCGTCCTTTCCATGGCTGCGCTATGAGGAGCGTCGCGGCGATCGCGCCGCCGAGCAGGAGCGCGATCACGCCGAGGGACACGAGGACCGGCACCTCGTACACGTCGACCAGGGCCATCTTCAGGCCGACGAACACGAGCACGCTCGCGAGCCCGACCTTGAGGTAGCGGAACTCGTGCACGACGCCCGCGAGCAGGAACTAGAGCGATTGCAGGCCGAGGTGGCGAAGATGTTCGAGGTGAACACGAGGAACGGGTCGCTCGTGATCGCGTAGATCGCCGGGAGCGAGTCGATCGCGAAGACGGCGTCGGTGAACTCGACGGCGAGCAGCGCGAGGAAGAGCGGCGTCGCCAGGAGCCGGCTTTTCTCGCGCACGAAGAGGCTCTCGCGTCCGTCACGGGCACGAGGCGCTTCACGAAACGCACGACCGGGTTCTGCGCCGGGTAGGACGGACCCACGCGCTGCAAGAGCCTCTTCGTGCGCGAGGACCGTCCGAACCAGCTCTTCGCTGTACTCGCAGCGCGCGAGCTCGACGTCGTGCTCTCCCATGCCCCGCTCCCCGACGGCGCACGGTTGAAGGCCTTCAGCCATCTCCTCGGCGAGTGCGCGATCACGCTCCTCGCGGAGCGGCGTCTCGCGGAGAATCTCCGCCGCGCTTCCCGGTCTCGCTCGAAGGCGCGCCGTTCCTGCTGCCCGCCGTGCACACCGCGCTGCGCCGCGCCCTCGACGCGTTGTTCGAGGAGCGCGAGGTCGCGCCCGGCATCGTCGCGGAGTTCGACGACAGCGCGCTACTCAAGGCCTTCGGGCAGGAGGGCCACGGCGTCTTCGCGATGCCGTCCGTGATCGAGGAGGCCGTGCGCGGCCAGCACGACGTGCAGATCGTCGGGCGTGTCGCGGATGTCGTCGAAAGCTCCTACGCGATCTCGCCCGAACGCCGAACTCGGCATCCGGCCGTGCTGGCGATCACCCGCCGGGCCAGGCACGGCCTCTCCGGCAGACGAGGGCGCTCGTGAAGGCTGGACGTTCGGAGCGGGGTCGGCTCGTGCCTCGGCCTCGCGTCCATAGCCGCGATGACGAGGTCAGCGTCGCCGGCCGCCGTTCCGAGCGGAGTGCACGGGCCGTGAATTGTGCCTTCCGGCGCCAGAGCGCATCCTTGCGGCGATGAAACTGCTCCTCGTCGAGGACTCCGCCTCGCTGCGTGCCAACCTCGAGACGGGCTTTCGCGGCGCCGGCTTTGCCGTCGACACCGCGGCGGACGGCACCGAGGGGCTGCGCCTCGCGCGCGAGAAGCAGTACGACGTCGTCGTGCTCGACTTCGGCCTCCCGAGCCTCGACGGCATGGATGTGCTCCAGGCCATGCGCGTCGAGGGCAACGGCGCGCGCGTCCTCGCGCTCACCGCGCGCGACAGTCTGCAGGACCGCTTGAAGGGGCTCGACGGCGGCGCCGACGACTACGTCGTGAAGCCGTTCTCGTTCGACGAGCTCCTCGCGCGCGTGCGCGCCCTCTGCCGGCGCGCGTACGGAGCGGGCGGGAGCGCGATCCAGCTCGGCGACCTCGCGCTCGATCTCTCCGAGCGCGTCGCGCGCGTCGGCGATCGCGCGCTCGAGCTCACGCGGCGCGAGTACGCGCTGCTCGAACACCTTGCGTTCCGCCGCGGACAGGTCGTGAAGCGCGAGGAGATCGAGAACAGCCTCTACGAGAGCGCCGACGGCCCGAAGAGCAACGTCGTCGACGCGGGCATCCTGCGCCTGCGCAAGAAGCTCGTCGCGTCCGGTTGCAAGGCCACGATCGAGACGCTGCGCGGCATCGGTTATCGGCTCGACGCCGCTTCCGGATGAGGTCGATCCAGACGCGGCTCCTGCTCTTGCTCGCGGGCGGCTCCGCGACGCTCGTGCTCGCCGGCGGGTGGGTGCTCGACGGGCTCGTCCGCCGGCAGCTGCTCGCGATGCTCGACGCGGCGCTGCCCTCGCGCGCCGAAGCGCTCGCCATCGTCCTCGCGCTCGACCCCGACGCGATGCAGGAGGGGCGCGAGTCCGCGCTCGCGGCCGCGCTGGAGGTCACCTCGCGTCCGTTCTTCTTCCAGATCTGGACGCACGACGGCGTCACCGCGGGCCGCTCGCCGTCGCTCGCCGGCGTCGACCTGCCGTACGTGCACGGCGACGAGCCCACGCCGTGGTTCGGCGGCATCGAGCGTCTGCCCAACGGCCAGGCGGGGCGAGCGGTCGCGGTCGTCATGCACCAGGTCCGCGCGGTCGGCGCGTCCGGCGGCGGAGCGGCCGCGCGTTTTCCGCTGACGATCGTCGTCGCCACCGACCAGACCGAGCTCGACGCGACGCTCGCCCGCCTCCGCCGCGTCGCGCTCCTCATCGTGCTCGTGGCGCTCGGGGTCGGCGTGCTCACGCTGCGCTGGGTGCTGCGCTCGGGGCTCGCGCCGCTGCGGGAGCTCGCGGAACAGGCGCGCGGGCTCGACGCGCGCTCCCTCGCGTCGCGTTTCGAGCTCGAACGCGTGCCGTCGGAGCTGGTGCCGATCCGCGACCGTTTGAACGAGCTCCTCGAGCGGCTCCAGGCGGCCTTCGACCACGAGCAACGCTTCACGTCGTCGCTCGCGCACGAGCTCCGCACGCCGATCGCGGAGCTGCGCACGCTCGCCGAGGTCGCGCTGCGCGCCGATCCGGCCGCGCGCTCCTCGGGCAACTACCAGGCGTTCCTGACGAGCGTCGAGCGCATCCAGTCGCTCGTCCAGGCGCTGCTCCTGCTCCGCCGCTCCGAGGCGGGGCAGCTCGAGCGCGCGGGCGATCGCGTGGAGCTCGGAACTCTCGTCCAGGACGTGCTCGACGACCACGAGGCCTCCGCGGCGCAGCGCCGTCTCTCGATCGAGGCCGAGATCGCCGACGGCGTATGGCTCGACACGAACCGCGCGATGCTGCGCGCGATCGTCGACAACCTCCTGCGCAACGCGGTCGAGTACGCGCCGACGGGGACCGCGGTGCGCGTCGACGTGGAGCGCACGGGAGCGAGCTTCGCCTGCCGCATCCGCAACGCGGCGCCCGCGCTCGACGAGGAGTCCGTCGCGCGCCTCTTCGAGCCGAGGAAGGGCGGGCAGACGCGCCGCGACGGCTCGCACCTGGGCCTCGGGCTCGCGCTGTGCAACGCGCTCGCGCGCTTCGTCGGGCTGGAGCTCGCCGCCGCGCTCGACCCGGAGCACAGGCTCGTGTTCACGATCGCGGGGCCGGCGCGCGCGGACGCCGATCAACGTCGCTGAGCCCGCTCGCGGTCCGGACGCCGCTCCGTCCGCAACCACATCGTCTTCGCGCGCGGCGAACGGGCGAGGTCCTCGGGGGCCGTGTGCTTCACGTCGACGCCGGGGACGAGGTCGACGCCGCACTCGCGGAAGACGTGCTGCACGAAGGCGGAGCAGAAGATCGCGTGCTCGCGGGCGAGCGGGTTCGCCTTCGCGCGCGCGCCCGACGCGTTCGGGCGGTGCAGCGCGACCAGCGTGCCCAGGAGCTCGCGCACGGAGTAGCGCACGCGCGTCGCGACGAGCTCGAGCGCGAGCGCGTGCACCCGTTCGACCTCGCGGGCGGTGAGGCCGAAGTCGAGGATCGCGATCGACGGCCACGCAGCCTCGTCGGCGTATTTGTCCGCGCGGTTTTCCTGCACGCCGAGGCGCACGTGCTTCCTGTGCACGTCGAGGTCGGACTCGATCACCCAGTGCCGTCCGTCCGCGCGCCGGCCCTGGAACAGGAACGCGTGCGACCAGGCGCTCTTCCCCGCCCCGCGCGCGAGTGGGCGCTGCGCGAGGGCGATCGCGCGGTCGATCAGCGACGCGCCGCCGACGAGGCCCACGCGCCCCGCGCGCGCGTGCTCCTCGACGAACGCGGCGTTCGTGAGGCCGCTCACGCGGTGGATCACGACCATCGCGCTTCCTCGCGGCCGCTCACGTCCACGCGGGCGTCTCCGTGCCGTCGTCGGCGCGCCAGTAGGGTGCCCACGCCAGCGTCGCGAGCTCGACCGTGACGTTGGTCTTCTTCGGTTTCAGCGCGAGCGTCTCCAGCTGCTCCGACTCGGGGTCGAACTGCGCCGCGAGGGCCGCGAGCTCGTCCTGGAACTCGTGCTCGAGCTCCGCGCGCCGCGCCAGGGCGGCCTCGACGGTCTCCGTCGCGCGCTCCACGTCCTTCGCTTCCTTCATCGAGCGTCCGACGCTGCGCGCCGCCGTCGCCGCGCGGCTCGCGTTCGCGGCGCTGATCGTCTTGCGGCCCAGGAACGCCCCCATGAGCGAGACGCCGAACGAGAGCACGCTGCCGACCTTCGAGTCGCGCGCTTGTTCCTGTTCCTTCTCCACGGCCTGGCGCGCGCGCCGCAGCCGCTCGTCGAGCGTCGCGAGCTTTGGCGCGTACTTCGCGCGCAGCTTCTCCGAGCGCGTGTCGCGTTCCTCGCGCGCCGCCTCGCGCAGGCGGATCACGAAGTCGCGCTGCGCCTCGCCGGGCCGCGAGCACAGGCCGAGGGCCGGCGAGCGCAGGAGCTCGAGCTTCTCCGAGCGGTAGAGGTAGTCGGCGGACGACTTCCTCCAGGCGTCCCAGCTCTTCTTCTTCCCCGCCTCGGGCGGGAGCGCCTCGAACGCGGCGCCCGCGCGCGGCTCGGGATCGAACTCGCGCTCGTCGCAGCCTGGATCGCAGGCGCTCTCCCAGTCGAGCGTGACGGCGCCCGCGCCGAGCCGCACGAGCACGCGCGGCGCGGTCGTCCGGTCCACGCCGAGCTTCGCGTCGGAGTAGTAGACGCGGCCCGCGGCGTAGAGCGCGGGCCGGTAGACGAGCGTCGCGCCGCTCTTCGCGAGCGAGCGCACGGGTAGGAAGCACTGCGCGATGTCGGGGGCGAGGACGGGCCGCGCGTCCGCGGCGTTCGAGCGCGCGGGCGTCCGCGCGGACGCGAACATCGCCGCGCTCGTGCCGGCGGCGGGAACGACGGCGGTGTCCAGCGCCGTCGCCCGCGGATGGCTCGAGGGCGCGTCGGTCGCGCTCGCGGCGCGCGTCTTGCGCGGCTCCATCAGCCGCTTGATCTCCGCCCGCGTCATCGGCCCGCGCAGGTACGACATCGTCCAGCGCGTCTCGAACACGACCGGCCCCGCTTCATGCACGTCGTTCATCAGGAACACGCGCTTCCCGAGGCGCGACAGCATCCGGTCCATCGCCGCTCGGTCGAAGCCCGCTCCGGTGCCCGCCGCGCCCTGGGCGGCCGCGCCCTCGAGCCCGTCCAGCACGCGCAGCTTGTCGCGCTCGGTCTGCAGCCGGCCGATGAACCACGTCCCGCAGTTCGCGAGGCCCTTGTAGTCGAGGTCGACCGGGTTCTGCGTCGCGAGCACGACGCCGAGACCGAACGCGCGCGCCTGCTTGAGCAGGAGGAGCAGCGGCCGCTTCGACGGCGGGTTCGCGGTGGGCGGGAAGTACCCGAAGATCTCGTCCATGTAGAAGAGCGCGCGCAGGGAGCTCGTCCCCGTCTGCTGGCGCATCCACGCGAGCGTCTGGTTCAGGAGCAGCGACACGAAGAACATGCGCTCGGCGTCCGTGAGGTGCGCGATGGAGAAGATCGCGACGCGCGGCTTCCCCTCCGCGGTGTGGAGCATGCGCCGTACGTCGAGCGGCTCGCCCTCCATCCAGCTCGCGAAGGTCGGCGACGCGAGCAGGTTGTTGAGGCGCAGCGCGAGCTGGAAGCGCTCCTTCGCCGGATAGAAGCTCTCGACGTCGAGCACGCCGATCTTCGCGACGCCGGGTTCCTGGATCGCGTGGATCAGCGCGGCGAGGTCGAGGTCCTTCCCCGCGCTCCACGCGCGGCCGAGCAGCGTCGAGAGCAGGATGTGCTCGCGGCTCTGGATCGGATCGAGGTCGAGCTCGAGCAGGCCGAGCAGACTCGTCACCGTGCTCGCGATGCGCTCGTTGAAGAGCTCGCCGTCCTCGCGCAACTCCTCCGGCGGCGCTCCGAGCGACGAGAGGATCGAGACGGGGAGCCCCGCGGTGCTGCCCGGCGTGTAGACGACGACGTCCGCGCTCGCGCGCAGCTTCGCGATGCGCGCTCCGTCCTGGCCCCATGCGGCGAGGCCTTCCTTCCAGTGGCGCGCTTCGCTCGCGGCGAAATCCTCCGCGGTCTGGTTCGCGCGCCGCGCCGCGTCCGCGTCGACCCACGGGAGGAAGTCGGCCGGCGCGAGCTCCGGGAACGTGAGCAGGAGGTTCGCGAGATCGCCCTTCGGGTCGACGACGAGCGCGGGGATTCCGTCGATCGCGGCCTCCTCGAGCAGGCCGAGGCACAGGCCCGTCTTGCCGCTGCCGGTCATGCCGACGCACACCGCGTGCGTGACGAGGTCCTTCGCGTCGTAGAGGAGCAGCTCCTCGCGGCTCGCGCCGCGCAAGAGGTCGTACTCGCGTCCGAGGTAGAAGAGCCCGAGCTTCTCGAAGTCCTGCATCGCGCGGAGAGGTTAGCGGATGCGGCCCGCGTTCCGACACCGTCCGCGGGCGGGGTCGCGGTAGGCTGTCGACGTGGAGCGCGCCATGTCCCGCAGGTCCGAGGCGCTCCGCGCGATCGCGCTCGAGACGCTCGCGATCGTCGACGCGCGCGGCTACACCCTCCCGAATGGACGCCGCGTGGAGCTCGGCGACGCGATCGCGCGCTCCATCGCCGGGACGCGCGTCCATTCGCCGGGCGCCGCCGCGGCCCGCGCGCCGCGCCGGAGCTCCGCGGCCCTGCGCGTGACGGACGAGTCGACGCTCGCCGCCGTCCTGCGGCTCGGCGCGGTGGACGGCGGCCCGCTCGCGGCGCTCTCCTTCGCGTCGGCGACGAAACCCGGCGGCGAGTTCGAGAGCGGCGCCGAGGCCCAGGAGGAGTCGCTCGCGCGCTCGTCCGCCTTGCACGCGTGCCTCGCGGCGCAGCCCGAGCTCTACGCGCGCCAGCGCGCCCACGCGTCGGCGCTCTACCTCGACCACGTGGTCTTCGTCCCCGGCGTACCCTTCTTCCGCGACGAGCACGGCGCGCTGCTCGAAACGCCCGCGCAGGCCGCGGTCCTCTCGGCCGCCGCGCCCAACGCCGCGGTCGTGCGCGTACACGAGCCCGAGCGCACTGCGGAGATCGCGCCGGTGCTGGCGCGGCGCGCGGAGCTCGTGCTCGACGTCGCCGTGCGCGAGGGCGTCGCGCGCCTCGTCCTCGGCGCCTGGGGCTGCGGCGTCTTCCAGAACGAGCCCGCGGTCGTCGCGCGCGCGTTCGCCGCGCTGCTCGGCCGCGGCGGGCGCTTCGAGCACGCCTTCGACGAGGTCGTGTTCGCCGTGCTGGACCGCTCGACGGAACGGCGCACGCTCGCGACCTTCGCGGCCGAGCTCGCTCCCCCGCGCGGAGCGTGAGCCCATCCCAACGAAAGCAACCCCCGGGCGCCTGCGGGACGGGGTCCGCCGTGCGAGCCCCGCGCAGGCGGCCGAGCGGTCGCGCACACCGGCCGCGCTCGAACGCGCCGCGGCCCGCGTCCGCCGACCCGAGGTGCCGTCCGCCCGGCGGCCGATCGCACCCGTGCGGTGGACCCGCAGTTGCTCCCGCGGGTCGGGAACGCGAAGCTCGAACCCACCCCATGCGCCGCCACTCTCGATCCCCGCTGCTGCTCCTCGCCGTCCTGCTCGGCGCGGTCGCTGCGCGGGCGCAGCTCCCCGGCGTCGTCGCGCCGAAGGGCTCCTCGGCGGGCGGAAGTTCGTTCCAGGGAGGCGGCGGATCGAACGGCGGCGGCGGGACGAGCGGGGGCTCGACCGCGACCCCGCCGGCGCCGGAGGACAAGACGCTGCCCGTCGACCCCAAGGCGCCGCCCGCGAAGAACGCCGCGAAGAGCGCCGCGAGCGCCGCGAGCGAGCCGCGTCCGAAGGACTCGCCGCGCACGCCCGCGGCGGAGGGCGACGACCGCTCGGGTTGGGAGACGTGGTGGCTCTTCAACCGCGACGCGCTGCTCGACCTGCGCGCGCCCGCGCCACCCGCGAGCCCCGAGGCGACCGCCGTCGGCCGTCCCTTGCCGCGCCGCGGCGCGGTCACCGCGAAGACGGTCGACCTGCGCGTCCTGCCGGCCCTCGCGCGGCTCTTCGAGCGCGAGTCGAACCCCGAGCTGCTCGCGGAGCTCGTGTTCGCGCTCGCGCGTTCGGCCCCGCGCGAGAACGGCCTCGAGAAGACCGCGCGCGTCGCGCTCGTGGAGCGCGCGCTCGCCCATCCCGACGCGCGCGTGTCCGAAGCCGCGGCGCTGGCGCTCGGCCTCTTCGGCTCGGGCAGCGCGGCCGAGCCGCTGCTCGAACTCGCGCGCGACACGAAAGCGGGCCGCGCGCTCTGCGCCCGCGACTCCGTGCCCTACCGCGTGCGCGCGCACGCCGCGTACTCCGCGGGTCTGCTCGCGGCCGAGGCGCCGAACGAGGACGTGCGGCGTTTCGCGGTCGAGGGCCTCGTGCGCCTCGCCGCGCAGCGCGACACGCCGCGCGAGGTCGCAGTGGCGTGCGTCAACGCGCTCGGCATCGTTCCGCTCGCCGCGGACGCGAAGGCGTGGAAGGGCGGCTTCGAGCGCACGGCGCGCGAGCTCGAACCCACCGCCGCGCGCGAGGCGCTCGCGGCGCACCTCGCGCAGATCGTGCAGAACGATCGCACGAGCCCCGTGCTCCGCGCGCACGCGCTCACCGCGATCGCGCGCCTCGCGCGCGGTGCGTGCGACGGGCTCCACGACGCCGTCGAGCGCCTCTGCATCGACCTCCTCGCGCCGGCGGAGCGCGCGCCGAATGAGCTCGCGCAGAGCGCCGTGCTCGCCCTGGCCGAGCTCTCCGATGCCGGCGCCGCGCCGCAGGACAAGGAAGCGCGCGCGCAGTTGGCGATCGCGGCGCGCGACGCCGACCTCGACACGCGCCACTTCGCGCTGCTCGCGCTCGGGCGGATCGCCGCGCGCCCCGACGAGGACGTCGGCGCGCCCTTCGCGGGCACGGGCGAGACGCACCGCTTCCTCCTGCGCGAGCTCGCGGACGGCCGCGGCGCGACGCGCGCGTTCGCGGCGCTCGCGCTGGGCCTCTACGGCCGCGCGCTGCGCGACGCGGGGCGCACTTCCTCCGGCGAAGCGGCCGAGCTCCTGCGCGTGCGCCTCGCGAAGACGTCGTCGCCCGACGAGGCGGCGGCGTGCGCGTTGGCGCTCGGCCTGCGCGCCGACGCGGGCACGGCGGAGCTGCTCACGAGCCGCCTCGCGGAGGCCGCCGACGACGCGACGCGCGCGGCGTGCTGCATCGCGCTGGGTCTCGCCGACGCGGAGAGCGCGCTCCCCGTGCTGCGCCGCGCGCTGATCGCCGCCCGCGCGCGCCCCGCGCTCGTGCGCGAAGCCGCCGTCGGGCTCGCGCTGCTGAACGACGCCGAGCTCACCCCCGAACTGGTCGCCGAGCTGCGCGGCGCGTCCGGCAGCGCCGCCGAGTACGGCCTGATGCAGGCGCTCGCCGTGGTGGGGGACGAGCGCGCGCTCGACGTCCTCTTCGAGCTCGCGAACGACGCCGAACGGAGCAGCGGGCTGCGCGCGCGCGCGGTCTCCACGATCGGAGCGATCGCGGACGCGCGCCGCCTGCCGTGGAACGACGCGCTCGCGCGCGGCGCGAACTACCTCGCCGCCGCGGAGACGCTGAGCGACGCGCGCGGCACGGGTGTGATCGACCGGCGGTGAGGGCGCGCGCCGGGCGGAGCGCGTCACGCTTCCACGGCTTGCGGCGTATCGGCGCTACCCTTACGCTCGATCCGCGCCTCTCCACCGGCCTCCGAGGTTCCATGTCCCACCGTGCTTTGCTCCCTGCGTCCTTCGCGCTCCTCCTCGTTCCGTTCGCGGCCGCGCAGGCGCTGCACGTCGAGGTGACGAGCTCCGCGGCGCCCGGCAACTGCTCGGTGCGCGTCACGGGCGAGCCCGGTCGGCCGTGGGCGCTCTACTTCTCCGAGTTGGAAGCGGCGACGGCGATCACGCCGCAGATCACGATCGACGTCGACCCCACGCGCCAACTCGCCTCGGGCAACTTCCCGCACGGCGTGCTTCCGGCGAGCGGACAAGCGGTGGTGAGCTTCCCGATCGCCGGGGGCTTCGTCGGCCGGCACTGGACCTTCCAGGCGGTGTCGGGCCGGCCCTCGCTCGAGCTCTCGAACACGGCGCGCGCGGTCTTCCTCGCGCCGGCCTCCTTCGGGCCGACCGCGTACGGCGCCGTCGGATTGTCGGTGTTCGGCGACCTGTTCCCACTCGACGGCGGGCGCATGCTCGCGATCGGCGGCGCGGGCCCCGTCGCGAGCACGTGGGAGCCCGACCGACAGGAGCTCCTCCCGAACGGCCTGCTCCCGTTCAACCTGACCTTCGCCGCGCGCGCGCAGCTCGCCGACGGCCGCGTGCTCTGCGCGGGCGGCCTCGACGTCACGACGCAGCAGCCGAGCGCGGAAGCGTGGCTCTACGACCCCGCGACGGGAACCGCGGAGAGCGTGGGCCCGATGGGGAGCCCGCGCGCCGGCGCCGCGGCCTGCCGACTGCCGAACGGGAAGGTGTTCCTGTTCGGCGGCTTGTCGCTGATCGACATCACGAACCCGGCGACCCTCTTCGACGGCATCCTCGCCACGAGCGAACTGTTCGATCCGGCCACCAACACGTTCACCGCGGGCCCGAGCATCGCCGAGCGCAAGGCCTTCGCGACCGCGACGTTGATGAACAACAACCAGGTGCTCGTCGCGGGCGGGCTCGGCGTCGCGCCGATCGTGAACCTGCCCTTCGTGTCGAACCTCGCGTGGACGTACAGCGCGACGAACAACACGTTCGGCCTGTTCCCGAAGACCTTCACCGAGGGCCGCATGTTCCACGGCGCCACGAAGCTCTCCGACGGGCGCGTCTTGCTCACGGGCGGCATCACGGCGGACCTGTCGGGCGTGCTCACGACGGGCGACATCACGCAGATCGCGTTCGTGACGATCGGCTCGACGGCGCTGTACACGACGAGCGGCCTCGGTAGCTTCTCGGTCGGCCCGGTCCTGCTGGAGACGCGCGCGTTCCACACCGCGACCGCGCTCGACGCGCAGAAGACGTTCGTCGCGGGCGGCTTCAACGGCACGCTCGACATCGGCGCGATCCTGTCGGGCACGCCGGTGTTGCCGACGGCGCTCGCGACCTCCGAGCTGCTCACCCCCGGCCAGCCCGCCGCCGCGGGCGCCCCGATGGCCGCTTCGCGCGCCGGCGCATCGGCGCTGCGCTCGCCGCTCGACGGCCGCGTCGTCGTGATCGGCGGCGGACCGGTCGCGATCGAGCTGTATCAGCCCTGATCCGTGCGCGAACAGCTCGATCGACCGCGCTTCGGCGAGTAGCTTCGCGCCGATGGGCGAGCCCGCGAACTACGAAGTGATCGACGTCGAGGACGGCGTGCCGATCAAGGCCTGGGTGCGCGGCGTCCCGTTCGAGGACGAGGCGCAGAAGCAGCTCCTCAACGTCGCGCGCCTGCCGTTCGTGCACAAGTGGGTCGCGGCGATGCCGGACGTGCACTGGGGCATCGGCGCGACCGTGGGGAGCGTGATTCCGACGATCGGCGCGATCATCCCCGCCGCGGTCGGCGTCGACATCGGCTGCGGGATGATGGCGGTGCAGACGACGCTCACCGGCGACGACCTGCCCAACAACCTGAAGCAGGTGCGCGACGCGATCGAGAAGGCCGTGCCGCACGGGCTCTCGAAAAAGGGGAAGCGCGACGCGGGCTCCTGGCACGCCGTGCCCGACCGCAGTGCGAACGCGTGGGTGGAGCTCGAACCCGTGTTCCGCCGCATCGCGCAGAAGCACCCGCACGTCCGCCAGTCGAACCACGTGACGCAGCTCGGCACGCTCGGCTCGGGCAACCACTTCATCGAGGTGTGCATCGACGAGGCGGAGCGCGTGTGGTTCCTCCTGCACTCGGGCTCGCGCGGCGTCGGAAATCGGATCGGCACGTACTTCATCGAGCTCGCGAAGCAGGACATGCGGGCCGCCCTCGGCAACCTGCCCGATCAGAACCTCGCCTATCTGACGGAGGGCACGCAGCACTTCGACGACTACGTCGAGGCCGTCGAATGGGCGCAGAAGTTCGCGATGACGAACCGCGCGCTCATGATGAAGGCCGTCGTCGAGGCGGTGAAGGCGCTCAAGGGCGTGCGCAACTTCCAGGCGACGGCGATGGTCGTGAACTGCCACCACAACTACGTCGCACGCGAGCACCACTACGGCGCGGACGTGTTCCTGACGCGCAAGGGCGCCGTGCGCGCGGGCGCGGGCGAGCTCGGCATCATCCCGGGCTCGATGGGGGCGGCGAGCTACATCGTGCGCGGCAAGGGTCACCCCGAGAGCTTCGATTCGTGCTCGCACGGCGCGGGCCGGAAGATGAGCCGCAACCAAGCGCGCCAGCAGTTCTCCGTCGCCGACCACAAGGAAGCGACGCGGCACGTCGAGTGCCGGAAGGACGCGGACGTGATCGACGAGACGCCGATGGCGTACAAATCGATCGACCAGGTCATGGCGGCGCAGTCGGACCTCGTCGAGGTCGTGCACACGCTGCGGCAGGTCGTGTGCGTGAAGGGTTGAGCGTCGAAGCGCTGGGTCGTTCGACCAACTCCGCGGTCCGCCGCGACCCCGCTGCGCGTCGGCTGCGAATCGGAGAGAAAGTCACCTGACACCGTATCGAAGGTGACGCGAGAGTGGAGTTCGGGACGGAGTCCGCGGCTCACGGAGATTTCTCGACTTCTTGGCGGCCCGATTCGGCCCCTGCGTTTGTAGTGGAGGAGCTCGAGGGTATGCCCCCAGCTCTCCACGGGTTCGTGGCCCCTTTCGCATGTTCGCTCGTCCCATTCGCCCCCGATCGGCGCTCGTCGCGGCCGTGCTCGCCGCCTGCGCCGCGTCGTCGACCGCGGGTGCCGGGGACGAGCGGACGCCCGCTCTCGCCGCGGTGCGCGCGGCCCTCGAGGCCGGCCGTCCCTCCGATGCGCTCGCGCTCGCCGCGCGCGCGCTCGCCGCGACCGACGCGTGCGACCCCGAGCGCATCGAGTTGCTCGCGCGCGCGAGCGAGGCCGGACGCCGCGGCAGCCGGCGCAACGCTCCGGAGACCGGCGAACGCGCGCGCGCGGCGGTCGAGCTCGCCGCAGACCTCGTGGGGGCGTCGGACCCGCGCGCGATCGACCCCTTGGTCCAGCTCGCCCTCCTGCACGCCGTCCGGCGCGAGTGGAAGGAAGCGCGGGCGCGGCTCGCGCAGACGATCGAACTCGCGAACGCGGCGAGCCGCGGCCGCGATCCGCGCGCGGCGCTCGCCGAGGCGTTCCTGGCCTACGCCGCCGCGTCCGACGGACGCGACCTCGCGGCGGCGCGCGCGGCGCTCGCGCGCTCGAACGCGATCCAGGACGAGCTGCTCCCGCGCGTCCACGTCGACCGCGCGTGGCGCATGGAGCTCGCGGCCGTCGTCGCAAGCGTCGCCGGCGAACCGGAGCGCGCCGTCGAGCTCGCGCGCGCGGCGCTCGCGCTGCGCCGGGAGCTCCAGCGCGACGATCACCCCGAGCTCGTGAACGCGCTGCTCGTCCTCGGCGGTCGCGAGGACGGCCTCGGGCACCTCGCCGCGGCGCGCGCGCATTACGAGGAAGCCTTCGAGCTCCTCCGCGACGATCCCGTCGCCTCGCGCCAGCGCGCCGACGCGTTCGCGAAGCTCGCGCGCATCGCCTTCGAGCTCGACGACGATCGCGGCGCGCGCGCGGCCTCCGCGCGGGCGCGCGCCGAGCTCGCGCGCCTGGGCGAGCTCGATTCCACGCAGCACGCGGACCTCCTGCGGCTCGAGGGCGAGCTCGCGGCCAAGCTCCACGACGACGCGGCCGCGCGGAAGGCGTACGCGGAAGCGCTCGCGGTCCATGCGCGCGCCGTCGCCCCCGACCCCTGCTCGGAGGCCGCGACGCTGGGCGGACTCTGCGCGCTCGACGCGCTCGGCGCGGCGCCCGCGACCGCGGAGGAGCGCGCTCGGTGCGCGCGTTTCGAGGAGCTCGCCGGGCGCTGCGGGGACGCAGGACTCGAGCTCGCGCGCGTCTCGTTCCAGGCCTGGAACTGCGCGCGCGAGGGCGACCTCGAGGGCGCGCGGCGCGTGCTGGCGAGCGAACCGCGCGTCGCGGACGATCCTTCGCTCGCATCGGACGCGGCGCGCGTGGCGCACCTCGCCGGCGACGACGCTCGCGCGCTCGAGCTCGGGCTCCGCGCCGGTGAGCTCGCGCGCGCGAACTGGGAGCGCTCGGCGCTCTTCGTCGAGGAGCTCGGCCGCCTCGCGCTGCGGCGTGCGGCCGTTCTCGAAGCCGTGATCGCGCCCGCGATGGCGGCCGCGGAACGGCTCGGCGATCCGCGGGCGGCGGAGCGCGTGCTCGACGCGCTGCTCGCCTCGCGCGGCCGGGTGCAGCGCGAGTGCGCCGAACGCGCGCGCCTCCTCCATATCGGCGGCGATCCGGAGCTCGCGCGCACCGGGGCCGAGCTCGTGCGCGCGCGCGAAGCGCTCGCGGCGCTCCACGTCCAGCATGCGCGCGGACGCGCCGGCGACGCGGCGCTCGACGCCGCGCGCGCCGATCGCGAGCGGTGCGAGCGCCGTTTCGCGGAGTGCGCTCCCGTCGTCGATCCGGGCACGCTCGACGTCGGGCGGCTGCGCGGGCTGCTCGGCGACGGCGCGGTGCTCGTGAGCTACGCCCGCACGGCGCGCCCGAGCGCCGCGTGGCATCCGCTCGCGTGGACGGCCGGGCTGCAGGTCTTCGTGCTGCGCGCGGACGGGCCCGTGACGACGCGCTACCTGGGCACGGAGCAGGAGCTCGACGAGGCCGTGCTCGCCTTCCGCTCCGCGTGCTCGCTCCCGCGCGAGGCGCCGGCCTTCGCGGCCCGCGCGCGGGCGCTGCGACGCCTCGTCTGGGATCCGGTCGCCGCGGCCTGCGCCGGTGCGACGCGCGTGCACGTCGTCCCGGAGGGGACGCTCGCGTTCGTGCCCTTCGACGCGCTGCTCGCGGACGACGGACGCTTCCTCGCCGAGTGCGCGCCGCCGTTCGCGTACCACGACGCGGAGCACGAGCTCGCGCGCCGGCCGCGCCCCGCCGGCCGCGGGATGCTCGCGCTCGGCGACCCCGCCTACGGCGCGGAGACGAGCTGGGCGCGGCTCGAGGAGTCGCGCGGCGAGGTGGAGGCGCTCGCGCGCATGCACGCGGCGAGCCCATTCGCGAACGAGCCGGTGACGGTGCTCGTCGGCGCCGACGCGACCGAGCGCGCGCTGCGGGCGGGCGCTCCGGGACGGCGCATCGTGCACCTCGCGACGCACGGGTACTTCGACGCCTCCAGCGCCGTCGCGCCGAGCGCGGACGCGCGCGGCCGCCCGGTGTTCGCGTGCGCTCCGGTCGACGCGATCGACGAACCCGCATCGCTCGAAGCACTCCTGCGCTCGGGCCTCGCCTTCGCGCGGGGCTCCGACGACGAGCCGCCCGCGGACGACGGCCGGCTGTCGGCCGAGGAGGCGCTCGCGCTCGACCTCCAAGACGTCGAGTGGTGCGTGCTCTCGGCGTGCGAGACGGCGCTCGGCGAGCTGCGGCGCGGCGAGGCCGCGGTCGGCCTGCGGCGCGCGCTGCGCACCGCGGGCGCGCGGATCGTGATCGGCAGCGTCTGGCCCGTGCCGGACCGCGCCGCGCGCGCGTGGATGGAAGCGGCGTATCGCGCGCGCTTCGAGAGCGGGGCCGATGCCGCGCTCGCGATGCGGACGGCGAACCTGAGCGTGCTCGCCGGGCTGCGCCGCGCCGAAGCCTCGGACGCGCCTGTGAATTGGGCTGGATTCCTCGCCGTCGGCGAGCTGGAGCCGTCCATCGAGAACCCACCGGCGTTCTTCGCGCCGGACGTGAGTGAACCCACCGTACCAGTCGTGGAGGAACCGAAATGAGCAGGAAGAGAGAGCCCGTCAAGTCCGTTCGATCCAAGGGCAGCGTGAGGAAGGGCCGGGCCGGCGCGCCCGCGGCGGATCCCGCACTGCCCGACCTCGCGAGCCACCGCTGGAACGTCGGCGCCGTCGCGTGGTCGCCGGAGGGGCACATCGTGATCCTCGATCCGGAGCTGCGCGCGAAGCTCGCGGGTCTCGGCCGGCGCAAGCAGAAGGAAATCGTCATCGGCCTCCCGCCGAAGTCCGGCGCGCGCGTCGGCCCGCTGAAGGACCGCGTCGGTTACCAGCCCTACCCCGAGGGCAATCCGCCGCAGAAGCTCCGTTGGGTCGGACCGCTCGAGCTGTGCGTCTGCGACGGAAAGCTCCTGCGACTCGTGAAGACGTTCGCGGGACAGCTCCAGTATTCCGCGCGGTCCAGGGTCGGCGGGGGACGCTAGCGTTCCTCGACTTCGAGCGGTGCGTCCGTCCCGGGAGTGCACGTCGTCCCTGGCGGGAGCACCGCACCCGAAGCTCCATACTGAGAGAGGTACGCATGAGCCTTCGTCCCGACCTGCTCGCGCACGCGCTCGACGACCGTCGGATGCACCTCACGGTGATGCCGACGGAGGCGTGCAACTTCCGCTGCACGTACTGCTACGAGGATTTCGCGCTCGGGCGCATGGAGGAACGCGTCGTCCTGGCGCTCCTGCGCTTCCTCGATCGGCGGCTCCCTAACACCGAACGCGTCGACCTCTCGTGGTTCGGCGGCGAGCCCTTGCTCGCGGCGGACGTGATCCGACGCGTCCTGCGCCGCGCGCGCGAGCACGCGCACGTCGAGCTGCGCTCGGACATCACCACCAACGCGTGGAAGCTCTCGCGCGCGCTGTGCGAGGAGCTCGTCGACCTCGGGATCTCCTCGTGGCAGATCTCGTTCGACGGCCCGAAGGAGGTCCACGACCGCCGACGCATGCGCCTCGGCGGCCAGGGCACGTTCGACCGGGTGTGGCGCAACGTGACGGCGCTGCGCGCGGTCGAGCGCGACTTCGACGTGCGTCTGCGCGTGCACGCCGACAAGGAGAACCTCGCCGAGCTCCCGCGCTTCCTCGAGCAGTGCGAGGCCGCGTTCGGCGGCGATCCGCGCTTCCGGTTGTTCCTGCGGCCGCTCTCGCGCCTCGGCGGCCCGAACGACGCGGCCATCGCCGTGCTCGAGGACGAGCGCGACGCGGAAGCGCTCGCCTGCGCGCGCGAGGAGGCGCGCGCGGGCGGCCTCGCGGTCTTGGAACCGAACTTCGAGGACGCCGTGTGCCACGCCGCGTGGGGGCACTCGTTCGTCGTGCGCTCGAACGGTCGGCTGAACAAGTGCACCGTGGCGCTCGCGCATCCCGCGAACGACGTCGGTTGCCTGAACGACGACGGGACGCTCACGATCGACGCCGCGAAGACGCGACCGTGGCTGCGCGGGTTGGCCTCGGGCGACGCGCTCGAGTGCCTGT
>JACRIO010000268.1 GCA_016220035.1 Planctomycetota bacterium | reverse complement strand
CGCCGACCTTCTGCGTGTCTTCCACGGTGAAGGCGAAGTTCCCATCGGCCGATCGTATCGCGCCCGCGTCGCCGACCTGGCCACCGCTCTCGGCGTAGAACGCCGTTTCGACGAGCACGAGCCGGTCCTTCTGGCCCGGGTCGCGAAGGAGCTTCGCGATGCGCGTGTCGAGCTCGACGCCGTGCGCGCCGTCCTCGTGACACGTCGTGCGCGTCGCCGACAGTCCGCCGAGCTGCTCGGCCGAGAGGAGCTGCTTGAACTTGCCCTCCGAGCGCGACGCCGCCTGGTGCTTCTCCATCGCGGCATCCCAGCCCGCGACGTCGAGCGAGAGACCGCGCTCGCGCGCCATGAGCTCGACCAGGTCCTGCGGGAACCCGAAGGTCGCGTAGAGCTCGAAGGACGGCGCGCCGGGCAGCGTCTTCGCGCCGCTCTTCTCGACCTTCGAGGCGAGCTCGGCGAACAGGCCCAGGCCGCGGTCGAGCGTGCGGCCGAACTGCTCCTCCTCGGCGCGCAACACCGCGGCGACGTGCTCCGCGCGCGCGCGCATCTCGGGGAACGTGTCGCCAAGCACCGCTGCGACCGCGGGCACGACTTGGCACAGGAAGGGTTCCTGCAGGCCGAGGTTCTGCCGTCCGAAGCGCGACGCGCGGCGGATCAAGCGACGCAGCACGTAGCCGCGCCCTTCGTTCGACGGCGAGGCGCCGTCGGAGATCGCGCTCGTCACGGCGCGCGTGTGGTCGGCGATGACGCGAAAGGCGATGTCCGCCGGGGCCATCGTCGCGCCGTACTTGCGCCCGGAGAGCTGCTCGATGCGCGCGAAGATCGGCGTGAAGAGGTCCGTGTCGTAGTTCGAGCGCTTGCCTTGGAGCACCGAGAGGATGCGTTCGAAGCCCATGCCCGTGTCCACCGACTGCGCGGGCAGCTTCGCGAGGCGCCCGTCGTCGAGCCGGTTGAACTCCATGAACACGTTGTTCCAGAGCTCGATGAAGCGCTCGTTGCCCGCGTTGACGCCGATCGTCGGGTCCGCGCCGTCCGCCGGGTTCGAGCCCGGGGCACCGCGGTCGATGTGGATCTCGGTGCACGGGCCGCAGGGGCCGGTCTCCCCCATCTCCCAGAAGTTCGCCTTGCGGCCGAAGCGCAGGACGCGCTTGGGATCGACGCCGGCCTTCTGGATCCAGATGCGCTCGGCCTCCGTGTCCGCGGGAAGCCCGTCCTTCTCGTCGCCGCCGAACACGGTGACCCACAAGCGCTCCGGCGGGAGCCCCCACGTCTCGGTGAGGAGCTTCCACGCCCAGACGATCGCGTCCTCCTTGAAGTAGTCGCCGAAGGACCAGTTCCCGAGCATCTCGAAGAACGTGTGGTGATACGTGTCGACGCCCACCTCCTCGAGATCGTTGTGCTTGCCCGACACGCGGATGCACTTCTGCGTGTCCGCGGCGCGCTTGTAGGGTCGCGTGCCCGTGCCGAGGAACACGTCCTTGAACTGGTTCATCCCGGCATTCGTGAAGAGCAGCGTCGGGTCGTCCTTCGGGAAGACGGGCGAGCTCGGCACGATCGCGTGGCCGTGCCCCGCGAAGAAATCGAGGAAGTCCTGGCGGACGCGGGCGGCGGTGAAGCGTTGGGTCGAACCCTGGGTCGTGGAGGCGGTCATGGGGCGAACAGTAGACGGACCAGCGCGAGGCGCGCCAAGCCCGCGCTCGGGTTCGCCGTGAAATCGAGCGCGCTCACGCCCCGGTACCCGGAACGTGAGCGCGGTGGGATCCAGATCGAGGGCCGCCGAACGGCGGCGATCAGGCGCGGGCCGGGGGCTTCGGAGCGTCGCTCTCCTCGGACGAACCCGAGGTGGGCGTCGCGTGGGCACGCACCTGCTTCTCGAGCACGAGGGCGAGGTCGGGGTTGTCGATCAGGAACGCGCGCGCCTTCTCGAGACCCTGGCCGAGCCGGACCTCGCCGTCCTTCTCGTGCTTCATCGAGAACCACGTGCCCGACTTCAGGACCACGCCGGCATTCGTGCCGATCTCGAGCAGCTCGCCTTCCTTGCTGATGCCCTTGTTGAACAGCACGTCGAACTCGCACTTCCTGAACGGCGGCGCGATCTTGTTCTTGACCACGGTGACCTTCGTGCGCGAGCCGACGACGTCGTCGCCGTCCTTCAACTGGCCGATCTTGCGGATGTCGAGGCGCACGGACGAGTAGAACTTGAGCGCGCGCCCGCCGGTCGTCGTCTCCGGGCTGCCGAACATGACGCCGATCTTCTCGCGGATCTGGTTGATGAAGATCACGAGGCAGTCGGACTTCGAGATCGCGGCCGTGAGCTTGCGCAGCGCCTGGCTCATCAAGCGCGCGTGCAGGCCGACGAAGCTGTCGCCCATCTCGCCCGCGATCTCCGCGCGCGGCACGAGCGCCGCGACCGAGTCGATCACGATCACGTCGACGGCGTTGCTGCGCACGAGCGTCTCGACGATCTCGAGCGCCTGCTCGCCGGTGTCGGGTTGGCTGACGAGCAGGTCGTCGAGCTTGACGCCGAGCTTGCGCGCGTACGCCGGGTCGAGCGCGTGCTCGGCGTCGACGAAGGCGCAGATGCCGCCGCCGCGCTGCGCGTTGGCGATCACGTGCAGCGTGAGCGTCGTCTTGCCCGAGCTCTCCGGCCCGTAGATCTCGACCACGCGGCCCTTGGGGAGCCCGATGCCGCCCAGGGCCACGTCGAGGCCGATCGAGCCGGTCGAGATCCCGCGCAGCTCGCGGATGAGCGCGCCCTGGTCGCCGAGGCGCATGATCGAGCCCTTCCCGAAGGCCTTCTCGATCTCCCCCAGCGCCGCCTCGAGGTTCTTCGACTTCTCGAGCTTCTCGCGCTCCGTCGCGGCCTTTTCGGCCGGCGTGCGCTCGGGCGTCGACCGTTCAACCGCGGGGCGTTCGACCGCGGGGCGTTCGACCGCGGGGCGGGCCTGCGGCGCGAGTTCGGGGGTTTTCTCCGGGGTTTTCAGGACTTGCGGCTTCTGGGTCGTCATGGAATTCCTTCGGTGGGCTCGGGCGTCCGCTCCCGGACGCGAGGCGGCAAGATAGCCATTTGTTCGGGTCGGAAAAAGCCCCGAGGCGCTCCCTCGCGGCGGTCTCGTCCTCCACGACGTCCGGCGCCTCGGACGGTGACCGAAAAAGGCGCGGCTTCCAGGCGATCTCACGCCGGAGGCGGGATCAGGGGAATCTGAAAACGGCGCGGGTAGCGCGCTCCCGGCGGCCGGTCCGGGCGCGACTCGAACAGGGCGAGTTCCACTCCTCGTCCGTCGAACGACACCCCCGCGTCGAGGAAGCCCGCCGGCGGACGGACGCGCTTCCCGCCGGGGGGGCGGGCCAGCGTCGCGTGCGCCGTCCAGGGGACGGAACCCGCGTCCTGGTCGACGGATGGGACGAAGAGGCGCGCCGCGCGGAGCGCCCTGAGGTGGAGCGCGTGGGTCGATCGGGACAGCCCCTCCCCGCCCGCCCAGGCGACGCGCGCCCGCCCAGCGGACGGGAAGGCGCCGGTCGCGTCGAAGCACAGATCGATTGCCGTGGCGCCCTCGAATTCCACCCGCAGAGCGCGCTCGAGTTCCCCGATCCGCTCGACGGCGACGGACCCCAGGAAGACGAGCGTGATGTGGAGATCGACGGGGAGGAGCACCCGCCACCCCGCGCGCTCGAAGTCCGGCGCGAAGCGCGTGTGGAGCGCGTGCGCCAGCTCCGGCGGGAGCGGGAGGCCGACGAAGAGCCGCGGCGCCTCGGCGTTCACACGGTCACGATCTGGAGCAACTCGTCGAAGCGCTCGTCGATCTTGGGGCGCGTCAACCCGGTCAGAGCCTCGACGCCGAAGGCCTGGACGCAGAACGAGGCCGTGATCGTGCCGTAGAGCATCGCCTTGCGCAGCGCGGCCGGATCGTGGCGGCTCTGCGCGGCGAGGTAGCCCATGAACCCGCCCGCGAACGAGTCGCCCGCACCCGTGGGATCGACGACGTTCTCGACGGGGTACGCGGGGAGCGCGAAGTGGAGGTCGCCGCCCATGACGAAGGCGCCGTGCTCGCCCTTCTTGAGCACGACGTAGCGCGGGCCGAGGCCGAGCACCGCGCCCGCGGCGCGGATCAGGTTGCGCTCGCCGGTGAGCATGCGCGCCTCCTCGTCGTTGAGCACGATCGCGTCGACCTTGCGCAGCACGGCGAGCAGCGCGTCGCGCGAGTGGTCGATCCACAGGTTCATCGTGTCCATCATCGTGAACGCCGGCGCCTCGACCTGCAGCAGCGCCTTCAGCTGCACCTCGGGGCTCGCGTTCGCGAGGAACAAGTAGCGGCTCGCGCGCTGCGCGGCGGGGACCTTCGGGTCGAAGGTGGCGAGCACGTTGAGCTGCGTCTCCAGCGTGACGCGCTTGTTCCAATCGCCCTCGTACCGGCCCGACCAGCGGAAGGTGCGGCCCTGCGCCACCTCGACCCCGCGCGTGTCGACACCCGCGCCGCGCAGGAGCTCGAGGTCGCCCTTCCGGAAATCCTCGCCCACGACGCCGACGAGGCTCACCGGCGCGAAGCGCGAGGCGCCGATCGCGAAGTAGGTCGCGGAGCCGCCGAGCACGTCCTCGCGGCGCGCGAAGACGGTCTCGACCGTGTCGTAGGCCAGCGTTCCGACGACGAGCAGGGACATGCGTGAGGGCTCCGGAGCAGGGGGCGGGGGGGACGGCGCGTCGAAGGGCGCGGCGCAGGTCGCCGGAGCTTCGGCCCCGCGCGCGAACGCCTCGAAACGAACGAAGGATTGGAACGGAGCGCGCGCGGGGCGTCAATCGGACGCATCGGAGACTTCGTCGCGCGCGGCGAGCTCCTCGCCCTCCGCGCGCAGGTTCCTTCCGCCCGGCAGGAGCAGGAAAATGCCGCCCGAGAGGTTCATCGCCGTCACGAGCAGGCGGTAGGTCAGGCTGACCGCGATGCCGAGCGTCGTCGACGCGCCGAGCACGTGGAACAGCGTGCCAAACGTCGCCTCGCCCAGCCCCCAGCCGCCCGGCGCGAGCGGCAGCGAGCTGATCACGTTCGCGAGCGCCACGACGGCGACGTACTCGAGCACGGTGAGCTGCGTCTCGCCGAACGCCTGCCCGAGCGCGTACACGCCGCCCGCGATGCACGCGTGGTTGCCGACGGAGAGGAGCGTCGCGACGAACATCTCGAACGGGTGCTCGCCGTAGAGCCGCAGCGCGCGGTCGAGCGACTGGATGCGCTCCCTTTGCGGGAGGCGCGCGATGAGGCGCTCGATGCGCAGGACGCGCCGCGGGAAAGGATGCAGGACCAGGAACAGCCCGAGCAGCGCCGCGCCGAAGAAGAGCGTCACCCACAGCTTCAGCTCGTGGAAGCGCTCGCCGGAGATCCACACCGCGAAGACGGCGAGCGCCACGAGCACGAGCAACCCGAGGCCGCGGTCGACGATCACGGACATCAGCGCATCCGCGCGGCGCTTCGCGTGCTCGCGCACGACGAGCACCGCCTTGATCACGTCGCCGCCGGTGAGGCCCGGCACGACGAGGTTGAAGAAGAAGCCGAGGAACGTGAGCCGGAAGGCGTTCCACCAGGTCGTCGGGCAGCCGGCCACCGCGAGGAGCCGCCACCAGCGCGTGATGCTCGTGACGGCGGCGCAGAAGAACATCGCCATCGCGAGGACGAGCCCGGAGGGCTCGAGCTCGCGAAAGATGCGCAGCATGCCCGGACGCCACGCGAGGAAGCGTTTGCCCTTGGGTTCCTGTTCCGCCGCCGCGTCGCGCACGAGCTCGACTGCGCGTCCCGCCTTCGCGGCCTCGCGCACGTCCGCGGGCCAGGCGGGCTCGAGCTCCGCCGCCGCGTCGACCTGGAAGCGCACGGACTCGGAGCGCCAGTCGCCGACGATCTCGCCCGGGGCTTGCAGCGCGACGCCGTCCTGCGTGAAGACGATGCGGTCGCTCCACGGCAGCCAGTAGGCGACTGCGCCGAGCAGCGCCACCGCGAAGAGGACGCGCAGCACGCCCTTCCAACGCGAGCCGGTGGCGGGAGGCGCGCCGCTCACGAGGACGAACCCACTCCGTTCGCGTCGGCCGCGCCGGACGCGCGCCGGGCCTTGAACCACGCCTGCCAGTCCTCTTCGCGCAGACTCTCGAAGCCCGCACCGGCGACGCGCGACAGCGCGAGCATCGCGGCGGCGTGCACCTCGCCCTCGGGGCGCGTGAAGAGCAGCGCGTAAAGCGCGTCGAGCTGGTGCTCGCGCCAGGCCGAGCGCTCCTTCGCGGAGAGCTCGGCGGGCGCATCCGGCAGACCGCGGTCGCGCACGATCGTCAAGAGGCGCACGAGCACCTCGGGCGCCGGCTCGCGGTCGAGGTGCAGGAGCATGCTGTCGAGCACGCGGACGCCTGCGCATGCGACGCTGGCCTCGACCGCGGCCGCGCGCACGATCGGCTCGGGGTCCTTGAGCGCGGCGGCGAGCGACTGGCGCACGAGGCGGCGCTCGAGTTCGGTGGCGGTCTTCGACAACCGCTCCTCCTCCGCGTCGCCCAGGCCGCGGATCGTCGCGAGCTGGCTCACGGCGGACAGCGCTCGGCGCGCGCCTTCGCGGTCGAGCACGAGTGCTTCGATCGCCTTGCAGGCGTCGTCGACGCTCGGTGCGGGCTTGCCCTCGACCGACGCGGGATCGATGCGGCCGCGCACGCCGCGCACGAGCGCCGCGCTGGCGTCCGCGACCGTCTCGGAGGGCGCGGGGGCGGGCTCCTTCGGGAGCGCGATGGGCACGCCGGCCTCGATCGCGGCGCCGAGCGCCCCGAGCGCGAGCGTCGCGCGTTCGCGCGAGAGCCGCGCGGGGTCGTCGACGGCGAGGCGCGCGAACCACTCGACGCGCAGCGCGCGCGAGCGAGAGTCGTCCGCGGAGTAGTGCTGGAGATCGATGAGGTTCTCGAGGCAGCGCTGCGAAGGATCGTCGATGCCCGAAGGATCCTTCTCCGCGAGCCGCGCGCCCGCGCCGCGGAGCACGCCGGCCACCTCGTGCCGGAGGAAGTACTCGACGTCGCTCTCCAGCACGCCGTGGTAGCGGTGCCGCGTCGCCTCGTCGTGGAGCTGGCCGAGGTTCCAGGCCTTCGACGCGACGCTGCGGCAGCCCGCACCGACGAGGAGCAGCAGGCTCACGAACGCGGCGCGTCGAGGTTGGGCGGGCGACAAGCGCGAAGAGTCTATGCAGCCCGCGTTCGCGCTTGAAGGGTCCGCATGCAGCCGTCATGGCGAAGGCGCGATGCAGCACCGAAAGGAGGTCCATGGGCTTCAACCAGCCCGTGGGCCGCGCCGACCAGCACGGAATGGACTCGGCGGAGCCCATGTTCGACCGGAGCGACTGGGTCGGGAGTGATCGTCATCGAGCTCCTACCCGAAACTCCGTTCCCTTCCCGCGCCCCAGCACATCATCGGGACCGGCTCGACCTGGCATGGGCCGGGCCCTGGCCTTCGCGTCGAGCCGCGCTCTCCCGCGCGTGCTCGATGGCCTTGTGCAGCCGTGCGCGGAGCAAGGGCAACGGGGGCAATTCTGTCAGGTACTCACTCACCCGGATGGACTTCGCGTCGAGTTCCAACAGCTCCACCTGTTCGGCATCTGCGGAAGCGCAGAGGATCAGCCCGATCGGCGGTTCCTCTCCGCGCGCGCGCTCGTGTTTGTCCAACCAGCGGAGGTAGAGCTCCATCTGGCCGACATGCGCGGGTTGGAAGGCCTCGAGCTTCAGGTCGACCGCGACGAGGCGATGCAGGTGTCGATGGTAGAAAAGAAGGTCGAGGTGGAAGTCATCCATCCCGACGCTCATGCGCTTCTGGCGCGCAACGAATGCGAACCCGTTCCCCAACTCGAGCAACACCCCTTCGATCTCTCTCAGAATGGCAGCCTCCAGGTCCCGTTCGCTGTACGCACCGCCGAGGCCGAGGAGATCGAGGAGGTAGGGATCACGGAAGACGGTGTCCGGGCTCATCTCGCCCTGCCTGAGCTTGGCCAGTTCGGTCGAGATGACCGCTTTCGGCCTCCTCGATAGCGCGGTCCGTTGGTAGAGCATCCCGCCGATCTTCTTGCGGAGCGTGCGCACGTCCCAGCGTTCCAACCTGCACAACTCCGCGTAGAAGTCGCGGGCCAGCAGGTCCTTGATCGGCAGCAACTCGATGAAGTGGCTCCAACTCAGGGATCGCGACAGCGACGCGAGGACGCGCTCATCCCGGATCCACTCGGCGAACCGGACCATGCGCGTGAGCGCGGCGTAGGTGAATCCAGGACCGAACTCGGCCGACAATTGTTGCGACACCGTCGCAAGAATCCGCTGCCCATAGGCGCCGCGCCCCTGCTTCAGCTTCTGCTCGAGCAGGCGCTTTCCGATCTGCCAACAGAGGAGCGAATACGTGGAGTTGACCGCGAGCGCGAGGCGCTGCCGCGCGGACTGGATGAGGTCGCGCAAGTCGGTGAGCAACTCTCCCTCGCCGGTGAGGGCGGGACTCGTCGAACGAGCAACCCGCTGCGCGGCGTGCATCGGCCGCGACGCGGCGATCCGACGACTCGGCTTGGACGGCGGCTTGGGCTTCTTCATGAATCGGCTTCCTCGCACAGAATCATCCACCCTCCCGTGCGGCTGTCATCGGCCGACTTCGAGGGCTCGCGTTCGAAGGGAAAGGCGCACGTCGGGACGCACACGCGGTTGGCGCCGCGACGGACGGTTCTACCCTACGACCAGGACGCCTCGCTCAGCGCCGGCATGAAGCCCTGGACGGCTCCTCGCGCTGCCCTCCACCCCAAGCTGGTGGACGGACTGCCGACGGGGGTGCTCGATCGTTCGCCAGCGGCGCGTTGCCGACCAGCCGGCCGGATGGGGCAGCTCCCTGCGGAGAAACTCCGAGTCGGCTCGCCCCTCGAACCCCGCTGCGACCCGCTCAGAGCCGATCGCAGCGGTGGAGGTGGTGGAGGCGGCGGGAATCGAACCCGCGTCCCGGAATGCCCCGTCGACGAGCTTCTACGTGTGTGTCTCCTGGTTTGTCGTCATCCGTGTCGCGCCCAGGAGCAGGCTCTTCACGTACCAGTCTCGGAAGGTTCTCGCCGGTCCGCCCCGAGGCGCGACTCGCCGGCCAGCCCGCTGTGTACGTTCCCGGCCGGCCGCGGGCACTCCGACCGGAAACGGCGGACTGATGAATCAGGCCGCGAGAGAATAGTTGTTGGCATGCAATGCCGCCCCAAGAGGATTTTACGGGGTGACTCGAGATCCCCGACACGCCACCCGCCGCTGAACGAAACCGGTCGAAACCGGTGCGCCCCCGACGATGAGGGCGCGAGCCTAGCACACACGCGCCCGATCCCCCACTCCCCGCTCGCGCCCGATCCGGTCGCTACGGCTCACCGCGTCGAGCGCGCCCGCCGCAGCGCTTCCACGATCACCGGGCTCTTCGCCGTCCACGTCCGCAGGAGTTGCGCGCTCTTCCCGCTCCAGAGCGTGACCGAGCCGTCGTCGCAGTTCGCTCCGGGCCAGGCCGTGGCGCCGATCGCGAGGTCGTCGACGCCGTCCGCGTCGACGTCGGGGAGGAAACTCACGGAGAACTGTCGGTGACAGTTCCACTCGCTCTCGAACTCCGCCACTGTGCGCGCGGTCGCACCCGAATAGACCCGGACGCCCTCGAACTCAGGGCCTCCATGCATGGCCACCGCGAAGTCGGGGCAGCCGTCGCCGTCGAGGTCGCTGCCGGCCGCCAATTCCACGCCGAACATCCCGCTCGGGTCGCGCAGACGGTGGATCCGTCGCCCGTCCTTCCCCGAGAGCACGTCCACGTGCGCGAGGTTGCGTTGCGAGCACGACCCATCGGGGTAACCGAGCACGAAGTCGGCGACCCCATCGCCGTCGAGATCGCCGAGGCGAGCCGCCCTGCGAGCGGGCAGTCTGCCCGACTCTCCGAGTTCGACGATGCGCGCCCCGTTCCGGCCGGAGAACACCACGGCGCGGTCCTCGATCAGGGCCAAGAGATCGGCGCGGCCATCGCGATCGAGGTCGCCCGCGGCGAGCAGATGCCGCGGCTCGTAGGCGTACGCGATCGAAGCGTCGAACTGCCAGAGGTCGTCCACGGCACGGTGCGACCGAACGCTCACGCAGAGTCTTGGTCCCCGGCCGTTCGCCGGCGAAAGCTCGCGCGCAAACGCGATTTCCGGGACGCCGTCGAGGTCAATGTCCCCGATCGGACAGAGCTCGATACTCGAGTAGGCGAGGAGCGTCTCACTGGTCGCTCCGGAACGAAGCGTCCATGCTCCGGGCGATCCGTTGAGGAATTCCGGCCCCCCGTCGCCGTCGAAATCGAGCGCGGGAAGGAGCGACTCCTCGCCGCGATCGCCCGTCGTCCCGTCCGCACCGGCGACCAGCAGCGCGGACTCGCCATCCACACCTAGGGACCAGAACGCGCCCCTCGACGAGTCGTACACGAGGAGTCGCACCTCGGCCTTCGGCCCACGGCCCACGCTCGGGAGCAGTTGGGCGCCGAACCAACTCGTGGCGAGCACTCGGTACCCCATGACGTCGGGCTCGACCGTGGGTAGCGCGCCGCGGCGCACCGGCGGGCGATCCTGGGACGGCACGGATGCGAACGCAGCCAGGGGACCCAGCGCGAACGCGAGCGTGGGGATCGGGAGCATGGACGAGAGAACCCGATGTCCATCCGCGGGTTCCGCGCTTTGAGTGCTTCCGTGAGCGCGAACCCGCCCTCACCTCCGCCGCAGCATCGCCTGGCGCATGTCGCGCTGGTCGTCCTTCTCCTTCTTGTCCTGGCGCTTGTCGTAGAGCTTCTTGCCCTTGCACAGCGCCATGCGCAGCTTCACGCGCGAGCCGACGAAGTAGAGCGCGAGCGGCACGATCGTGATGCCCTTCTCGCGCACCAGCGCGAACCAGCTCGCGATCTCCTTCTTGTGCGCGAGGAGCTTGCGGTCGCGTTTCGGGTCGTGGTTGTGCACGTTGCCCTGCGCGTACTCGGGGATGTGCGCGTTCACGAGGAAGAACTCGTCGCGGCGGATCGTGCCGAACGCTTCTTCGATCGAGGCGCCGCCCTTCCGCAGGCTCTTCACCTCGGTGCCGGTGAGCGCGATCCCGCACTCGAGCTCCTCCAGGACGTGGAACTCGAAGCGCGCCTTGCGGTTCTGCGCGAGGAAGCGCGGTGTCTTGGGATCGGCGGGCTGGGCCACGGGGCGAAGAGGATAGGGGCCAGAGACGCGGGAAGGGAGCGCGACGGCTCCCTTCCTCGTCGAGCATGCACTGGAGCGCGCTCAGTCCTTCTTGCGGCGCAGCTTGTCGAGCTCCGCCGCGAGCTCCTCGGCTTCCGTGGCCGCGTAGTTGCCCGCGTTCGCCTTCGCCATCTTCTTCAAGTCCGCGATGGCGCCCTCAAGCTCGCGCTTCTTCCACTTCTTGTCGCGCAGCTCGGCGACCTTCTTCTGCGCCTGGATCACCTTCTTCGCGTCCTTGTTGGCCTCGAGGTCGGCGAGCACCTTTTCCACGTCCGCCTTCTCGGGGAGGCCGTCGACGGCCTTCGCGATCTCGGCGCCCGTCGTGCTCACCGCGAGGAAGTTCCCCGCCGTCATCGCGGCCTTCAGCGCGGCGACCTTGCCCGCGACGATGCCTTGGATCGCTTTCTGGATCGCGGGGCCGCCGTCGGCCTCGGTCAGCTTCGCCGCCTTCGCGAGCGCGTCCGAGTACGCCTGCTTCGTGAGCGCCGCGCGCACGTCCTTCGCGGACGCCGGCCAGTCCCACAACGGTTTTTCGAGCGCGCCGACGAGCGCCTTCTGGATCGCGTCCTCGGACAGGCTGCCCGGATGCCCCTGCCACACGACCTTGCCCGACGGATCGAGCAGGATCGCCGCGGGGATGCCCGACACGCCCGCCCAGGACGACAACTTGCCGCCCTTGTCGTAGGCGTACGCGTAATTCATCTTCGTCGCGGACGCGAAGCTCTCCGTGTCCTTCGCGCCTTCATCGGTCACGCCGATGACCGTCAGTCCCTTCTCACCGAACTTCGCTTGCAGCTCGTTCAGGTGCGGGACCGACGACTTGCACGGGCCTCACCAGTACGCGAAGAACTCGACGAGCACCGCGCGGCCGAGGAAGTCGTCGAACGAATGCGCCTTCGTCTGCGTGAACCCCTCGAGCGCGACCGGAGGCACCGTCTTGCCCACCACGTCGGCCGAACTCGGCGCGGCGAAGGCCGCGAGCGCAAGCACGAACGCGAGGGCGCGTGTGCGGATCTGCATGGAAAACTCCTTGGCGCTCGTGAGCGAGCGCATCGTGTGAAGGTACCGCGCGCGGAGGGAGCGCGCACCCACGGCATGCGGATCGCTCCCCCCCGCGGCGGCACCGCGCCCTCGATCCGCGCGCGGCGTCGTCCGGATCCTGGCCTCTGCGTTCCGCGCGGGCTAGGTTCTGGACCGCCAGGAGGGAAACCGCGTGACCGAGTTCGATCCGACCCAACTGCTCCAGGAAGCGCTCGACCGCAAGGCGGGCGGCTTCGTCGAGCTGCGCTACCACAAGAAGCGCTCGCGCGCGCTCGCCGTCGAGAAAGGCCGCGTCGAGACGGCGCAGGTCACCGAGCACACCGGCGTGGGCGTGCGCGTGCTCGTGGACGGCACCTGGGGGTTCGCGAGCACCGACCGCGTCGAGCGCGCGTCGATCGAGACCGCGGTGGACCAGGCCCGCGCGGCGGCGCGCTCGTCGGCGCGGGCGCGCACCGAGCGCACGGAGGAGCTCCCGCGCACGGCGCTCGCGCGCGGACGCTTCGAGTCGGCCGGCGTGCGCGAGCTGGCCGACAAGCCGCTCGCCGAGACGCTCGAGCTGGTCTTGAAGATGGAGGAGGAGGCGCGCGGCGCGTCCGCGGCGATCCAGAGCGCCTCCGCCGCGTACTCCGAGGTGTTCGAGGAGAAGGGCATCGTCACGAGCGACGGCGCGCGCGCCTGGACCCGCCTCGTGCGGCCCGAGTTCCGCGTGTCGGCCGTCGCGCGGAAGGACGGCGAGATCCAGCGCGGGTCCGAGTCCGTCGGCGCGACCGGCGGTTGGGATTGTCTCTTCCGGGCGCACGGCCCCGAGGCCCTCGCCGAGCGCGCTGCGGCGCGCGCGGTCGATCTCCTTTCCGCCGGCTATCCCGAAGGCGGACGCACGAAGGTGCTGCTTTCGCCGTCGCTCGTCGGTCTGCTCACGCACGAAGCGGTCGGACACACGGTCGAGGCCGACTTCGTGCGCTCCGGCTCCATCGCGGCGGGCAAGTTGGGCCACCGTGTCGCGTCCGAGCGCGTCACGCTGTGCGACTCCGGCCGCTCCGAGTTCCACGACGGCGCGGGCGGATCGCTCTCCGTCGACGACGAGGGTGTGCCGACCGGCAACACCGTGATCATCCAGGACGGCGTGCTCGTCTCCTACCTGCACGACCGCGAGAGCGCCGCGCGCTTCGGCGTGGCCCCCACGGGCAACGCGCGCGCGTGGGAGTACGACGACGCGCCGCTCATCCGCATGCGCAACACCTACATCGCGCCGGGCGACGCCGAACTCGAGGAACTGATCGCGTCGATGGAGGACGGCTACCTGCTCGACGGCGCCGCGAACGGCCAGGCGGACGCGAACGGCGAGTTCATGTTCGGCACGCGCGAGGCCTACCGCATCGTGAAGGGCAAGAAGGGCCCGCTGCTGCGCGGCGTGAACATCTCCGGGCAGGCCTTCGACGTGCTGCGCTCCGTCGACCGCGTGGGGCGCGAGTTCCGCTGGGACCTCGGCTCGGGCCACTGCGGCAAGGGCCAGCCGGCGAAGGTCGACGCGGGCGGCCCGTGGCTCTCGTGCGCGGTCGTGCTCGGGGGGCGGCGCGCATGAGCCTCGCCACGATCCCGCCGCGCGCCGCGTTCGAGCCGCGCGCCGTCGAGCAGGAGTTGCTCGCGCGCTGCCGCAACCTCACCGAGCGCGCGCTCGCCGCCGGCGCGCACGAGGCCGAGACGTACGGTTCGCGCTCGCAGAGCATCCAAGTGCGCTTCGAGAAGGGCGACCTGAAGCTCACGCACGTCGACGACGGCTCGACGCTCGGTCTGCGCGTGTTCCGCGACCAGCGCCTGGGCTTCTCCTCGACGAACCAGGCCGACGAGCTCTCGCTCTCCTCCACCGCGCGCGCCGCGCTGGACCTCGCGAGCTTCGCGCGCCCCGACGAGCACAACCGGCTCCCCACCGCGCGCGCGGTGCCGGTCTTCGAGGCCTTGTGCGACCCCGCGACGCTCAGGATCTCCGTCGAAGAGGCGGTCGAGCACGGCCGCGCGTTCGTCGAGCACGTGCGGGGGCTCGATCGCAGGCTCTCGATCGACAACGCGGGTTTCGGCGCGACCTGCGTCGCGCACGCGCTCTCCGCCTCCACCGGCGCGGCGCTGGCCGAGACCGACGCGCAGATTGCCTTCCACGTCTTCGGCATGGCGATCGATGGCGACGACGTCGCGGGTTTCCACTACGACGGCGATGCGCTGCGCGTTCGCGCGGAGCTCGAACCCGCGCTCCTCCGCGCCGCGCGCGATTTCGCCGAGGTGGCGCTCGGCAACCTCGGTGCGGCCACCGCCGAGTCGTACAAGGGGCCGGTGCTGTTCGCCCCCGATGCCTTCGTGGACGTGTTCGTCGCGCCGCTCGTTTCGGCCGCGAGCGCGATCGCCGTGCAGCGCAAGCGCAGCCCGCTCGCCGGGAAGCTCGGTGAAACGATCGCCGCTTCGATGCTGGACCTCAACGACGAGCCGCGCGACCGCACGCTCGCCGGCGCGGGCGCCTTCGACCGCGAAGGGCAACCCACGGCGCGCACGCCGATCCTCGAGCGCGGCGTCCTCCGCACGTTCCTCCACAACGGCTACTCCGCCGCCGTCGAGGGTCGCGCGTCGACCGGGCACGCGATCGGCGGCGCGCGCTCCGTGCCGGGGCTCGGAGCGCACGCGGTGTGCGTGGGGGCCGGCGCGGGCGGCGATCGCGACGCCATGCTCGCGCGCCTCGGCCGCGGGCTCTTCGTGCAGCGCTTCTCGGGCACCGTCGACCCCGCCTCGGGCGATTTTTCCGGCGTCGCGAAGTCCGCGCGCTGGATCGAAGGCGGCCGTGTCGTGCGCTCTCTGAAGGAGACGCTGATCTCGGGCAACGCGTTCGCGCTCCTGCCGCGCATCGCCCTGCTCTCGACCGTCCGCGAGCGCCTCGGTGGCGCCGCGCTGGCGCCGTTCGCGATCGTCGAGGACGTCGCGGTGACTGCGGGTTGACGCGCGCCCTCGCGCGGGGTTGACCCCGAGCGGGCTCGCGCGTATCGTCCCCGCCCTCACCCGTCGCCCGGGTGGCGGAATTGGCAGACGCGCTTGGTTCAGGTCCAAGTGCCGCAAGGCATTGGGGGTTCGACTCCCCCCCCGGGCACCATCGAACGCCGTGGGCGCGAGCCCCACATCCCCTTGCGCGCGTTCACGAGCCCATGACCCTGTCCGCCCTGCTGCAGAGCGTCACGCCGTCCGAAGTCGCGGACCTCGGACCCTTCCTGGACCGCGTCTACGCCGGCACTGCGGTGCGCGATTGGATCGTCGCGAGCTGCGTCTTCGTCGGCGCGATCGTGGTCTTCGCGCTCCTGAAGCGCCTCACGCTCGTGCGCCTTGCGCAGTGGGCGGAGCGCACCGAGACGGACCTCGACGACCTCGTCATCGATCTGGTGCGGCGCACGTCGCGCTTCTACCTGATCGCGCTCGCGGCGCGCATCGCCAGCCACTGGCTGACGCTCAGTTCGACGACGCACGGTTGGCTCAGCAAGGCCGCGATCCTCGCGACCTTCATCCAAGTCGGACTCTGGGGGCTGGGGATCGTCCACTACGGCCTCCAGCGCCTCGTCAAGGACCGTCCACAGGAAGATCCCATCCGCACGATGGGCGCGTCGATCCTCGGGATGATCGGACGCGGGATCGTGTGGATCACGGTCCTGCTCCTTTGCCTGGGCAATCTCGGGGTCGACGTCACGGCGTTGATCACCGGCCTCGGCGTCGGCGGCATCGCGGTGGCGCTCGCGCTGCAGAACATCCTCGGCGACCTCTTCGCCTCGATCACGATCCTGCTCGACAAGCCGTTCGTCGTCGGCGACGCGATCACGCTCGGCGAGTTCGTCGGCACGGTCGAGGAGATCGGCATCAAGACGACGCGCCTGCGCAGCGTGAACGGCGAGCAGATCGTCGTGGGCAACTCGGACCTCGTGAACAGCCGCATCCGCAACTTCAAACGCCTCGCCGAGCGCCGCTCCGTGTTCACGCTGGGCGTGAACTACTCGACGCCGTACGCCGAGCTCGAGGCGATCCCGGGGATGCTGAAGGACATCGTCGAGACGACGCCGCACGCGCGCTTCGACCGCGCGCACTTCAAGAGCTTCGGAGACTGGGCCCTGATCTTCGAGGTCGTCTACTTCAGCACGCGCCCCGAGTACCACGCGCTCATGGACGTCCAGCAAGGCATCAACCTCGAGATCAAGCGCCGCTTCGAGGCGCGCGGCATCCAGATGGCCTTCCCGACACAGACCGTGATCCATCAAGGCGCCGTCGAGGCGCCGCGGCCGGGCGCGCGGAACTGACCGGCGCGGTCAGCCGTGCTTCTTGCGCGCGAAGAGCGCGACGCCCACGGCCACGGCCGCGAGCAGGAAGACCGCGATCGCGAGCAGCACGACGAGCGACAACCCGGCCATCAGCCGCCCTGCGAGCCCGGCGCTCGGTAGACGAGGATCGCGCGCTTGCCCATCTCCCCCGGGAGCTCGTGCTCCCAGACGGTGTCGAGCTTGAACCCGAGGCGCTCCGCCTCGCGCTCGCCGGCGCGCACTTCGCGCGACCAACTCGGGCCCTTGAGCATGACCAGGTCCTTGAGCGAGTGGCGCACCTTGCGCAGCGTCCGCACGTTTTCGCGCACGGAGCTCACGGCGCGCACGAGCACGACGTCGACCTTGTTGCGCGCGAGGTGATCCTCGGCGCGCTCGCACACGGCCTTCGCGTTCTTCAGCGCGAGCTCCTGCACGCAGCGCTCGAGAAACGTCGCGCGCTTCTGCACCGAGTCGCACAGCGTGACTCTCGCCTCGGTCTCCGCGATCGCGACCGGCACGCCCGGGAATCCGGCGCCGCTGCCGAGGTCGAAGAGCTTCTTGCCGTAGAGCGGCATCAGGCGCGTGACGCGCCAGCTGTCGAGGTAGTGTTTCGCCGCGACTTCACGGGGATCGACGATCGCGGTGAGGTTGACCTCGCGGTTCGTCGCGAGCACGAGCCGCGCGTGGCGCGCGAACGTCTCGAGGAGCGCGGGGACGATCTCCTCCCCCTGGAAAGCCCACTGCATCGCCTCGAGCAGCACCGCGTGCTCGGGCACGGGCGTGTCCGGATTGCCTTCGAGGCCGTCCTCGACCTCCTTCTCCGCGCCGCCGTCCGCTTCCCCCGGGGGCGGCGTGTCCTTCGGGGGCGGCGCGTCCTGCTCGTTCGGCACCGGTTCCTCGGGCGGTTGGCTCGGCATGCTGGGCTGGCGTTCTCGAGCGGCGAAAGCGGGGGATGGCAGGCCAGCAGGGATTCGAACCCGGAACCTACTGATTTGGAATCAGTCGCTCTAACCGTTGGAGCTACTGGCCTCTCGTTTGCGAGCGCGGGAGCGTAACGGAGCGCGCTCCGCGCGGCAAGCGCGCGCGAGCGTACGACGGCGCTCCGTTCCGCTCGGAGCCGCGAGCGCGTAGAGTCTCGCCCCCGCAATGGACGCCGACGACGAATTCGACGACTACGGGCCGCGCGTTCCGCGTCGGCCGCGCGCGCTCCACGAGGGGGGCGGAGGCCCCGGCGCGCCGCGCGTGATCCCGGCCGACTCGATCCCGCACGAAGTGCTCGACCAGGACGCGTTGCGCGTCATCTCGCGCCTCGAGCGCCAGGGCCACGAGGCCTACCTCGTCGGCGGCTGCGTACGCGACCTCCTCATCGGCCGCCGGCCGAAGGACTACGACGTCGCGACGAGCGCGCACCCGCGGCAGATCAAGCGCCTCTTCCGCAACGGGCGCATCATCGGCCGGCGCTTCCGCCTCGTGCACATCTACTACGGCGCGCACATCGTCGAGACGGCGACGTTCCGCCGCGATCCCCCGCGGATGGCCGAGGGCGAGGACGACGCGCGTGCGGTGGAACCCGAGTCGGGCGACATCCACCCGGAGGAATTCGACGACCTCCTGATCACGGAGGACAACGAGTACGGCACCGCCGAGGAGGACGCGCGCCGCCGCGACTTCACGGTCAACGCGCTCTTCCTCGATCCGCTCGAGAACCGGATCATCGACTACGTCGGCGGTCTGGACGACCTCGATGCCGGCGTGCTGCGCACGATCGGCGACGCCAAGAAGCGCATCGCCGAGGACCCCGTGCGCATCTTGCGCGCGATCAAGTTCGCGACGCGCCTCGGCTTCCGCATCGAGGAGCGCACGTGGGAGGCGATGTCCGCCCTCGCGCCGAGCCTCGCGCGTTCCGCGCCGCCGCGCGTTCTCGAGGAGATCCTGCGGCTCCTGCGCTCGGGCACGGCGCTCGGCGCCTTCCGCATGATGCGCGCGTGCGGCGCTCTGCGCGTGATCCTCCCGCAGGTCGACCACTACCTCGGCGCGAAGGACGATGCCGTCGCGCAGGAGCGCGCGGACGGTTTTTGGCGTCTGCTCGAAGCGCTCGACAACGACGTGCACTCGGGCTACGTGCCCTCGACCGCGGTGTGCCTCGCGCTGCTCTTCCTGCGCATCGTCGAGCGCGAGGCCTTTCCCGACACGCGCACGCTGCCGGGCCCGCCGCCCGACCTCGTCACGGTCACCGGCGAAGTGCTGGAGGACCTCGCCAACGTGACGCGCCTCCCGCGCCGCGAGGTGAACCGCGCGCGCCGGATCATCCTGCAGCAGCGCCGCTTCACGCAAACCTCGACCAAGCGCTTCCGCCCGCTCGCCTTCATGCGCAGCGAGGAGTTCCCTGAAGCGCTCGAGCTCTTCCGCCTGCGCGTCGCGGCCCGCGGACAGGGCTGGGACATCTACGAAGGTTGGAAGGAGCGCCACGCCCCCGCCCGCGAGGCGCCGCCCGAGGAACTCGACGGCGAGCGCAAGAAGACGCGCCGCCGCCGGCGCCGCGGCGGGCGCGGACGGAACGCCGCGCTCGACGCTCCGGAGGGCGCCCCCGAGCCCTCCGCGCCCGACTAAGAAATTGCAAATCGGGCGTCCGGTCCGCGGAGGCACGGGTAGAGTTCGTTGGTTCGAACGGACCCGACCTTCCGGGAGCGCCGACGACCTCACTCGGCCCTAGG
>JACRIO010000269.1 GCA_016220035.1 Planctomycetota bacterium | reverse complement strand
GACGAACCTGCTCGCCCTGAACGCGACGATCGAGGCCGCGCGCGCCGGGGAAGCCGGTCGCGGCTTCGCCGTCGTCGCGAACGAGGTGAAGGAGCTCGCGAAGCAGACGGCGCAGGCGACGAAGGAGATCGGCCATCGCATCGCCGCGATCCAGGGCGACACGAAGCTCGCCATGGACGATCTCACGCAGATCCACGCCATCGTCGAGTCGATCCACGGCCTCCAAGGCTGCGTCGCCAGCGCGATCGAGGAGCAGAGCGCGTCGACCGCGGAGATCTCGCGCAATGCGTCCTTGGCGGCCCAGGCCAGCGCGACCATCTCGCGGTCGATCTCCGGGCTCTCGGAGGCCGCTCAGGAAACGGTGGCCAGCGCGACGCAGGCCCGCGAGGTCGCCGCGGGCTTCAAGCAGCTCTCGACCGACCTCGAGCGCCTCGTGGTCGGAGAGCCCGCGCTCGCGCGCTGAGCGCGGATCCTCCGGACGGCGGCCCGACGACGCGCCGAACCGGGGGCGCGGAGCGTTCCCCGCGCGCCCTGGAGCGCGTCCGTGGGAACGGACCGGCCGTCCATCGGACCGGCCGGCCCTTCTTTCCGGGGATGGGTGCCACACGGTCCGGTTCGGAGGCCACGCTATGGCGTCCGCCTCACGACCCACACGGGACCGCCATGCACTCGCACAGCTCGAAGCGCACCCTCGCCCTCCTCGCGACCTTCGCATCGCTCGCACCGCTCGCGGCCGCGCAGCTCTGCACGCAGGACTGGGAGTCGTTCTCGCTCCTCGGACCGCGTGGAACCGTCAACTCGCTCTTCGAGCACGACGACGGCTCGGGCAACGCGCTCTTCGTCGGCGGAGTGAACATGACGAACGGCGGACCGGCGGCGACGACCTTCGGGATCGCGCGCTGGCACGGCGGAGCGCTCGAAGGACTCTACGGCGGCGCCACGAACGCGCTCGCGCGGTTCGACTTCGGCGCCGGTCCGGAACTCGTCGCCGGCGGCGCGTACACGACGGGCGTCGCGCCCAACCAACAGGTCGACCTCGTGCTGCGCTGGAACGGCACCGCGTTCGCTCCGCTCGGACCACCGAGCCCGCCCATGACGAACTTCCAGGCGAACCAGGTGCGCGCGCTCGCCGCCTTCGACGACGGCTCGGGTCCGGCGCTCTACGCGGGCGGCACGTTCCAGTACATCGGCGGCACGAACATCCCCTTCGTGGCGCGCTGGAACGGGAGCGCGTGGACGCCCGTCGGCAGCGGCCTCAACAACTCGGTGTGGGACTTTCGCGTGTTCGACGACGGCGCGGGTGCGCGGCTCTACGCCGCCGGCGACTTCACGTTCTCCGGCGCAACGCCGACCTCGCGCATCGCGCGCTGGGACGGCGCGAGCTGGCTGCCCGTCGCCGGCGGACTCCCGACGCAGGCGCGCGCGCTCGCCGTGTTCGACGCGGGCACGGGACCGCGACTCCACGCCGGCCTCGCGAGCAACACGGCGCCGCTGTGGCGCCTCGACGGCGCCGTGTGGTCGAGCGTCGCCGCGGCGAACGGCCACGTCCTCCGCCTGCACGTCGAGACGCTCCAGGGCACCCCGCGCCTCTTCGTCGGCGGCCGCTTCACGACGATCGGCGGAACGCAGGCCTCCGCGATCGCCGCGTTCGACGGCGCGAGCTTCACCGCGCTCGACGCCGGCCTCACGAGCTCGCTCCCGATCTGCAACGCGCTCGGCGGCTTCGACCGCGGCCACGGGCGCGAGCTCTTCGCGGGCGGGTCGTTCCTGGCCGCGGGTCCGGTGGCGTCGGCCGGGCTCGCCGGCTGGGATGGCCAGGGGTGGCGCCCGTTCGCGCCTTCGTTGTCGACCGGCGGTGCGGTGACGGCCTTCGGACGCTTCGACGTCCGCGGTGAACGGCGCCTCGTCGTCGCGGGGCAGTTCTGGGCCGCTGGAGCGATCGCCGCGCGCCACCTCGCGCTGTGGGACGGCCGCGAGTGGAGCCCGCTCGGCGGCGGCACCGGGCTCCTCGCCCTGACGCTCGCGAGCTACGACGACGGCTTGGGCGGGACGTTGTTCGCAGGCGGCGGCTACGACGGCGCCGGCGGTCCGTCGAACCACTACGTCGAGCGCTGGAACGGAACGGCCTGGGACGACGTGAGTCTCGGGCTCGTCGCGTTCGTGCGCGCGCTGTGCGTGCACGACGACGGTCCGGGAGCCGCGCTCTATGCGGCCGGAAACATGTCGCCGACGATGAGCCAGCTCTTCGCGCACGTCACGCGTTGGGACGGCCAGCAGTGGCAGCCCGTCGGCGCCGGCCCCGGCGCGAACGGCAATGTCCGCGCGCTCGCGAGCTACGACGACGGGAACGGGGCGCAGCTCTATGCGGCGGGCGAGTTCACGGCGATCGACGGCGTCCCCGCGAGCTCGATCGCGCGCTGGAACGGCACGAGCTGGTCCGCGGTCGCCGGCGGGCTCTCCGACGGCACGGGCGGATGGCCGCCGATCGCCTTCGCGCTTTCCGTGCACGACGCCGGCGCGGGTCCCGGCCTCTACGTCGCCGGTCAATTCACGCGCGCGGGCGGCACGCTCACGAACGGCGTCGCCCGCTTCGACGGCGGCGGCTGGCATGCGTCGGGAGCGGGGGCGCCCGCGGAGGTCTACACGCTCGCGTCGTGGCGCACCGCGCAGGGCCCGCGCCTCGTCGTGTCGGGCTACGTCGGGGCGACGGCGCCGGCGAAGACGCTCCAGCTCGTGAACGGCGCGTGGCAGGCCTTCGACACGCGGCAGATGAGCGCGCTCTTCGGCTTCGACTCGGGCGCTTCCGGCGGCGAGGCGCTCTGGACGAACGTCGACGCGCCCGCGAACGACGGCGGCTTCCTCTCCGCGCTGCGCGGCTGCGCGCTCGACGGCGCGCCGTACTGCGCGGGCGACGGCGCGGATGCCGCCGTCACGATCGCGTGCCCGTGCGGCAACACGGGCGGAGCGGGGCGCGGCTGCGCGAACTCGGTGCAGCCGCTCGGCGCGCTGCTCTCCGTGGTCGGCGCGACGGCGGCGGACGACGTGCGCCTCGTCGGCACAGGCATGCCGCTCACGGCGCCGTGCGTCTTCTTGAAGGGCGACGACGACGTCGCCGGCGGCGCCGTGTTCGGCGACGGCGTGCGCTGCGTCGGCGGGAACCTGATCCGGCTCGGCACGCTGCTCTCGTCGAGCGGGAGCGCTTCCTATCCGGGTCCGACGAACCCCAGCGTCGCGACGCGCGGACAGACGCCGCCGGGGAGCGGGCTGCTCGCGCGCTACCAGGTCTACTTCCGCAACGCAGCGGCCGTGTTCTGTCCGCCGTCCCTGTTCAACGTCGGCAACGGTTGGCGCCTCGTCTGGTGACGCCGCGCGACGGCCGCGCCGACCGCTATCCTGGGCGCGGAGGAGGAACCGCCGTGTCGAAGACCGTCATCACCGTCGCGCGGACCGCGCTCGTCGCGTTTCTGTGCCTGTCCGCCGTCCCGCAGGGGCTCGTCACCAGACGCTGGGACGCCGCGGAGCTGAAGCAGCTCGCGTGGATGTCCGGCACGTGGGCGTTCGAGGAGAACGGCGTCGTCACCGAGGAGCACTGGCGCCCGCTCCAGGGCACGACGCTGCTCGGCACGTCGCACACCTACGACGAGAAGAAGACGCGCTTCTTCGAGTTCCTCCGCGTGAGCGCTGCGAAGGACACGATCGCGTACATCGCACAGCCCGGCGGCGCGCCGACGCCGACCGTGTTCCCGATGGTGTCGCTCACGGAGCAGGAGGTCGTGTTCGAGAACCCCGAACACGACCACCCGCAGCGCATCCGCTACTCGAAGACCGAACGGGGCATGACCGCGACGGTCTCGATGCTCGACGGCACGCGCTCGCAGTCGTTCGTGTTCGAGCGGCGGTAGGACGCGCCGGAAAGCGCGCGGGCCGCGCCTCCCGAAGGAGCCGCGGCCCGCGCTGCATTCGTGAACGTCCCGATGGATCAGAACATGTTCCACAGGTACTGGTTCGTCACCTCGTGGTGGTACTGGATCTCGCTCATCTTGATCTGCGCGCCGAGCGCCTTGGGCGAACGCTCCGCCGCCGCGAGCTTGATCTCCGCGAACTTCGCGTGCACGTCCTCGCCGAAGATCTCCATCGCGAAGCGGCTCGCCTTGTACATGCGGATCGCGTCGTAGATGTTGTCGGGCAGGAAGCGCGTGCGCGAGCGCTTCGTCTCGGTGTCCGCCGGGTCCTGCGGACCTTCGAGACCGGTCTTGATCAGCGTGTACATGACCATGTACGGGTTCGCGTCGGGCGCGACCGAACGCACTTCGATGCGCGCGCTCTTCTCGTTGCCGTACGGGATGCGCACCATGGCACCACGGTTGATCGCCGAGCACTTGATCTGGTTCGGCGCTTCGTAGTGCGGGTCGAGGCGGCGGTACGCGTTGACGCTCGGGTTGAGCACGAGGCAGATGTCCTGCGCGCTGGTCAGGATGCGGTCGATGAAGTCCCAGCCGGCGGCCGCGAGCTTCTCCTCCCCCTTGGGATCCCAGAACGCGTTCTTGCCGCCCTTGTTGAGCGACAAGTTCGTGTGCATGCCGTTGCCGTTCACGCCGGTGACGGGCTTCGGGAGGAAGCTCGCGGTCATGTCCATGCGCTGCGCGATCTGGCGGCAGAGCAGCTTGTAGAGCTGCACCTGGTCGGCGGCGATCACGACCTCCGCGTAGGAGTAGTTCATCTCGAACTGCGACGGCGCGACCTCGGGGTGGTCCTTCTCGTTCGCGAAGCCCATCGCGCGCTGCGCTTCGGCCGCCGCGTCGATGAAGTTGCGCAGGCAGTCGCCGGGCAGCGAGTGGTAGTACCCGCCGGTCGAGATGAACTCGAACTTGCCGGTCTCGTGGAAGTGGCGCTCGGCGTCGCGGCCCTTGAAGAGGAAGCCCTCGATCTCGTTCGCCGCGTGGACGACCGTGCCGTCCTTCTGGAAGAGCTTCTCGGTCGTGCGCTTGAGCGCCGAGCGCATGTCCGCGGGGTACGGCGTGCCGTCGCGGGACAGGACCTCGCCGAAAACGAGCACCTTGCCCGGCCCGAAGACGTCGGAGGGGAGCCAGTAGAAGGCGCTCCAGTCGAGGCCGAGGCGCAGGTCGGACTCCGACTGCTGGCTGAAGCCGCGCACGGAGGAACCGTCGAAGGTCAGGTTCTCCATCGACGCGAGCAGGAACTTCTTGTCGTAGTCGAGCATGTGCATCCGGCCTTCGAGGTCGGTGAAGCACACGGTGACGGCCTTGATGCGCTTCTCGCCCGTGAGGTACTTGACGCGGTCGGCCTTGATCCTCTCGATCGGCACGCGGTCGATGCGCTGCTGCTTCGCCTCGAGGTTGTAGGCCTCGAGCGTCTCGTACGGGATCTCGAGGAAGTCGCGCAGGGCGGGGTTCGAAGCGGCGTTCGTCGACGTCGTCGCGGGCGTCGAGGTCGCCGCCGGGGCGGGAGCGGAGGTCTTGGTCGAGGTCGTGGCCATGGATGGATCTCGGTCGAGGGGTCCTGGAGTACGGCTCGCGGCCGTTGAGACAAATCTAGCTGGAATTAGCTCCAAGTCCATGGTTCGGAGCCTTCAGCTTCCGAACTGGAGCTCTAAGTCGCCGACGCCAAGCCCCGCGGGCGGAGTTGGAAGTTCCTTCCGGGTCTCGTCCGTGGCCGCGGACACCTCCGGGATGTCCGCGCGCGCCGCGGCCGAGCTCGGCTCGGCGCGCCGCCGGCACGCTGCCGCGCGCGCATTGCTTCCGCTGCTCGGTCGGCGGCCTCCGCCTCCGGCCTTCAACGGCCGCGCACGAGCTCGTTCACCGTCTCGGCGAGCCGCGCGGCGAGTCGGCGGTGGCCCTCGGGCGTCGGGTGGAAGTGGTCGAGGTAGAGCGCGTCGTAGGCGTCGCCCTCCGCCCCCATCGCGGCCCGACCGTCCACGAGGGGCACGCCGAGCTCGCGCGCGGCGTCCTTCGTCGCGGCGGTGTAGTCGAGGAGCACGGGCGTCTCGCGTTCGACGACGTCCTGCCGACCCGGCGCGAGCAAGACGCAGCGCGCGCCGTCGCCGCGCGCCGCCTGGACGAGCTCGCGCAGGAAGCGCCCGTACTCCGCGACGGAGACGCGCCGCTCGCCCGCCCAATCGCTCCGCCCGATCGTCTCGAGGTGCTTTCCGATCCACGCGCGCGCCTCGCGCCGTTCCTGCTCGATCTGCGCGCGCCCGCCGCGCGCCTCGTCCACCCACCACGCGGCGAGCTGCGCGAGCCGGCTCTCGGCGCGCAGACGCTCGGCGACGCGCCCGAACGCGCCGCGTTGGAACGCGAGCTCGCGGATGAGCACGTCGTCGGGCTTCCCGATCGACGCCGCGTGCTCGTTCACCGCGCCGTACGCCGCGATCACGACGTCGGGCGCGTAGTCGCGCACGAGGGCCGAATACCGCGCGTGCCCCATGCGCACCGTCGAACCGATGACGCCCGCGTCGAGCACCTCCGCGCGCACGCCGCGCGTCTCGAGCTCCCCCGCGAGCCGCCCCGCCCAGCACTCCTCGTAGCGCACGCCGTACCCGAACGTCGAGCTGTCGCCGAGCGCCGCGATGCGCACGACGCCCGTCGTCTTCGCGCGCTCGAGCAGCGGCCCGCGGCAACCCGCCGCGTTCACGACGTCGCGCCCCCACGGCACGGAGGCACCCGGCGCGGGGCGCCAGAGCTCGCGCGCGTCGCGCTCGTGGAGCTTGCGCCCCTCGACCTCGCCCTCGGGCACGAACACGCTGATCGGACTCGTGTCGGGCGGGTAGGAAAACCCCGAGGCGACGATCGCGAGCTCCGCGAGCCCCGCGAACGCGAGCGGCGCCACGACGGCGAGCGCCGCGCGCGCGAGCCAGCGTCGTCGTCGAGGAGCGGGGGCTTGCATGCGGAGCGCGGCAGCGTAGCACCGCTCGTCGCGGACGCGCGCGATGGAGAACGCCTCAGCGTTTCTCGATGGACGGCGCGAGGAGCTCGGCCAGCGCTTGTCCGATGCGCAGATGGCCGAGCTGCGCGGGCTCCGTCGGGCCGGCGAAGAGGTCCGCGTACGTCTCGCCGTGCTCGAACGCGGCCGTGTAGACCGCGCGCACGTCGACGAGGTCGAGCCCGAGCGCACGCGCCTCTTCCGCGATCGCGCTCGTGTACGCAGCGAGCACCGGCGCCGCCTTGACGGTCGTCGGCCGCGCCATGAGCACGATCACGACGAGCCGCGCGCCCGCGTCGCGCACGCTCGCGGCGAGTTCGCGCAGCGTCGCACGCGCCTCGTCGACGGCGACGCGCCGCGCGCCGGGCCATTCGGAGGCGCCGGCGGGATCGAGCGGGCGCGCGACCGCGGCGGCCTCCGCGGTGTGCGATGGGAATCCGGACGACACCCAACGCGCGCACTGCCCGCGCTTCGAGTCGCGCGCGAGCCGCGCGAACGGCCCGAGCGCCGCGCTCGGCGCCGCGGCGCCGGTGCGCACGAGCTCGCGATCGGGCGCGCCGAGCGCCTCCGCGTGCTCCTCGACGCCGCCGACCGTGAGCAACACGACGTCGGGCCTCCACGCGCGCACGGCATTGGTCCAGCGCTCGCGCGCCTGCACGAGCGTCGCGCCGACGACGCCGGCGTTCAGCGCCTCGCACGCGACGCCGTGCGCGGCAAGCGCGCGCGCCGCGACGGCGCCGAGAGTCTCGTCGGGCCCGACGCCGCGCCCGAGCGCCGCGGAACCGCCGAGCACCGCGAGGCGCGCGACGCCGGGTGTGCGTTCGACCGCGAGCACCGCACCGCGGAAGCCGTGCGCGTCGAGCACGTCGCTGCTCCACGGAAGCCGCGCGCCGCCGATCGGCTTCCACAGCTCGCGCGCGTCGCGCTCGTGGATGCGATACCCGTCGACGCGGCCGTCGGCGAACGCGGACTCGAACGGGTCGGGTCGGGCCGGATGCGCGAACCCGCCGAGCAGGAGCAGGCCTTCACCCGAGCCGAGCACGACGCAAGTCAACGCGACGACTTCGACGACCCGTACGAGCACGCGGAGAGCGAGCTGCATCGGCGCGAAGCGTACCCCGGGTCGCCGCCAACGCGAGCGGAGAGTCGTCGCGGCGGTGGGTCGTCTCGACGACGAACGGTCGAGGAGGCGTTCAGGAAGGAGCCGCCTAGCTCACGAACACATGCGGCCGAAGGCACATTGACCTCGGCTGCGCTGCGTTCGAGCGAGGAGCCCGTCGACTTGGGTCGAATGGCCCCCAGGTCACCAGACGATCCGCACTCCGTTCGTGACGTTGTAGGTCTCGGGCGTGCAGTAGACCGCCGCGTTGCGATACCAAGTCTGGTAGTACCCGATCATCCCGCTCCCTGGCGGCGTGCCGCCGCGCGCGGAAATGGAAGGGTTGCCGACCTCGGGGAACTGCGCGTTCCCGTTCACATTGGTCTTCGTTCCCAGCCGGATCAGGCTGCCCCCGACGCAACGCAGGCCGTCGCCGAACGGAATCGCCGCGTCGAGCACCTGATCGCCTTTCAGGAACACGGTCGACGGCGCCGACAGCGGCATCCCCGACGCCGCAAGTACGATCGAATCGGGATCCGGCGCGCCGCTCGCCACGAGCACCGCCCCCGTCGGCCCATTGTGCCAGGCACAACCACGACCCAGAGCCCCGCGGTTCGCGCACGGACACTCCGCGGTCGTGCCGTCGCCGAAGCAGAAGGCATCGACGGGTGCCTCGCATCCGCGCCAGACCGCGAAGTTGTACGCGGTCATCGCGCCTACCTGCGAGAACTCGCCGCTCAAGAACAGCGCGGGGCCCGAGCCGTCGTCGTGCGACACCATGACGTTGGCTCGGTAGTTCAACCCGCCTCCGACCGGATACCACTGTTGACCGTCGTACTTGGCGAGCCGAGCGGCGGCAATGCCGCCGATGTGCAGGAAGTCCCCGCTGGCGTAGAGCGCCGGGCCGCTGCCGTCGTCGAATACCGCAAGTGAACTGATGTAGTCGTCCGGAGATGCGCCCATGTTCACCCATTGGAATCCGTCGTACTTGTACAGGTGGATTATGCTCCCCGTGGTCAGTACGGCGAATAGCCCTATGCCGGAACCGTCATCAAACACAGCCATTGCAGCAGATGCCGCCGGGAACAGAGGGCATCCCGTCGACGACCAGTTCAGTCCATCCCACTTGGCCATCCCGTTGACTGGAATGCCCCCGGCACTGAAGAAGTAGCCGGCGACGTAGAGTTCGGGTCCGGTTCCGGAATCCCATATCATCAGGTTCGCAATGGTGCTACCCCCGGAAACGCCCGTTCCGAGTTCTGACCAGGATGAGCCGTTCCAACTCCTGATCAGGGGTGCGCCCCATGCAGTCCCGCCGGCATAAAGGCGGTTCCCGGATCCCGTGAGCAGATTGGCCAGACACCGAATTTCCGATCCCAACCCGCCCCCAACCGCGACCCATTGTGTGCCAGTCCACTTAGCGATGTTCGAGCCATCGTTGAGAACCCCTGGCGCATCGACGCGGAACCGCCCTCCTGCGTAGAGTTGAACACCCATACCGTCGTTGAAACGGATGAGATACGAGACGTGATCTGCGGGGTCTACCCCGGGTCCGACTCCGAAATCCGACCACGCGGTGCCGTTCCACATTCGAACCTGAAACGGGTAGAAGGTCCCGGCGTACAATTCCGGTCCAGTCGGCGACACCGGCCTGCTGTACAACGCCCATGCGTCCTCGGAGAAGACATTTGGGAAGTTGGCGTTCCAGCTCAAGCATTGCGCGTGAACAGAACTCGGCGTCATGAGGTAGGACACGAGCAGCATCAGGCTTGCGAAAGAGCGCAACAGTGAACTGACTGCGAAGTCGAACTTCATTGCAATGATCCTCGTCACGGGTTCCCCGTGCCTGTCCGACCGTAGATACGAACGCCACACACGGAGTCGCCGACGACCAGTTGCTTCTCACCGCCGGGCTTGGAGCGGACGGCAAGCCCCAAAGCCAATCCGGGCGTGTCTAGGATCAACTGAACCTGGGGTTCGAGCGGATTGGAGATGTCGACCACGCCCAGGCCAGCTCGCGCCAACGCACAATAGGCGAAGTCGCCGTCGATCTCGATGTCGGTCAGGTTGATGTCGAACCCGTCACCGGCATCTGCAGGGAAGGAGATCGTCGCCACCGGAGCAAGAACCGGGTAGTTGCCACGGTAGGCCACAGCGGGATCGGGAATCGTCGCCATCGACAGGGGATCCCCCGGACCGCTGCTGATGTCATAGACGAACAGCTTGCCGAGCACGTCGCTGACGAATGCGTAGGTCTTCCCAGTCGCAGAGTAGTACTTCGTTCGCACGGCCCAGGCGTGGGTCTGCCCGTACGTGGAGAGAACTGGTCCGAGCCCGTAGCGGAGCAGCTGGGGGGCCGGCATCGGGCTACCAGCGACGCTCGTGGCCGCGTCGTGCACATCGTAGATCGCGATGATTGCCCGGCCGTAGTCTTCGTCCCACAAGCATGTCGATGGTTGCGGGCCATTGGCATTGGCAGGTGCGCTAGGCATGGCGCGGTCGGGCGCATTCGGACTCGCCGCCACGAACCCGGCCGTCACCACGCACGCCCAACGAGGATTCCCCTGCTGATCGAGCCGCTCGAAGAAATCACATTGTGAGTTGTACCAAGTCCTGGGTTTCTGTTCGATTCCTTGTACCGCACACTCGACCCACGGCACGCACCGATCGGCCTGCGGTAGCGCCTGCTCGAACTCGGGATGCGAGATCTGCTCGGAGTGAGGTGGATACCCTGAAGTGGTCTGGTAGAGGACTTCGCCAACTCCCGGCGTGGCCTGATTCGTGTTGCAGAAGTCGTTGAGTCCTCGCGGTCGGATGTCGGCCGGCCGGAACAACTTGATCCCGTGCATGCTTCCGCTGCGCACGCCTGCCACGAGCAACGGAAAACCCACCGCATCGAGCATGGGCAGCGCGGCGGCCGAGTTGTACGGAATCGCGTCCGCGCGCGCGGAAGGCACGTCCGAGGGGGTTTCCATCTGCCACCACTTCATCCACGTCGGCAGGCTGTCGCGGTCGACGTCGTCGAGCTTCATGGCGGCGACTCGGTACCCCTGGCTCGAGTTGGCGGGCGTCTCTTCTCCGGCCGTGGGCACCCCCCTCCACAAGACCTCGCAGGGGTTGTCGCAAGCCGAGGCCGGCGCCTGGCAGCTCGACTGCCACTTCTCGAGCAGGTCGTCGCCGCTGAAGAACCACTCGCGCGTCGGTACGAAGGGATCCACCCACTGCGCCGACTGGAGCAGGCCGATCGTGTAGGGATTGGGAGCTTCCCCGCAGGGTGCGGATGCAGACGGCGCGGACGCGCACAGACGATCCGTCCCCAGCACGGGCCTGAGGTCCTCGCCACCCGCAGTCGGCTCGATCACGAACGCGAAGCCCTCGGTGTTCGCCGGTGATGCCGGACCGTCGGGACCGAAAAACACGAGGTTGGGATTGACCAGCGAAACGAGGCCGTCCCCCACGGCCGCCGCAAAGTCGAGATGGGTTCCCGAGGTGGTCCAGGACTCCTGCGCAATGCCCGGCGGGTGGTTTCCATCCGTGATGTCGAGCTGGCGACCGACGGTGGCGCCGTTGCTCGTGCATTCGTAGAGCCGATAGCTCGACGGCGACCTCCGTCGCAGGAGCAAGGAGCCCCACCACTTGGCATGGGCATGTTGGTCGACGACGTAGGCCGGCAGGCTGGGGTTCGCGCCGTCGTGTCCGAGGAGGACGACTTGATCCGCTCCGGCGACGCCTCCGAGCGAATTGGAATCGTGTCGGAACCAATCGATGCACAGGCCATTCCAGTGGCCGCGGTTCCTGTGCGGTGCGGGCGTGTCGCTCTCGATGGCCGAACCGCTCTGGCTGCCCACGGCGACGTAGATGTAGTCGCCGCCCGAGGTGCACGCAGCCACGCGCTCGGCGTAGCGATTCACGCCGGTCAAGGTCTGCGCCGTCCACATCGACGGATGGGATGGATCGGGCGCTGGCAGCGTGACGGCGGGAATCCTGTACTCGAGCAGGCCCGCGTACTCCGCGGCCGCGTAGAGGAAGGAGCCTTGCGTCGCCGTGCGCACGACCGCGAGGTCGCGGATCGCTTCGCCGTCGGGGCAAGAGCTCAGGGCGCACTCGGGGCGGCTCACCTTCGTGGCCTGGAAGGCCGCGGTCGAGATGTCGACGCGCAGGATCCCGCCCTTGCCGGGGGCAACGTAAACGAAGTTCGGGTCGCCCGGGTCCGCGGTGATCGCGGTAGCCGCAGCCGCGGGGTGGTTCTCGGCCGGCGCGGTGAACTCGAGCGGTGTGCTCGGGCCGTAGGGAGCGTAGCCGCCGTTCGCGTCGAGCAGGAAGGCGTGCAGCTCGCTCGCTCCGATCCCGCTGTCCGCGCGCGAGGCGAACAGCGCGAAGAGCAGCGGTGCACCGGCCGCGACGTTGTCGGGAACGATGCACAGGTCGACGCAGCGCTTGCGCTTGAAGTTCTCGTCCGCGATCGCCATCCGCACCGCGCGTGTGGCGCTCGGGGAGGTGTAGTAGGTCGGTTCGCAGGCCAGCGGCGTCGCACCGAAGAGCGCCGGGCAGAACTGGACGCGCCACAGACCGAGCGTGCCGCCCGCGACGTAGAGGTAGTGCGTGTCGGGCTTGGGCTGGTGGTAGACCATCGCCTCCGGAGCGCAGTCGGGGATCTCGACACGATCGAGGATCGCAGGGACCACGCCGTTCTGGATCGTCTCGACGTCCAGCACGCTGATTCCGGCCCCGGCCGCGACGAACGCGCGCCGTTCGTCAGGCGTCACTTCCATGGCGACCTGCGGGCCCCACGGATACGAGGCGATCAGGTCGGTGAACGGAGCAGGCGGCTGCTGGGCATTCGCCTGTGGCAGGATCAGTAGGATCGCCCATACGAGCGGCGCGAGAGTGCGCGAGAGTGCGCGAGAGTGCGCGAGAGTGCGCGAGAGTGCGCGAGAGTGCGCGAGAGTGCGCGAGAGTGCCGTGTTTCGCGGGAGTGCCGGTAGACATGCGAATGGCTCGGGGATTCGAGGTTGCGGGAAGGGCCGCCGTCGGAGGTGGCGCGGCGTTCCGGATGCTACCCATGCGGATCTCCCACGCCTAGCCTACACGAAGCACTTCCTTCCGCGTCTTCCGGCCTGCAATTCAGACGCTTACGTGCACTGTTCCTCCGTGGGAGCCACGGAGGAACGACCGCCTCGGGCCATCACCTCCCCGACGACGCCGGGATCGTCTCACCCGCCGCGGACCGGCACCATCGATCGAGCCACTCGAGCACCGTCGCGTGCCACAGGATCGAGTTCTGCGGCTTCAGCACCCAATGGTTCTCGTCGGGGAACCAAAGCAGCTTCGACGGCACGCCTTTGCGCTGCAGGGCGGTGAACGTGCTCATCCCCTGCGTGTCGACGACGCGGAAGTCGTTCGCACCGTGGATCACGAGCGTCGGCGTCGTCCACTTCGCGATGTGGTCGATCGGATTGTGCTTCACGTAGTCGGCCGGGTTCTCCCACGGCGTGCCGCCGTGTTCCCACTCGGGGAACCACAGTTCCTCCGTGTCGAAATACGCCATGCGCTCGTCGAGGTTGCCGTCGTGGCACACGAGCGCCTTGAATCGGTTCGTCTGTCCGTGCAGCCAATTGATCATGTAGCCGCCGTACGACGCGCCGAGCGCCGCCATGCGCGTGCCGTCCATCCAGTCGTATTTCCCGAGCGCGAAGTCGAGGCCCTTCATCAGGTCCTCGTACGGTTTCCCGCCCCAATCGCCGCGGATCGCGTCCGTGAACGCCTGGCCGTAGCCCGTCGAACCGTGGAAGTCGATGAACACGACCGCGAAGCCCGCGCCCGCGTATGCCTGTGGGTTCCACCGATAATGGAAGTGGTCGCCGAAGCTGCCCTGCGGTCCGCCGTGGATCAGGAACGCGACGGGGTACTTGCGGCCCGGCGTGAAGTCCGCGGGCTTCATCGCGAAGCCGTACACCATCTCCTTGTTCCAACCCGGGAATTGGAAGGGTTCGTAATCGCCCATGCGCGCCGCCTTGATCTTCGGCGCGTTCAGCGCGGTGATCGTCCTCGGCATGCCGCCCTCCGGGCCGACGGAGTAGAGTTCGGCCGGCGACCTGAGCGAGTCCTGCAGGAAGAGCACGCGCCCCTCCGCGAGCTCGCGCGGCGCGTCGTTCGAGCCCTTCTCGACCAGCGTCTTCACTTTGCCGCTCGCGACGTCGAGCGCGAACAGCGCCTTGTTCCCGTAGTGGTCGGAGCTCGTCCAGATCGTCTTCGCGTCCTTCGACCACGTGATGCCGCCCGCCGAGCGGTCCCAAGCCTCCGCGAGCACGCGCTTCGCACCGCTCGCGCGGTCCTGGAGCACGATCCGCAGGCGGTCGGATTCGTAGCCGGGTCGCGCCATCGCGAGCCACGCGAGCGTTTTTCCGTCGGGCGAGTACGCGGGCTGCGTGTCGGTCGCCTTGTTGTCGGCGGTGACGTTGCGCGGCGGCACGCCGCCCTTCGACGGCACGGTCCACACGTTGACGTCGGTCGACCACGCGGCGTCGCGCGTCATCATGAAGGCCGCGAACGCGACTTCGCCGCCGTCGGGCGAGATCGCGAGCTCCTCCGCGCCGCCGAAGGGCTTCACGGGCGCGTCCGCGTCCATGCCCGGCATGAGATCGAGCGGCGCGCCGCCGCCGATCTCCCACGCGAAGACGTGGCTGCGCTTCCCGTCCTCCCATCCATCCCAGTGGCGGAAGAGCAGACTGTCGTAGACCTTCGCCTTGACCTTCGTCTTCTCCTTCTCCGCGTCGCGCCGCGCCGTCTCCGCGAGCGCGCCGTCGCCCATGACGTCCGCGTAGACCTCCAACGTGAGGAGCAGGCGCTTCCCGTCGGGGAACACGAGGAAGTTGTCGACGTCGAGCGGGAGCTTCGTCACCTGCTCCGCCTTCGCGTCGGAGTCCGCGTCGATCGCCATGCGCCACACCTGCGCTCCGCCGCCGCGCGTCGACGAGAAGTAGAACGACTTGCCGTCCGGCGCCCAGCGCGGGCTCGTGTCGTTCGCCTCGTGCGTGGTGAGCTGCTTCACGCTCGAACCATCGGTCTTCGCCATCCAAACGTCGAAGCGGCCCTTGTTGGCCTCGACGTCGGTCGTGCGCAGCGTGAAGAGCACCCACTGGCCGTCCGGCGACACCGCGGGATCGCCGAGGCGCTGCATCGCGAGCATGTCGTGGATCGAGAAGGGATGCGTGCCTTGGACGGGAAGCGACGCGAGGAGCGTCGTGAAGAGCGCGATGAGCATCGTGGGGATCTCCTGGAGGGGCGGACAGCGTAGGCGATGCGCGCGGCACGGGCCACGCCCGCGCGCGCCGGGGACTGGACGAAGATCGCTTTTCGTGAGATGGATGTCCCACGCCGGACGTGTCCGGCGCTCGGAGTCCCGCCATGCCGCTCTTCGCGCTCGCCGTGTGGACCACGCTGTCCACGTCCCCGCTCGACCCCCTGCTCCCCGTCCCCGCCGCCTGCCAAGGCGTGTCCCATCCGGTGCGGACGCTGGAGCGCCGCCGACTCCACGTCCCGTGGATCGGACCCGCGAGCGCGCAGGACGTCCCCTACGCGCCGTTCGGGCCGCGCAACGTGTTCGACTGGTACGCGCCGCCCGCCTCCGTCGCGGGGCAGAGCGCCGCGCCTGTGATCGTCTACGTGCACGGCGGCGGGTTCGACGAGCTCAACACGGAAGCGATCCAGCTCGCGAACGCGCCGTGGCCCGAGCTCCAGGACCGCGGCTACGCGATCGCGGCCGTGCGCTACCGGCAGAAACCGTCGGCGGTGTTCGGCGCGGACATGGCGCGCGACGCGGGCTACGTCGTGCAGCTCCTGCGCGCGAACGCGGCGGCATGGAACGTCGATCCCAACGCGATCGTCGGCTACGGCACGTCGTCGGGCGCTTTCGTGTTGGGTCTGCTCGCCTACGGGCCCGACCTCGTGAACCCGGCGAGCGCGGACCCCGTCGAGCGCGCGTCGAGCCGCTTGAACGCGTTCCTGAACGACCGCTGCGAGAGCGACTGGCGCAACTTCGTCGATGCGGGGATCACGGTGCACCCCTTCGCGTCGCCGACGCTCGTCGGCGTGCCGCAGCAGGACCGCGAGCGTGCGTCGGCCCTGTGGTGGCTCGAACAGCCCGGCGCGCACGCCGTGCCGACGCTCTCCTTCTACAAGGTGCCCGTGAACACGCCGCCGCTCGTCAACCTGCACGACGGCTGGCTCGGGTGGCAGCTCACGCAGGACCTCGCGGCGCTGGGCGAGACGCACAGCGCCTTCCTCCTCTACCTCGGCGCGTCGCCGCTGCCGTGGCCGCTCGCGTACGACTTCCTGGAGACCGTCGTCGGTTGGTGAGCGCGCCAAGACCGTCCCCGGTGGACGGCTTTCGCGCGTTTTCGAGGGAAAGAGCTCCATCCCGCCGCCGCGCGGTCACCTCTTCCCGGTCCGGACGCAAAGTCGTCCAGGATCAGGAGCCGCGTCATGCAAGCCACCTCGAAGCCGTCGTCCGTCCTCTTCGGCCTGTTCGTCCTCTCCGCGACCGCCGCCGCGCAATCGGCCTTCTACGTGGTGCCCGACCTCCCGGGCGGAACGGATTACGTCGAGCTGCGCGGCGTGTCCGCGGACGGCTCGACGGTGGTCGGCACGTCGGACGGCGGCTCCGGGCTCCAATGCATCACCTGGACCGTCGCGGGCGGAACGCTCGGTCACGGCGACCTCGTCGGCGGGCCGTTCTCGAGCCACGGGAACGCGCTCGACGCGACGGGCATGCACTTCGCGGGGCGCGGGAGCGTCGCCTCCGGCGAGCACGCACAGAAGGACATGCTCGACCTCGGCTCGATCCCGGGGCTCTTCGATTTCAGCGAGGCAGCGGCGCTCTCCGACGACGGCGTGCGCGCGGTCGGCTTCAGCGTGGGCGCGAGCGGCTACGAGGCGTGCATTTGGAACGGCGCGACGCCGCCGGTCGGCCTCGGCGATCTCGCGGGCGGGTTCTTCGAGAGCTACGCGACGGACATCGCGGGCGACGGGCACATCGTCGTCGGCTACAGCCACGGCGCGAGCGGCTACGAGGCGTTCTACCGCAACCTCTCGATCGTAGCGGGCACGCTGGTCGGCCTCGGCGATCTCCCGGGCGGCGGCTTCTCGAGCAAGGCCTATACGTGCTCCTACGACGGGAGCGTGATCTGGGGCGAGAGCGACGGCGGCTCGCCCGTCGCGTTCAAGTGGACGGCCGCGACGGGCATGACGGCGCCGATCGGGACGGGGACCACGCCGCGCGCGTGCACGGCGGACGGCCAGATCGCCGTCGGGACCTCGATCGGCTTCGCCGCGGTGATCTGGGATCCGACACACGGCGGACGCTCGCTGCAGTTCGTGCTCGCGCACGAGTACGGGCTCGCGTCCGCGCTCGCGGGCTGGACGCTGCTCGACGCGACGGGCATCTCCGCGGACGGGCTCGTGATCTGCGGCAGCGGCTACGACCCCGCGGGCGTGAACCGCGGATGGGTCGCGCGCCTCGAGCGGCCCGCGACCTGGAACTTCTGCTTCGGCGACGGCTCGGGGGCCTCGTGTCCGTGCCTCAACTACGCGACGTCCGGCGAGGAAGGCGGATGCCTGAACTCGCTCGGCCTCTCGGGCTGGTTGCGCGCGAGCGGCACGCCGAGCGTCGCGAGCGACACGCTCGTGCTCACGAGCTCGCACCTGCCCTCCACCGGATCCGCGCTCTATTTCCAGGGCGATATGGAGGACTCACTCGGCTTCGGCACGACGCTCGGCGACGGGCTCCGCTGCGTGTCGGGCGCCATCGTGCGCCTCGGCACGAAGTTCAGCTCGGGCGGCACGAGCAGCTTCCCCGTGGGGACCGACCCGCGCATCTCGGTGCGCGGCGGCGTGCTGCCGGGCCAGACGCGCTTCTACCAGAGCTGGTACCGCAATGCTTCGACGAGCTTCTGCACGCCGGCGACGTACAACTACACGAACGGCGTCGCGGTCGCGTGGTCGCTCTGACGCGCGCGGTCAGGCGCGGCGCGAACGCACGAGCACAGCGACGCGCCAGGAGAGCGTGACCGTCCGCGCGCCGCCCTCCGCGAGCACGCGCTCCTCGCGGCCGCGCGCGCCGCGGTAGGTCGCGATAAGCAGGTCGGCGCGTTGCTCCGCGAGCACTTCGACCCGGTGCGTGAAGACGCGCGCTTCGCTCCGCTCGAACTCGGTGTCGAACTCCGCGAACGGATCGTGGATCGCGAGGTCGGTCGCGCTCCCCATCGCCGCCGCGCGCAGCTCCGCGAGGTCGTCCGCGCCGGGCACGGCGAGGAGCAGTCGTCCGCCCGGCCGCAGGACGCGCGCGAACTCGTTCGGCGAGCGGCGCGCGGTGATGCTGAGCACGAGGTCGAGCGCGCCGTCGCGCACCGGCAGGCGTCGGTCGCCGTTCGCGACGATCCACGCGATCGAAGGATGGGCGCGCGCGGCGGCCTCGACCGCGTGGACCGAGCGATCGAGGCCCGCGGCGTCGAGTTCGAAGCGCTCGGCGAGCGCTGCCAGGATGGAGCCCTCGCCGCAGCCGACGTCGAGCGTCCGCGCGCCGCGCTCGACGCCGGCGTCCGCGAGCGCGCGGCCGAGCTCCTCGATCCACGGCGCGTACAAACCGCTCGCGAAGAGCCGCCGACGCGCGCTCACGGCTTCCCTCGAATCCCCCGCGTCGAGCGAGCGGCGGTCGTGCGGCTGGAGGAGGTTCACGTAGCCGCTCCGCGCGCGATCGAACGCGTGGCCGCGCGGACACGCGAGGCCCGCGGCGCTCGGAGCGAGCTCCGCGCCGCAGCCGCGGACGGTGCACGCGAGCGCGATCACGATCGCGGAGCGTAGAGACACGCGCCTTGCGATGCACGCGCGCGCGCGGGATCCTCTGCGGTTCGAAGGAGTCCCACCATGCCCGCGAAGAAGCCATCGTCCCCGCCCTCCACCCCCGCCGCGGAGACCCCCGAGCCCGCCGCGCTCCCGCGCGCGAAAGCGCGGCCGCCCGTCGACCTCGGTCAAGCGGTGGTCGAGGCCTTCGCGACGAACGAGCGGCTCAACCAGTTCCTGCTCGAGCACCTCGAGCCGCGGGCGTGGCGCGCCGCTCCGCCGGGCGAGAAGGGCCGCACGATCGCCGCGATCGTCGCGCACGTGCACAACGTGCGACGCATGTGGCTCGTCGTCGCCGCGAAGGAGCTCGAACCGCCGGCGAAGATCGATCGCGCGAAAGTGACGCTGAAGCAGGCGCAGCGCGCGCTCGCCAAGAGCGCGAAAGCGATGGACCAGCTCCTGCGGCGCTCCGTCGCGACCGGCGGCCGCGTGAAGGACTTCCGCCCCGACGTCGTGGGCTTCCTCGCCTACGCGATCGCGCACGAGTCGCACCACCGCGGCCAGATCGCGCTGCTCGCGCGCCTCGCGGGTTTTCCGCTCGCCGAGGAGGTCGGCTACGGCCTGTGGGATTGGAACCAGCGCTGGAAGGACTGCGGGTTCGAGCGGTGAGCTTGCTATCGTCCGCGCACCGATGAAGAAGCCCAAGGGAACCCGTCGCGCGCCCGCCGCGCATCCGAAGCGCGACTGGTCGATCGACACGCCGAGGGTGCTCGCGACGCTGAACGCGATCCTCGAGCTCGAGCTCGCGGGCACCGTTCGCTACATGCACTACTCCTTCATGGTGTTCGGCCACCACCGTCTGCCGCTGATCGCGTGGCTGCGCGGGCAGGCGAACGAGTCGCTCCTGCACGCGCAGTTCGCGGGCGAGCACATCACCGGGCTCGGCGGCCATCCGTCGCTCGACATCGGCCCACTGCTCGAAACGCACCGCCACACGATCGAGCAGATCCTCGAGGAATCCCACGAGCACGAGAGCGACGCGCTCGTGTGCTACCGGGAGCTGCTCGAGCTCGTGAAGGACCGGAGCGTGCTCCTCGAGGAGTACGCGCGCACGCAGATCGCCTCGGAGGAAACGCACCTCGCCGAGCTCGCGAAGATGATGCGCGTGGACTGAAGCGCGTCACAGGCGCAGGAGCACGACGACGACCGCGTCCGGGTCGAGCTCCTCGAGCAGCGCCGTGCCCGTGCCGATGCCAGGCGCGTCGCACGCGAACTCGTAGATGCCCGACGCGAACGGCGCCGGGAGGGCGTCGAACACGGCGTCGCCGAAGCCGTTCGTGCGCGCCGTGAAGCGCGCGAGCACGCGTTCGTCGGGCGCGAAGCCCGGTTCACGCGCGTCGAAGAGCCCGGCGAGAGGATGGAAACGCGCACGCGCCTCGACGCGCGCGCCGCCGACGCGCCGGCCCGAGCCGTCGACGACGTTGGCGGTCACGCGCACGGTCGGCGCGAGCTGCATCGGCCCGACGTCGAGCGCGCGCGTACTCGCGCCGACGCGCAACGGTGCCCAGGCGAGGCCCGCGGGCGCGAGCGCGAAGAGGTACTGCGTCGTGCTGCGGTCGGACGCGGCGACGAGCGCGTCGAGCGCGAGCTCGCCCGACGGGCCCGTGCGTCCGACCGCGCGCGCGTCGGCGAGCGGGTAGAGCGGGTCCGCGCCGAGCAGGAGCAGGGCACCGGCGACGAGCGCGCCGCGCGCGTCGCGCAGGGTGCCGGTGACGAGCGCGCCCGGGCTCGGTTCCGCGTCGAGGAAGAGCCAGCCGAGGTCCACGCGGCCCGTGGCGGCCGGGTCGAGCTCGATCGTCTGCACGCGCGCGACGTGGCCGGGCGCTTGGAGCGCGAGCGCGAGCGACAGTTGCCCGAGGTCGCGCTCGTCGCTCCGGAGCGCGACGACGACGCGGCCGTCGACGCGGGCGCGCGCGCGACCGAGCTCGGCCGCGACGCGCGTGGGGAGGTCGATCGAGGTGCCCGCAGGCGCGTCGCGCGGCGCGGGGGCGAGCTCGACCAGCGCGAG
>JACRIO010000271.1 GCA_016220035.1 Planctomycetota bacterium | reverse complement strand
GTGGCCGCGCGCGGCCGAACGCCGACGAAGGGTTGAGAAAGTGGACTGGCACCGGTTTCAACTCTCGCCGACGGCGACGGCCGCGGCGATGCCCGCGTCGTGCGTGATCGTGACGTGGATCCGCGCGATGCCCTTCGTCGCGGCGATGCGCGCGGCGACGCCATGGAGCGCGACGGTCGGCGCTTCGCCGGAGTGACGCACGACCTCGATGTCGCGCCACGCGACGCCTTGGGCCCAGCCGGTCCCGAGCACCTTCATCACCGCTTCCTTCACGGCGAAGCGGCCCGTGTAGTTCGTCATGCGCGACTTGCGCTTGTCGCAGTACGCGCGCTCGCCGTCGGTGAAGACGCGCTCGAGCAAGCGCTCGCCGTGCCGCGCATACGCCGCTTCGAAGCGCGCGATCTGCGCGAGGTCCATGCCGAGCGCCACGATCGCCATGGTCAGCGCTCGAACTCGATCAACGCGTCGCCCGCGCGCACCTCGCCGCCGTCAGCCGCGACGTAGCGCGCGACCTTGGCCTGCTGCGGCAGCGACGCGTTCGCGCGGTAGACGACGTGCGTGAAGGTCTTCATGACCTCGATCAAGCCGACGGGTTGTCCGTCCGCGACGACGGAGCCCGCGCTCGCGAACGCGGCCTCGCCCGGCGCGGGCCGGTGGTAGAAGCGGCCGCTCTGCGGCGAACGCAGGACGAGCGCGCCGGAGCTCGTCGAAGCGTCGCGCGAAGTCGCCGAACCCGCCGCATCGCTCGCCGAGAGCGGCTCGAGCTCGTAGAGCACGTCCCCGTACCCGACCGGCGCGTGCACGCGCTCGCGCGGAGCGTTCGCGACGCGCCCCTGCACGCCCTCGGGCACGACGAGGCGCGCCGTTCGACCGAGCACGAGCAACGCACCTGCGCTCTCGCCCGCGACGAGGACGTGACCCGCAGCGCGCGCCTCGGTGAAGAGGCCGACGCCGGGCGAGAGGAGCTGCGAGCGAGCTCCGTCGCGACGAATCAGGAACGGGAGTGCGTCGTTCATCCGGTGCTCTTGCGGCGACCTTTGCGGCGTTGCTTGCCGCTCGGCTTGGCTTTCGCGCCTTGGCTTCCTTGGGCCGCCTTGGGGGGTTGCTTGCCACTCGCCTTGACTATCGCTGCCGGAGCGGCCGGACTTCCGGTGATCGTGTAACTGCAGAGCCACCGAAGCTTGGATCCGTCCCCGCCGATCTTGGTGGCCCAGATCGCGAACTGCGTCTGATCTTCCATCGGATTGATGTCGATTTGGTAGATCGCGAACGCCTCACCAACGCTCCCGGGACTCGAAAGCGTGGCACTGATCCTCAGCCCCAACTTCTCCGGTCCCGCCTCCAGGATGTAGGCTGGAGTGTAGATCGCCACTCCCCGACTATTTGACTCGTTGTACTCGCCGCAGTCGGGGTCTTTGACCGCGGTATCGACCATGACGGCGGTTCCCGTGCAAACAAGCACGCGCCGACCATACCTGTCCTTGTGTCTGTGCCTGATCTGCGGTTCGATGGGGCAGGACTCAAGCTGCTTGGACTTGGCCATCTCTGCGAGTGCCTCGAAAGGGGTTTGCTGTCAAACTGACGAAGGAAGCTGTCGGTCACGTTGAGTCGAGGATGGTGCCTCACCCCCTCGGCTCCGTCAAAGCCGCGAGGTCGTGCAGGGACCAGATGCGCGGGTTCTTCGTGCGGCGTGCGTTCGACTGGTACGCGGCCTGCGCGAAGAGCTCCAACCAGCCGCGCAGCTCGCCGAGCGCCACGATCTCGTCCGTGTCCATCTGCGCGGCGGACTTGTACGGGTCCATGTCGCTCTCGATGCGCGCTTCCGTGTCGCGCATGCCTTGCTCGATCTTCTGCCGCTCCGCCGGATCCTGCGTCGCGATCTGGAAGTCGTCGTCGAGCTTCGTGTTGTACGCGGCGATCGCGAGCGTGCGGCCTTCCATGACCGCGAGGCGCGCGATCGTCGTCGAGAGCTGCACGACGGGCTCGTACGGCAATCCGGCGAGCGCGTAGTAGCCCGCTCCGCTCGCCTTCCGCAGCAGCACCGTGAGCATCGGCACCGTGTTGGTCGAGTTCGCGTAGATCAGGCTCGATCCGTAGCCGAGCAGCCCGAGCCGCTCCGCCTCGACGCCGATGTCGAAGCCGGACACGTCCTGCAGCCACACGATCGGGATGCCGTCGTCGTTGCACGCGCGGCTGAACGCGGCGACCTTCGCGATGCCTTCCTTGTAGAGAATGCCGAGCGGTTTCTTGTCGCCGCGATGCTCGGGGTCGTCCATCACGCCCTGGCGGTTCGCGACGAAGCCGAGGTAGAGCCCGTCGACGCGCGCGATGCCCGTGACCATCTCGCGACCGCGGTCGGGGAGCAGTTCCCAGAAGAGTGAATGGTCGACGAGGCGCGCGAGCACTTCCTCGACCGCGTAGGTCATGCGGTGATCGGCGGGGAGCAGCCCCGCGAGCTCGTGCGCGGGCTGGAACGGCAGCGCGGGATCGGCGCCGTGCCGCCAGAACGCCGCGCCGGAGCTCGGGAGCTTCGCGATCTCGCCGCGGATCAGCGTGATCGCGGTCTCGTCGTCGGGCACGCGCACGTCGGCGCAGCGCGACTGCGCGACGTGCACCTCGGGCCCGCCGATGTCGAGGCTCGAGAGGTGCTGCGACTTCGCGCCTTTGATCAGCGCGGCGCCCGCGATGACCATGTACGCGCCCTCGGTCATGTACACGCGATCGCTGATGATCGGCATGTAGCCGCCGCCCGCGATGCAGTCGCCGAACACGCCCGCGATCTGCGGCACCCCGGCGGCGGAGAGCTCGCTGTTCTTCTTGAAGATGTGCCCCGCGCCGGTCGCGCCGGGGAAGCTCTGCGCCTGCTCGGGCAGGTAGAGGCCCGAGCAATCGACGAGGTAGATCACGGGGATCGCGAGGCGCTTCGCCATCTCCTGCGCGCGCTCGATCTTCTCGGGCGTGCGCGGCCACCACGAACCCGACGCGACGGTGTTGTCGTTCGCGATCACCATCGTCCAGCGGCCTTCGACGAGCGCGAAGGCCGTGATCACGCCCGCGGCCGGGCTCTCGAGCTTGCCGAACAACCGTCCGTGGTTGACGAACGTGCCGACCTCGAAGACGCGCGAGCCGGGATCACGCAGGCGCTCGAGCCGCTCACGCGCCGTGAGCTTCTTCTTTTCGTGCACGCGCGCGACGTAGCTCGCCCCCCAACCCTCCGCGACCTTCGCGCGGCGCTTCGCGAGCTCGCCCTCGCGCTCGGCGAGCTGCGCCTGGTTCTTCTCGTAGGTTGCGCGGTCGAGGAACGCATCGCGCGGGGAACCGATGGGGGAGAGCGGGACGCGGGCCATGGGGCGCGGGATTGTCCGGGCGCGCGGGAGCAACGTCTAGTGCGCGCGTGCTTCGTGGTTCAGTTCCGCGTCGCGGGAGTGTCGAGCATCGCGGAGGGGTAGTGCTTCTCGATCCAGCGGCCGTGCTGGAAGACTTCGAAGGTCGTGTCGCTGCTTGCGAGGGGGCGTTCGGGGATCGCGAGCACCTTGCACAGGAGGCGGAAGGCACGTCGACGGACCGTAGGCGGGCTCATTCCGGGTTCGGCGCACGCACCCTCGAACGCCTTCATCGGCAACGTGAATTCGAGATCGAGCGTCTTGTCCGCCTGGAGGACGTGGAATTCGAAATGGAGCTTCTCCATGCACGCGGCGGCGAGGAGCTGGTCGACGTCGAACGGCAGGTCGCTCCCGAGAGTGGACTGGATCGGAGAGAAACTGACGAGCAGCTCCTCGAGCTTCGCGAACGAGATCGGGCCCGCGCGATCCTCGAGATCGAGGAGGGCGCTGAGCGCATCCAGGTTTCCGTCGTGCTTCGAGCCGAGGAGGTACCGCCTCCGCCGGGCCGCCTCCGTTGCGTCGCGCGAGCAGAGCACGGCGGCGACATCGAGCGCGGGATGGCCGGGTCGCACGCGACGTGACAACTCCTCGAAGCGTGCGCGCTCGCCTGATCCCTCGGGTAGTCGGGCGTGGAGCTCGTCAGACAAGCTCGCGAGGAGTTCCGTGCGCCGCGGCTCGACGGTCGGCGCGTGGAGCGAACGGAGGAGTTCGCGCTCCTCCGCGAGCGAGCGGAGGCTCTGCGCGGCGAGCAGGATGTGCGTCGTCCCCTTGGACTCGAACCACCTCCCGCCCGCGGCGCGCACCGAGCGCTCGAAACGCGCCACGTGCTCCGCGCCGACGAATTCGTCCGCGTGCGAGCCAGCGACCAAGAGCGGCGCGCGCACACGCGCGAGCTCCGCGGTGAGATCGACCGGCGCGACGCGTCGGAACGCGAGCTCGGCGAACCAGCTCGCGACGAACGAGTAGAGCACCGCCGCGGCTCGCGGGACGACCGTGTCCGCGCGCACGGGCGCCACGAGCACGACGGCCATCGGGTGCGCGCCCTCGTGCAGCAGCGTTCCGACCGCGAGCGTTCCGATCGACGTGCCGCGCAGCACGACACGTTCGGAGTCGCCCGCGAGCTGCACGGCCGCGCTCCAGGCAGCGCGCGCATCGCGTTCGAGGTGGTCGACGTCGCGTTCTCCCGGCGAAAGCCCGACGCCTTCGTAATCGACGAGCAGCGAGGCGTAGCCGAGGTCGGCGAGCTCCTCCACGAGGAGCTGGTGGCCGGGAAGATCCGCCGCGCTCGCACCGGCCTCGAGCAGGTGGAGGACGACGGGCGCGCCCGGATCGGAGGGCACGAACAGTCCGTGCAATTCGGCGCCGCCCTCGATCGGGATCGTGATCGCGCGCGTGTCCGGCGGGAACGACGCGAGCGGTTCCTTCGGGATCGGACGGATGTTGGCGACGACCGCCGGTGGAGCGAGACAACCCGGTGCGAGTAGTGCGAGCACGAGCAGCAATAGGGAGCGCAGCACGCCCGAGCAACACCAAGACAACGCGTTCCGGAACGGTGCGGCGCAGCGAGCGCGATGCGTGCGGAGGGAGTGCAATCGTTTGCGCGTGGAAGACCTGCGGGAAAACTGGGCGCCGACCACGGGGCGCGGGATTGTCCACGCGCGAGCGGAGCTCGTCCAGCGCTCCGCGGTCTGCGCTACGCGCCGGGAGACCGTACCCGGGGCCATCGTCGTACGACCGGCGCGGATCACGACGCGATCGCAGAAACCCGCGGACTCTCGGGGGTAGATTCGCCCTGCCCGGCATCTTCCTCCGCATGCAAGCCTCCAACGACTCCGACCTGCTCCTGTCCCACGCCGGCTGGGTGCGCGGCCTCGCGCGCGCACTCGTTCGCGATGCCGACGAGGCCGAGGAACTCACGCAAGAGACGCTCGTGCGTGCCTGGCGGAACGGGCCGCGCGCGACCGAGCGGGACGGACACGGAACGCGGCGCCCGTGGCTCGCGCGTGTCTTGCGCAACGTGCTCGCGGAGCGGCGTCGGTCGGGCGCGCGGCGTGCGGAACGTGAGCAAGCGAGCGCGCGACCGGAGGCGGAGCCCTCCGTGCTCGACGGCCTCGCGCGGCTCGCCATGCACAAGCAGGTCGTCCTCGCGGTCGAGGCGCTCGACGAGCCGTTCCGCACGACGGTGATCCTGCGCTGGTTCGACGAGCTCCCACCGCGCGCGATCGCGCGTCGCATGGACGTTCCGGTACGCACCGTGAACTCGCGGCTCGAGCGCGCGCACGCACGCCTGCGCGAACGGCTGCGCGCCGAGCACGGCGGCGACCGCGATCGGATGCTACGCGTGCTTGCGCTCCTCGCCGATGGGGACGGCCTCGAGACGAGCGTCGTCAGGCGCATCGCAGCGCGCGCAGGGCCGCGGCTCGCGTTCGTCGCGGCGGCGGGGCTCGTCCTCGTCGTGATTCTCGCGACGCGCGCGTCGTGGAGTCCGTCGAGCGCGAGCACGACGCCCGCCGCTGCGCTCGGATCGAACGGCACGGAGCGCGCCCGCAACGCACTCGACGCGGGCGAGTGGGGCGCCGGGGGTTCGTCGCGCAGCCCCGCCGCGAGAGTCCACGTCGTGCGCGGACGCGTGCTCGATGCGACCAACGCGCCGATCGTGGGCGCGAAGCTCGAGCTCGTTCGATCCGACGCAGGCGGGCTCGAGCTCCCACGCGGGATCGTCGCGGTCGAGGAGCGCGTGGACGGACACGCGACGAGCGACGTGCGCGGGGAATGGAGCCTCGCCACGGAGGCCGGTCCGCTCTTCACGCTCACGACGCACGCTCCGGGCTTCGCGTTGGAACGCATCGACGGCGTCGTCGCGGACGAGGTGCTCGACGTGCGCCTCGAACACGCCGCGACGCTCGTCGTCCACGTCCACGATCGCCAGGGCGCGCCGTGCGCGCGCGCGCAAGTCGTGGTGCACGGCGCGGGTCGCTCGACGCCGCTCGCCGCCGGCGTGACGGATGGCGACGGCGCGTGGAGCACGGAGGCACTCCCGTCCGGCGCGTGGACCGTTTCCGCGCGCTCGGGGGTCGGTCCGAGCGACGCGAACGTCGAGGTCCGCGCGCGCGCCGGTGAGCGCATCGAGCGGCGCCTCGAGCTCGGACTCGGCGTCGTGCGCGCCGGGATCGTCGTGCGCAAGGCGGACGGCGCGCCGATCGCCGGTGCGGTGATCGCGCTCGTCGACGACGGCCGCGAGGGCGCTCGCTCGGGGCCCGACGGGTGCTTCACGCTGCGCGAACCCGAAGGCGGCGGCGCGTACGACCTCTGCGCGCGCGCACCGGGCTTCGCGTCGGTGATACAGCATGCGAACGACGGCTCGAACGCGAACGAAGCGGAACTCCGGTTCGAGCTCGCCCGCGGCGCGGTGATCGAGGGCCGCGTCGTCGACGAGCGCGGCGCCGGCGTCGCGAGCGCGTGGGTGCTCGCATGGTCGCGCCGGCGCTCGGCGTTCCGCACGGAGTGGGACGCGCGCGCGGCGTGCACGGACGCGACGGGTGCCTTCACGATTCCGGACGCGCGGACGGATCTCGACTACGCGCTCGTCGCGCGCGCGAACGGATGCGCGAGCGTGGAGCGCATCGTCTGTGCGGCCGCGGTGCGTTCCGGCGTGGAGCTCGCGCTCACGCCCGAGGCCCGTATCGTCGGCGGCGTGCGCGCGTTCGACGGACGACCGATCGCGGGTGCGGAGGTCTTCGTCCGCCGCGTCGACGGTGTTTCGGGAGCGCGCGAAGAAGCCGCGGCCACGACCGTCGCGATCAGCATCGGCGCGAGCGCGCGCGCGGAGGACGGCGCGCTCGACCTCGAACCGCTGCGCACGCAGCGCACGACGACGCGTGCCGACGGCACGTTCCGCGTCGCGGGGCTCGCGCCGGGGCGCCATCGAGTGTGGGCGCGCACCGCATCGACCGGCGTCGTCGCCGAGCGCGAGATCGAAATCGAAGCAGGCGCGCGGATCGAGGACGTCGAGCTCGCGCTCGCGGCGGGTGGTGCCCTCGGCGTGCGCGTCGTCGATCCCGACGGCGCGCCGATCGTCGGCGCGTGGGCGCTGCTCTTTCGCGGCGACGAGCGGCTCGAGCTCCGCTCCACGCCCGTCGGCGGCGACGGACGCGTGCGCTTCGAGGGCCTCGCCCCCGCGCGCTACCGCGTGAGCGTGCTGCACCACGCGACCGTCGTGAACGGGCGCGCGGACCGGCCGTTCGCGTCGGGCGAAACGCGCGACCTCGCGCCGGACGGCGGGGAGACCGAGCTCGTGCTGCGGCGCAATCGCACGCTCGCGGGCACCGTCGTCGACGCGCGCGGTCGAGCGCTCGCGGGTGCGCGGGTCGACGCGCAGAGCGCGAGCGGCGCGACCGATCAGGCGCACACGGGCGCGGACGGCCGCTTCGTCGTGCAACTTCCCGAAGGCGAGCCCATCACGCTCGAGGTGGGCTTCGTCGAGGCGTCGAAGCGCTGGGTCGGGCGCGCGGCGGATGCGCAAGACGGTGTCGTGGTCGAGCTGCACTGATTCGATCTCGTCGCAGCGACCGCCCGCCGACGGCGGAGAAGCGCGAGCTCGCGAGGAGCGCGGCATGGGGTCCGAGCCGACCCTCGACGTGACGCGAGATCGATCCTCGTGCGTGGGTACGCGCTCAAGCGCGCGCCGCCGCGACCGCCGGCTTCCACCCTGGGATCGACCGCGTGTCGTACTCGCCGCGGCGGAATTCGTGGCTCCGGAGCACGGCGAGGTGGAGCGCGATGGTCGTCGGCACACCCGCGACCTTTGCGGCGGTGAGCGTGCGCACCATCGTCTCGATCGCTTCCTCGCGCGTCGCGCCGTGCGCGATCACCTTCGCGATCAGCGAGTCGTAGAACGGCGGGATCTCGTCCCCCGCGACGAGGTGCGTGTCGACGCGCACGCTTCCCGGGCCGCGGTCGAGCGGGAACTCGAACGCGGAGAGCAGGCCCGGCGCGGGGCGGAAGTTCTGCTCGGGGTCCTCGGCGTTGATGCGGCACTCGATGGCGTGACCGTGCGTGGTGATCGTGCTCTGCGCGAGCGACAGCTTGCGGTTCGCGGCGATCGCGAGCTGCTCCTTCACGATGTCGATGCCCGTGATCATCTCCGTCACCGGGTGTTCGACCTGGAGGCGCGTGTTCATCTCCATGAAGTAGATCGGGCCCTCGGCCGAGCGCAGGAACTCGATCGTGCCGGCGCCCGCGTAGCCGATCGATGCCGCCGCGCGCGCGGCCATCGCGCCGAGCTCGTTGCGCGTCTTCGCGTCGAGCGCGGGGCTCGGGCTTTCCTCGATCAGCTTCTGGTGCGAGCGCTGGATCGAGCACTCGCGCTCGAAGAGGTGCACTGCGATCCCGAAGCGGTCGCCGAGGATCTGCACCTCGATGTGGCGGCCGCCCGTGAGGTACTTCTCGAGGTACATCGCGCCGTTGCCGAACGCGGCCTGCGCCTCCGCGCTCGCGGCGGGAAACGCGGCGCGCACCTCGGCTTCATCGCGGCACAACCGCATGCCGCGCCCGCCGCCGCCTGCGTCCGCTTTGAGGATCACGGGGAAACCGGTCCTCCGAGCGCACTCGACCGCTTCGTCGACGTTCGCGAGCAATCCGTCCGAGCCCGGGATGACCGGGAGGCCCGCGGCGCGCATCGCGGCCTTCGCGGGCGACTTCAGGCCCATCTTGCGCATCACCTCGGGCGACGGGCCGACGAAGGTCACGCCGTGTTGCTCGCACAGCGCGGCGAAGCGCGCGTTCTCGGCGAGGAAGCCCCAGCCCGGATGGATCGCGCTCGCGTGCGTCGACAGCGCCGCCTGCACGATGCGGTCGGCGAGGAGGTAGCTCTCGCGCGGCGCCGAGCCGCCGATGCCGACCGCCTCGTCCATGTGCGCGAGCCAGCGCGCGCCGCGATCGGCTTCGGAGAACACGGCGACCGTGCGGATCCCGAGCTCGCGCGCCGCACGCGCGACGCGCACGGCGACCTCGCCGCGGTTCGCGATCAGGAGCTTCTTGAACATGCGCGCGGGAGGATACGGTCGCGCGCGAAGCTTCTCCAGGCGCCGCGTGGATCCGGAGCTCGCGGCGGATCCGCGCGCGCACTACGCTCGCGCGCCGTGATCGCCCTCTTCGTCCTCGCGTTCGCGCCGATCGCGGTGCGTCCCGACGTCGCGCAGGCGAGCGCGCTCCCCACGGACCTCGCGAGCGCCCTCGCGT
>JACRIO010000026.1 GCA_016220035.1 Planctomycetota bacterium | reverse complement strand
CGCTCGGCGTGGCCGCGTGCGCCGCGCTCCTTCGTCGCCGCGAGCTCGCGCGCATGCGCGAGCACGTCGACGATCGTGAACGCGCCGTCCGCGCGGGCAGCGAGAAGGCGCAGCTCCAGCACCCGGTGATCGATCTCTCGCGCTGCCTCGGTTGCGGGAAGTGCGTGACCGCGTGCCCGGAGGAAGGCGTGCTCGCGCTCGTGCACGGCCAGGCCGTCGTCGTGAACGGCGCGCGGTGCACGGGGGTCGCGGCGTGCGAGCGCGAGTGTCCGGTGGGCGCGATCCAGGTGACGTTGACGGATCTCGAGGAGCGCCGCGACGTGCCGGCACTCACCGCGGAGCTCGAGGCCGTCGGGACGCCCGGCGTGTTCCTCGCGGGCGAAGTGACGGCGCACGCGCTGATCAAGACCGCCATCGAGCACGGGACGGCCGTCGCCGCGGCGGTGGCGCGCCGCGCGGCGCCGCGCGGAATCGTGCCGACGCGGACGAGCGCGGCGATGGCGTTCGCTGCTCGAACGGACCGAGGGGTCGTTCCGGAGGCGTGGAGCGCCGCGCATGCGGAGGCCGCGGAGGACGTGCACGACCTCGTGATCGTCGGCGCGGGTCCCGCGGGCCTCGCGTGCGCGCTCGAAGCGCGGCGACGCGGCCTCGACGCCGTGATCCTCGACCAGGACGCGAGCCTCGGCGGTACCGTCGCGAAGTACCCGCGGCGCAAGCTCGTGCTCACCCAGCCCGTCGAGCTCCCGCTGCACGGCCGCCTCGAGCGCGCGACGTACACGAAGGAGGAGCTCATCGAGCTCTGGACGCGCATCGCGGAGGAGCACGCGCTCGCGATCCGCCACGGCGAACGGCTCCTCGGTCTCGAGCGCGACGCCGCGGGCGTGTTCACCGTGCGCACGGCGTCGAACGTCCATCGCGCGCGCAACGTGTGCCTCGCGATCGGCCGGCGCGGGACGCCCGTGGAGCTCGGCATCCCCGGCGAGCGTCTCCAGAAGGTCGCGTACGGCTTGATCGACGCGCAGGCGTACCAAGGTCGGCGCGTGCTCGTCGTCGGCGGCGGCGACAGCGCGGTCGAGACGGCGCTCGCCCTGGCGGAGCAGCCCGGGAACGAGGTGACGCTCTCCTACCGGCGCGAGAGCTTCTTCCGCGTCCGCGCGCGCAACGAGCGGCGTCTGGGCGAGGCCGTCGCCGCGGGGCGAGTGCGCGTGCTGCTCGCGAGCCGCGTGCTCGGCATCCAAGCGGCGAGCGCCGACCTCGAGGTGGACGGAGCCGTCGAGCGCATCGCGAACGACGACGTGTTCGTGCTCGCGGGCGGCGTCGCTCCGTTCCCACTGCTCGAGCGCGCGGGCGTGTCCTTCGATCCGGCGCTCAGGCCGAAACCGCGGCCGATCGAGGAGCAGGGGACCGGGCTCGCGCGCGCGCTCCTGATCGGCTTCGGTCTGTCGCTCGCGGCGCTCGCATGGGCGCTCGCGAACGCGGACTACTACGCGCTGCCGATGGAGGCGCGGCCGCAGAACGACAAACACCTGTGGTTGCGGCCGGGACTCGGGCTGGGGCTCGCGCTCGGCCTCGCCTCGACCGCGCTCGTCGTCGTCAACCTGCTCTACATCGCGCGTCGAGCGAAGTGGTGGAAGCTGCGCTTCGGGACGCTGCGCGGGTGGACGACGAGCCACGTCGCGACGGGTGTGCTCGCCCTCTTGTGCGCGACGCTGCACGGCGGCATGGCGCCGCGGGACACGGTGGGCGGCCACGCGTTGTGGGCGATGATCGTGCTCTTCGTGTCGGGCGCGATCGGGCGCTACTTCTACGCGTGGGTGCCGCGCGCGGCGAACGGACGCGAGCTGGAGCTCGGCGAGTTGAAGCTGCGGCTCGAGAAGCTCGGGGACGAGTTCGATCCCGGGCAGCGCGCGTTCGTGGAGCGCGTCCGCGCGGAGATCGAGCGTTCGATCGACCGCGGCGGATGGAGAAGTGGATTCCTCGACCGCGTCGCCGCGCTCGTCCTGGGTGGGCGCGCGATGCGGAGGACGTTCGCGGAGCTCGCGCGAGCGGGCCGCGCGCAGGGGCTCACGCAAGGGCAGGTCGAGGACACGCTGGCCGTCGCGCGCGAGACCTGGCGGGTCGGACTCGCGGCGGCGCATCACGAGGACTTGCGCGCCCTCGTGAACACGTGGCGGTACGCGCATCGCTGGGTCGCGTTGCTGCTCGTCGTGCTGGTCGTCGTGCACGTGTTCAACGCCCTCGTCTACGGCGAGATGTCGTTCACGGGAGGCCTCCCTTGAACCTGCGCCACCCGAGCGTCTGGATCGCGTTCTTCTCGCTCGTCGCGGTGTCCTTCGTCGCCGTCGTGGACATGGAGAAGAAGTCGCCCGGGCCGCTGACGGCCGTGCACGGGCGGGCCGACGACCTCGCTGGAGCGAGCAACTGCTCGGCGTGCCACGGCGGCTGGTTCACGTCGATGACCGAAGCGTGCCTCGAATGCCACGCTCGCATCGACGAGCAGATCGACGCGCACGAAGGCCTGCACGGACGGTTCGACGACGAGCTCGCTCGGCGCTGCGCCGTATGCCACGCCGAGCACCACGGGGAGACCTTCTCGATGGTCAACCGCGCGAGCTTCGCGCGCGCCGGCGTGCCCGATCCCGAGGAGTTCGATCACCGTCGCGTCGGCTGGCTCATGGACGGCAGGCACGACGAGCTCGCGTGCGCGAAGTGCCATGCGAACGCCGACGCGCTCGTGCTGCCCGAGGACGGCCTGCGCTACGGCGGGCTCGACTCGAACTGCGCGACGTGCCACGCGGACGTGCACGAGGGGAAGCTGGACGCCGTGGCGTGCGCGAGTTGCCACGGACAGTCCGGCTGGAAAGAGCTCCACTCCGAAGGTCACGAGCAGCGTCTGCCGCTCGTCGGCGGTCACGGCGACGTCGACTGCCGCGCGTGTCATGCGGTGGACACGTCGCATTCGCTCGAAGCGCTGGGCGCGCGCTCGTCGTCTCGCACCGTGCGCACCTGCGTCGAGTGCCATGCGTCGCCGCACACGAAGGAGTTCAGCAAGGGGGCCGCGGAACTGGCGGGCTCCGACGAACAACGCGGCTGCGTCGTCTGCCATGCCGCAGAACACACGACCTTTCGCGAGCCCGACCTCGTCGTCACCGCGGTGCAGCACGCGCTCACGGGCTATCCGCTCCTTCCGCCGCACGACGCGGCGAAGTGCGGCGATTGTCATGCTCCCGCGTTCGCCGAGTTCACCGCGCGCTACCCGGGCCGCGGAGCGGAGCAGTGCAGCGTGTGCCATGCGGACGTGCACGCGGGCCAGTTCGCCACGGGTGCGTTCGCGGGCAGCGAGTGCACGGCCTGCCACGACCGTCTGCGTTTCGAGCCGCACACGTTCACGACCGAGATGCACACGCGGACGGCGCTGGTCCTCGACGGGAAGCACATGGAGGCGAAGTGCGAGGACTGCCACGAGCGGCCGTCGGAGGACGCGCCGCGCACGTTCCACGGGACGGGCTCCAACTGTTCCGACTGCCACGCGGACGCGCACGCGGGCTTCTTCGACGCGCGCTCGGCGCCGCTGCCCGAGGTGAAGAACGGCGACTGCGCGCGCTGTCACGCCGCCGACGCGTTCGACCACGTGCCCGAGTCGCGCTTCGATCACGGGCGCTGGACCGGGTTCGCGATCGACGGAGCGCATGCGCAGGGCGACTGCGCGCTCTGCCACGTGCCGCGGAAGGAACCGGACGAGACGAAGCGCGCGTTCGGGCGCGTCGAGGAGCACTTCGGCGCGATGCGCGGGTGCGTCACGTGCCATGCGGACGTCCATGCGGGCCGCTTCGACGATCCGAAGCTCCCGCGCGAGGTCGCGGGCCGATCCGACTGCGCGCGCTGCCACGTCGCGAGCTCCTTCCGCGCGCTCGCGGAGGACTTCGACCACGGGCGCTGGACGGGCTACCCGCTGCTCGGCGAGCACGCGGAAGCGAACTGTTCCGGCTGCCACGCGCAGTACGCGCGCGCGGATGCGGTCGGTCGGACGTGGGGTCCTGCGCGCGGAACGGCGTGCTCCGACTGCCACGTCGACGTGCACGAAGGACAGTTCGCGGTCGCGGACCGCACGGACTGCGCGCGCTGCCACACCAGCGCCGTGGAGTCGTTCTCGCGCTTCGATCACGACCGCGACGCGCGCTTCGCGCTCGGCGCGCAGCACCAAGCACTCGACTGCGGCGCGTGCCACAAACCGTACGCAGTCGCGAACGGCGACGAGGTCGTGCGCTACAAGCCGCTGCCGACCGAGTGCGCGGACTGCCACGGTGCGACCGAGGACGTCCTGCTACGCCGCCCGCGGCGACGTGACCGCTGACGCCGCGCGTGCGGGAGCGAGGAGCGCGGAGCTCGAACCGCGTGCGCACCGTCGTCGAAACGCGGCGACGAAGCGCTCGCGCTCGTCGAAGGATCTCGACCACGCGTCAAGACCGATGCGCGCATCGGTCGATCACCGGTCGCGGGGACGAGCGCGACGACGGTCGGACGCCGTGGCGTGCTCGAGTAGCAGGGGATGGAAGAGGAGGATCGATGCGGCGCGCGTGGAATCCGTTCGTGCTGACGGCCGTGCTCGCCGCGCCGCAGTCGGCGCCGGCGGCGCAAGCGCCGCCGGTCGAAGACCAGGCTCCGCTGGAGCAGGGCCTCGAGCTCGTCGAACTGCGCGTCACGTCTTCGCGGCCGCGCATCGCGCTCGTCGACCGAGGTTCGTCGGACGGGCTCGCGCTCCAGGACCGCGTCACGTTCCGCGCGCGCGACGGACGCGCGTTCGAAGGCGTCGTCAGCGAACTCCAGGAGCGCACCGCCGTCGTGTTGCTCGACGATCCGTCGGCCGTGCTCGCCGCCGGGACGAAGGGCGAGGCCCGCGTGCCGTCGTCGCGCTTCGCGCGTTCCGAAGCTCCGGCCGCGCAACCGGCGCCCGTTCCGGCGCTCCCTTGGCGCAATCGTGACGAGGAGTGGACCCAGGGCGAGCCGCTCCTCGCGCGCGTGCGCGCCGTGCGACCGAACGAGCGCGCGGCGCGCATCACGGGCCGGTGGTACGCGATCGGGGACGTGCTCGGTTCGAGCGAGGGCCCGCGCTCCGACCTGTTCCTTCGCGCCGGCGCCGGCGCGACGTACGAGAACCCGTTCGGCGACGGCGGCGTGCTCCACGTCGACGGCGAGGCGAATTGGAGGCGCATCGAAGTGCCCGATGCCGACGACGACGAAGGCACGCGTCTCAGGCTCGATCGGCTGTCGTACACCTGGGGCGGGACGCGTTTCGACGCCACGCGCGTCGAGGCGGGACGCTTCCTCCAGCACGCGGTCCCCGAGTTCGGCGTGCTCGATGGGGTCGAGTGGAGTCGGCGGCTCGCGGGCGGGAGCGCGTTCGGCGCGAGCTTCGGTTTCCTACCGGAGCCGGACGCGGAACAGAGCACGCTCGACGACGTCCAGATGGCGATCTTCGGCCGTTGGGTCGCCGACGAGAGCGAGACGTGCACGGCGACGGCGGGCTTCCAGAAGACGTTCCACGACCTGGCCGCGGACCGCGATCTCGTCGTGGCGAAGCTCGAACTCGTCCCGCGCGACGCATGGACGCTGCGCGGCACCGTTTGGATCGACCTGTACGGCGCGACGGACGCGGCGAAGGGCGCGGGGATCGAGGTGACGCAGGCGATCGTCGACACGGGGCGTCGGTGGAGCGACGGAACGGCGTTGAACCTGGCGTACGTGCACCGCGCGTTCCCCGAGATCGAGCGCGACGAGTTCCTGCCCGTCACCGACGCGCAGCTCGCGAACGACCACGTCGAGCGCGTCGCGCTGCGCGGAACGAAGCCGCTCGCGCGAACGTGGCGCGCGAACGTCGACCTCGGCGCCTGGATCGACGAGGACGACGATGGCGCGGACGGCGAGCTCGGGTTCGTGTTCGACGACGTCCTCGTCGAGGGCGGCGGGCTCGAGCTCGCGGGCTTCGCCGACAAGGGCCGCTTCACGTCCTCGGTCGGCGGGCGCTGTTCGATCGGGCGCACGCGCGGCGCGTCGGGCTGGCACCTGGACTACGAATTCGCGCGCCACCTGTTCGAGGGTTTCGGCAGCGCGAACAACGAGCTCCCGCAGCACCGGCTGCGCGCGAGCTGGGACTGGAGCACGGCGAGCGGCTGGAGTTGCTCCGCGCACGTCGAGGGCCAGGTCTTCGACGACGAAACGGGCTACACGGCCGGGTTCTACCTGCAGAGGAGCTTCTGATGGACGGCCGAGATCACGCGTCGCGCTCACCGGCGCCCCGAAACCCCGCGGACCTGCGCGTGTCGGCGAACTCGAGGCCGCGCATCGCGCGCTGGGCGTCGCTCATCGTCGCGTGCGGGTTGCTCGCGGTCGCGTGCGCGGTCCAGGGCGTCGACGTCGCGCGCACGCGCCTGTGGCAAGCCGGTTTCGGCCCCGTGCTCCCGCACGAGACGTTCCCGGCCGACTGCTCCACGTGCCACGAAGGAGAGGGCTGGCAGGACCTGCGCGAGGACTTCACGTTCGATCACGCGGCCGAGACGGGCGTCGAGTTGCGCGGCGCGCACGCGAGCGCCACCTGCATTCGCTGTCACAACGACCGCGGGCCCGTCGCGACGTTCACGGCGCGCGGTTGCGTCGGTTGCCACGAGGACCTCCACCGCGGCGAGCTCGGCACGAGTTGCGAACGTTGCCACCAGGAGACGAGCTGGCAGCCGCGGGGACAGGTGGAGCTCCACCGCAGGACGCGCTTCCCACTCGTCGGCGTGCACGCGGTGACGAGCTGCAACCGCTGCCACGCCGGCGCCGAAGTCGGCCACTTCCAGCCGACGGACACCGAGTGCGTCACGTGCCACCAGAGCGACCTCGCGCGCGCGACGAACCCCAACCACGTCGGCTTCGGCTGGATCGACCGCTGCGACCGCTGTCACCTGCCGCGGACGTGGCAGCAGGCCGAAATCGGCAACTGAGTCGTGCTCAACGCGCCGCGGGCACGAACTCGAACGCGGTCACGACGACCTCGACCTCCGCGGCGGGCGGCGCGGGCGGGGAGGCCCCGCCGAGCTCCGTGCTGTTCATCCACAGGTTGATGCGGAACTGCTCGCGACCCGCGGTCGGCACGGGGCGTTCGGCGGCGCGCGCGTACTCGTACGACGCGAACACCAGCGCTGCCGGGATCGAGCGCACCGAGTGATGGCCGCGCGCGGCGGTGAAACGGACGTGATCGGGGCTCCACTCGAAGACGCGCGTCACGCGCGCGTCGCTGGTGAGATCGGGGAGCCCATAGCGCTGGAGGTGCTCCGGCGCGGGAAAAGGCTGCACGACGAACTGCGAGCTCGTCGTTTTCGTCGCGTCGCCCCAGCGTGTGTCCTCGAAGTCGATTTCGCGGTGCGGGTTGTCCGACGTGTCGTCGCCGTAGGAGTCCCAGAGGAACGCGCCGAAGGTGAGCCGCGGATCGAGCACGTCCAAACGGCTGTCGGTCTGGATGGAGTACGTGCCGAAACCGACGCGCTCGAGGAGCACGACCTCGCTCGCGCACCAGACGTCGCCGCGGCGGCGCACCGAAAGGTGCAGGCGTCCGCGCTCGTCGACGTAGACGTCGCGCTCGTCGGACGAGAATCGATTGCCGCCCGGTCCCACGGGCCGGGGCGCTTCCTTCACGCCCCACGTGCGGCCCGAAAAGCGCAGGGTCCGGCGAAAACTCGTCTTCGCGTCCATGGCGAGGCTCGCGAGCTCCGCAGGGATGCGTGCGGTGCCGCGGGCGAGCGGCGGCGTCGACTCGATCGGAACCACCGCGACGGCGTGGATCGATGCGTATTCGTCGAGTCCACCGTCGACGACCCGCATCGAGAAGCTCCCATCCGGCGCGATCGGGGCGGCGGGATCACCATCGACGGGCTTGCTCCACCATCCCGCGCCCTCGACGTGGACGTAGCCGGCGACGCGGTGCTCGCGCGGGTCGAAGCCGAGGACGCGGCCGCGGAGGATGCTGCTCGCGTCCGCTCCGCGCCTCGGGAGCTCCTCGATGCGGATGGAACGTGCGCTCGTGCGCGGGTTCGAGCAGGCAGCCAGTGCGAGCACGAGGCCGAGGGAAAGCGTGCGATGCATCGCGGTACTCATGCGGGAGGTGGGGGACGAAGGGCCGCCCGAGTTCACCAAGGAGGGTGACTCGTCTTCAAGATCCGAGAGTCCCGCGACCGAAAGACCCGAGGCGGGGATTGCGTTCGTTCCATCTGGCAGGAACGAGCACGCGGGCGAGCGGGGGAGACGCGCGCTCGACGTCGGCGCGTCGCGTGAGGAGCACGCCGCGTTTCGATCCGCGCGGAATGGAGGAGGGATGAAGCGGACTTGGATGCTCGCGCCCATGGGCGCGTCGGTGGTGTTGGTCTTGGCGGGCTGCAGCGGCGAGACGGGCTCGCTGCAGGCGCAGGCCGTGTCGTCGTGCATGCTGTGCCACAACGGCGCGTTGGAGGAGAACTACTCCGGCCCCGGCATCGAGAACCCGCACCCGTTCGCGGGCGCGGCGTCGCTGCAGTGCACGCAGTGTCACGGCGGCGATCCCAACGGGACCGACCTCGCGTCGAGCCACGTTCCGCCGCCGCCCGAGATCGGCGACGAAGCGTTCCAGGCGACGAACGCGAAGGCGTACTTCAACCGGCTCACGCTCACGGGCATGGACAAGTTCCCGAACTACACGGTCGGCGGGCGTTCGTACACGGCGCTCGACTACCTGCGTTTCGTGAACCCGGGCGACTTGCGCGTGACGAAGGCGGGCCAAGGATGCGGCGCGTGCCACGTCGATCACTCCGAGTGCGTGAACAACAGCCTGCTCGCGACGGAGACGGGGATCTACTCGGGCGCCTTCTACACGACCGGGCAGGCCAACGCGGTTCCGGCGAACCAGGGGCGAGACGTCGACACCGCGGGTGACACGTCGTTCCGCGCGGTGCAGAGCAGCTCGTTCGTACCGGGCGTCGCGCCGGTCGGGGCCGTGGTCGAGCTCATCGAAGCGCAGGTCTGGGCCGCCTTCGGCGTGCATCTCCCTGGCCACGTGTTCCAGAACCCCGAGTTCCACGCCGCGGCGCTCGACGACGACGTGAACCCGGACGGCTCCGTGATCACGGGCTCGCCGCTGGCAAAGCTCTTCCAGGAGCAGGTGCAGTTCACGTGCGGCGACTGCCACCTCGGGAGCGCCGGTCAGAACAACCGGGCCGGCGACTTCCGCTCGTCGGGCTGCTCGGCGTGCCACATGCCGTACAGCCTCGGCGGCAAGAGCGGGAGCACCGACCCGAACGTGAACAAGAACGAGCCTTTGAATCCCGACGCTATCGACGAGCCCGAGCGGCCGCATCCGCGCTCGCACCAGATCCGCGGCGTCGCGCGCACGCTCGCGGGCGGTGTGCAGGTGCAGGGCATCGACGACGCGACGTGCGCGGGCTGCCACCAGGGCTCGAACCGCACCGTGATGCAGTATTGGGGCATCCGCCTCGACCAGAACGCGGACCTCGTGCGCCACGAGCAGTATCCCGCGAACCCGGTGTCGTTCGAGACGACGCACGCCGACACGCGGCTCTTCGACCCGGCGGTCGGCAACAACACGTTCAACGGCCGCAACGCGAACCAGTACATCCTCGAGGAGGACTACGACGGCGATGGACGCGACGACACGCCGCCGGACGTCCACTACGAGGCCGGGCTCGGATGCGTCGACTGCCACGGCAGCTACGACCTGCACGGAGGCGACGTGAACTCGGGCGATCGCCCGATCCTCTCGCACATGGAGCAGCGCGTCGCGTTCCGCTGCGAGAGCTGCCACGGAACCGTCGACGCCTACGCGCCGACGCGGACGGGGACCGGCTGGGACGGATCCACGCGCACGCTCGCGATCGACGGGCACGACCACGTGCTCGACCACGTCTACAAGGACGCGAGCGGGAACTACTGGCTGCGCAGCAAGCTCACGGGAGCGGTGCACTACCTGCCGCAGACGCGCGACACGGTCGCGAACAACGGCAAGACGCATCCGACGACGGGCCAGCCGATCTACAGCGCGAAGGCTTCCTACTCGATGGGCCGCGTCGACGGCGACGCGAGCAACGGGCTCGGACCCGTGCAAACGGGCGGCAACGACGCCGGCTTCGCGCACGGCGACGGCATGGAGTGCGTCGCGTGCCATGGATCGTGGACGAACACCTGCATGGGTTGCCACTTGGGCGGCGAGTACGACACGGGCAACAACTTCAGCAACACGACCGGCGAGCGCATCGTCTACAAGCAGCGCACGGCGGACTTCACCTACCAGTCGCCGCTGTTCTTCACGCTCGGCGTCGGTCCGCGCGGCAAGGTGACGCAGTTCAGCGCGAACACGAAGGTGTTCTACCGGTGGAAGGACGAGAACGACGCGCTCTCGCGCGTGTTCACCTTCAGCGACCGCAACGCCGCGGGGTCGAACTCGGTCGCGGGCTTCGGATCGCTCAGCCACAACGCGTTCATGGCGCACTCGATCCGCGGGAAGGTGTCGCCGACGAAGGAAGGCCCGCGCTACTGCGCGACCTGCCACCTGACCGACGCCGGTCTCGTGCAGTTCGGGCCGCAGTACGACGCGTTCCGCGCCGCGATGGCGAGCCGCAACTACGCCGCGCTCGACTTCGACCTCCTGAAGCAGCACTTCGGACGCAACACCGGCAACGCCATGAACTCGCCGATGTGGCCGCACATGGCGGCGGGGCTCGGCACGGGGCTCTTCCTGTTCGACGAGAACGGTTGTCCGGTGAACCCGCTCGACACGGGCACGCGACGGCGCGGCTGCTACAGCGACCCGTTGAACTTCGTCTTCGTGCAGCCGTCGGCGATCTTCGACCTCGCGCGCGTCGTGTACGACCTCGACCGCATCGTGGAAGCGAACGGCGTCGCGAACGGATCGAACAACCATGCGTGGCTCGATCCCCTGGTCGGACCGGCGTTGCGCGACGGCGCCACGGACCTCGGCCTCGCGGGGCCGCTCGGAGCGCGCTTGATCCGTCAACTCACCGATCCCGCGACGGGCATCGTGCTCGACTCGTGGATCGACTCCGACGGGGCGCTCCGCGGCGACGCCGCCACGAACATCGCGGGACCCTGAATCGTCGCGCTCCGACCATGGATGCGGGGCACGACGCGCGGCCGGCGAGCTCGCGCTCGCCGGCCGCGTCTTCGATCATGACGCGGGCAGCGGACCGAGGACGACGTGCCCCGCGCTCTCGAGCGCGCGCTTCGCCGCGGTGAAGCGGTCGGCGGAGACGAGCAGCCAGTCCGTGTCGTAGGTCGAAAGCGCGAACACGGGCACCTCCGCGTCGGCGAGCGCGCGGCACAGGGACGCGAGGATGCCGATGGTCGTCATCGGGATGACGCCCTCGATGCCGAGCGCCACCTTGTCGCGCTCCTGCTTCGTGTTCGCGGGCACGTAGGCCTGCGCGCAGACGATCGAGAGCTCGTCGGGCGTGCGCGCGACGTTCACGAAGCGGCCGCGGGCCCAATCGGGGACGGCGGCGTCGCGATCGAGACGCGCGATGGCGAGGCGCTCGTCGTGGACGCGGAAGCGGAAGCCGTTGCTCATGGCGCACAGCGTAGAGAGCGCGCGGCCGGGGCGCGCACGAAGTCCGCGAGCTCGCTCCAGCGCGGCAAACAGCGCAGTTTCACGCTTCGGCCGCTCGCCGGGTGCGTGAACGCGAGCGCCGTCGCGTGCAGCCGGTAACCGCCGCGGCCCGGCGTGACGTCGCTCTTCGCGACGCCGCCGACGCCGAAGAGCAGGTCGCCCGCGATCGGCACGCCGCAGGCCGCGAGATGGATGCGGATCTGGTCCGCGCGGCCCGTGATCGGTTGGGCCGCGACGAGGAGGCGCCCCGCGCGGTCGCGCGCGACGATGCGAAGGCGCGTCTTCGACGGTTTTCCGCCCGCGCACGCGACCCAGAGGCGCATCGGGCCGTGGGGGACGGTTCCGATCGGCTGGAGCGCGCTCCGTGGGAGCGTGAAGTCGCTCGTTCGAGGCGCGTCCGTGACGGCGAGGTAGGTCTTGCGCGGATGGAAGTCGCGGAACTGCTTCGCGAGCGCCGCGCGCGCGAGGAACGTCTTGCCGAAGAGCACGACTCCCGAGGTCCCGCGCCCCAGTCGATGGATCGGCGAGGCGTCGGCGCGGTCCGGGGCGCTCTCGCGCACGAGCGTCAACAGCGTCGCGTCGGTGAACGGTCCGGCGGGGAGCACCTGCAGTCCCGACGGCTTGTCGATGGCCAGCACGTGCTCGTCCTCGAACACGACGCCGAACTCCCGCGGCGCGTCGGGCTCGACCCACGGCGCGCGGTGGAACGCGAGCTCGTCGCCCGCGCGCACGACCCACTCGGCCTCGGCGACGCGGCCGTTCAACCGCACGCTGCCCTCGGCGATGCGTGCGCGCCACGTGCTCTCGTCGGTGTGCGTGAAACGCGCGACGTAGAGCGCCAGCACGGTCGCGCCGCGCTCCTCGTCGCGCACGTGGTGCCGGTAGACGTGGCCGCGGTTCGCGTTACCAGGAGACGAGGAGTCCATGCGTCCTGTTCGCCGCCGCCGGCACGAGCGCGGATCCGTTCGAGAAGGACGTCGTCGCCTTCACGTCGACGACGGAGGGATGGCGCGCGCGGTTCGAGCTCGCGACGCTCGCACGAGCGGACGAGCAGCTCGCGCGGAGCGTGACGTATGAGATGAACGATGCGCAACGAAGCAAGCGACCTCCGCGAGGTTCCGATCGTGACTCGGCCGGTGCAATCCCTCGCGCACTCTATCCGACGAGCGCGGGCCCCGGGCACGACACGCCGCGGCGTGAAACGCCTCGTCCGAGGCGCAGCGCGGCCGCGAGCGATCGGTTAGCTTCGTGCGCCCCGGGGTTGGGGTGTTCCGCCGAATGAAGACCACCATGCAATCCAGCGTTCGCCCGGTCCGTACTCTCGCGGCGATCGGAGCGACCCTTCTCGCGACCGCGTGCTCGCCGCAGACGAACTCCGCCGGCGAGTCCGCTTCGACCGCGGCGAAACCGAAGAACGTCGTGCTCGTGTGTCTCGATGCCGTGCGCGCGGACCGCTTCGGCTGCTACGGCTACACGAAGCACCCGACGACGCCGCGCATGGACGCGCTCGCCGCCGAAGCGGTCGTGTTCGACGACGCCAACGCGTGCGCCTCGTGGACGAAGCCGTCGGTGCCCTCGTTCATGACCGGACTGCATCCCGCGCAGCACGGCGTGTACGAGGGGAGCTCGCACGGCTCGGACGGCACGATCACGGACCTCCTCCCGCGCCGCGCGCGCACGATCGCGGAGGAGTTCGAGTCGCGCGGCTATCGCACCGCCGCGTTCCTGCACAACGCGCAGCTCCACGACGGCAGCGGCATCGAGCAAGGTTTCGATCGTTACGAGGAGGGCGACGCGAACGCGGAGCGCTTGTGCAGCCGCGCGCTCGAGTGGATCGACGAGCAGGACCCCAACCGGCCTCTGTTCGTGTACGTGCACCTGCTCGACGCGCACTATCCCTACGCCGTGCCCGACGCCTACGCGCGGCGCTTCGCCGAGGGGACCGACATCGAGGCCTTCCGCTCGCAAGACTGGCGCGGCGTGCGCGACGCGGTGAACCACGGCCAGCGCGTGCTCACGGAGAAGGAGCGCGCGGGGCTCGAAGCGCTCTACGACGGCGCGATCCGCTACACGGACGACCAGCTCGCGCGTTTCTTCGACGAGCTCGAGAAGCGCAACCTCCTCGCGCAGTCGGTCGTGAGCATCGTCGCCGACCACGGCGAGGAGTTCCTCGAGCACGGCAAGATCGGCCACGGTCACGGCCTGCACCAGAACCTGCTGCGCGTCCCGTGGATCCTGCGCATCCCCGGCGAGAAGGCGCAGCGCGTCACGGAGCCCGCGGGACTCGTCGACCTCTTCCCGACGCTCGTTGCGGCCGCGGGGCTCGCGCCGACGACGGCCGCGCGCGGCGTCTCGATGCCCGAAGGCGTCGATCGCAGCCGCGGGGGCGCGCCGCATCCCTTGTTCGCCGAGCATCTCGATCCGAGCCACTACGCGCAGTCGTGGCGCGACGGCTCGAAGAAGCTCGTGCGGCGCTTCGTGCCGATCGTCGAGGAGCGACCGCTCGTCCAGTCGCTCGAAAACGTGCTGAAGCAGGGCGCGCGCTGGGAGGCCGAGTTCACGCTCGCCGTTGGCGGGACGGCGCAGGCGTTGCAGATCGCTCCGCGCGAGGAGCCGCCGTCGGATCCCGTCGAGTTGCAGGGATCCTTCGAAAGAATCGACGAGCAGAGCTTCCGCGTGTGCGGGCGCGTCGTGCGTGCGACGCCGAGCACGGAGCTCTACGGCGAAGCGAAGGCCGGCGCCTCGGTCGCGAACCTGGCGAACGGCGCCTTCGTGAAGGTCGTGGGCCAATTCGCGGGCGACGAGCTGCACGCGAAGCGCATCAAGCTCTACCCCGCCGATCGAACGCCGGTGATGCAGGTGCGCGGTCCGATCGGCGCGTTCGAGGGCGATCGCGGGCACGGGAAGCTCCGCATCGGCCCGATCGAGGTCGCGTGGACGCCCTCGACGCGGTGGAAGCTCGACGAGGACGTGCAGGACGATCAGCGCCTCGAACGCGTCGACCTCGTACCGATCCTCGAATACGGAGCGAGCCGCGCCGGCGCGCTCGGGCTGAAGGCCGAGACGCAGCTCTTCGACCTCGCCGCGGATCCAGAGGAGCTCCACCCGCTGAAGGACGATGCCGAGACGGCGCGCCTCACCGCGGCGCTCGAGCGCTACACCGCCGAGCTCGCGAAGCGGCGCTGCTATCGCGACGAGGATCGCGCGCGGCTCTCGAACGAGACGATCGAGAAGCTGCGCGGCATCGGGTACACGCGCTGAAGCGCTCCGCGGCGTGCTTCACGCGTCCGGCGGCTCCGCGCGCGGCGCGCGAGCGTCCAGGAGCGGACGCACGCCGTCGAACAGCGCCCACGTGCTCGCCTGGCGCAGCATCTCGAACGCCTCGTCCGCCGCCACCGCGGTCGCGAAGAAAAAGCCCTGGCCGCGTTCGCAGCCGAGCGTCTGCAGCCACGCGACGTCCTCCACGGTCTCCACACCCTTCGCGATGGCCGGAATGCGCATGTTGCGCGCGATCGTGAGGATCGCCTGCACCATCGCCATGCAGCGTGGATCCGCGCGTCCGCCGCCCGTGAACGAGCGGTCGAGCTTGAGTCCGGTGAGCGGGTAGTGTTGGAGGTGCGCGAGCGACGCGCGCCCGACGCCGAACTCGTCCATGTGGACGCCGATACCGAGCGCGCGGCAACGCTCGATCACCTTCAGCGTCTGGCCCGCACCCTCCGTCGCAGCGCGCTCCGCGATCTCCAGGTCCACCTTCGACGGGTCGACGCCGCTCTCGCGGACGACGGCGTGCAGGCGATCGGCGAAGCCGGGCTCCGCGAGCTGCACCGGCGACACGTTCACGCTCAGCGAAGGAACGCGGCCGGTCGGGAGCTCGCGCGACCACCGGGCGAGTCGAGCGAGGCTCGCGCGCAGGACCTGCTCGCCCAGCGGCACGACGAGGCCCGTCTTCTCCGCGAGTGGGATGTACTCCGCGGGCGGAATCGGCCCGAGCACCGGGTGCTTCCAGCGCGAGAGCGCCTCGAACGCGACGATCTCGCCCGTGACGAGATCGACGATCGGCTGGTAGTGCACGTCGAGAGCTTCCGCGTCGATCGCCGCGCGTAGGTCGACTTCGAGCGCGGGCAGACGGGCAGCTCCAGCGCGCGTGTCGTCGACGAAGACGAGCACGCGCTCGCGGCCCGACGACTTCGCCCGGTGCATCGCCGCGCCCGCGTCACGGAGCACGTCCTCGGCCCGCGCGTGCGAGCGCGCGCTGGTCGCGATGCCGATGCACGCGGTCGGGCGCAGGTCATGGCCGTGAATGCGCGCGGGCGCTTCCAGGAGCGACGCGATGCGCTGGGCCGCGCCCACCGCACCCTCCGTCGTGACGCCGCCCGCGAGGAGGATGACGAACTCTCCGCCGCCGAGTCGCGCCGGCAGAACGGACGCGCACGCGTCGAGAACGCGCGGGTCGGATGCGCAGGCGTCGGACAGGCGTCGCGCGACCTCCAGGAGGAGCTCCTCGCCGCACGCGGCGCCGAGGCTCTCGCACACGACCGAATAACGGTCGCAGACGAGGTACAGGACGGCGAACCGATGCGCCGCGTCGCGCTCCGATCGGCGCAGGGCCGTGTTGACCGCTTCGGCGAAGTGCGCGCGGTTGGGAAGCCGCGTCACGCGGTCGCGCAGCGCGACGTTGCGGAGCTCCACGGTGCGCCGATCGACGAGCTCGTCGAGGGCGTCGAGCCGCGCCGCCTCCGCCGGCCTCGGCGCGTGGTTCGCCCGCGTTCGTTCGCGGACGAAGCACTCGAGCTCAGCCATGCGCGCCCGCGCCTCGGTCTCGATGCGGCGCTTCTCGCACAGCGCGAGCATCATCTGCTGCACCTCGATCTGCTCGAACGGCTTGCGCAAGACGAGCAGGTTGTCGCGGCGCCCCAGCCGCGCGGTGATCTGCTTCCACGAATGATCCGAGAAGGCGGTGCAGAGCACGACCTGGAGGCCGGGGTCGACCCGCCACAGCCGCTCGATCGTCTCGAGACCGTCGATGCCCGGCGGCATGCGCATGTCGACGATGGCCGCCGAGAAGCGCGCGCCCTTCGCGACCGCTTCGCTGCACGCATCCACGCCCTGTTCGCCCTGCTCGGCGTGCACGAATTCGTACGCGGGCTGCCGAGGCGGTGAGGACTGCGCGCCGAACAACTCCTGCTCGAGGGCCTGCAGCGAACCCGACCGCACCGGCGCAGCGAGGCACTTCTCGATGTCGCGGTGGATGTCCGGGTTGTCGTCGACGACGAGCACGCGCCAGGGCACGGAGGACGTGCTCATGCGGCCACCATGTCGGTCCGGGCCTGCGCGGGCACGCGCAACCGGAACGTCGCACCGCGGCCGGGGCCGTCGCTGTGCGCGGTGAGGTCGCCGCCCATCTCGCGCGCGGCGAGGACGGAGCTGTGCAAGCCGAACCCGTGTCCGCCGGGTCGCGTGCTGAACCCGTGCGAGAAGATTCGCGTGAGGTGCGCTGTCTCGATGCCGACGCCCGTGTCGCGCACCTCGAACACGACCTGGAGCCGGCCGCCCGCGCGCTGGGTCGCGAGCACCATGCGGAGGCGCCGGCGCTCGGGCGGACAGTCCTTCACCGCTTCCTTCGCGTTCGTGATCAGGTTGATGAGCACCAGGAGGAGCTTGTGCCGGTCGAGCTGGAGCGGGATCGTCTGCGCGTACTCCCGCTCGATCCGGAGCCCGTGCCGGTGGATCGCCTCCGCGTTCATGTTCAGCGCCTCTTCGACGATTTCGCGCGGGTCGACGAGCTCGTACACGGTCGACGAGCGCGCCAGCGTCTGCTGCGAGTGGATCACGCCCTTCACGTGGTCGAGCGCGCGCGTGAGCGTCTCCAGTTCGCGGCGCAGGTCGTCGCGCTGGCCTTCCAGCGCGTGCGTGAGCTCGAGGAGCAGCGGCGTCACGCGTTTCGCGCGCGCGTCCTCGGCGAAGAAGCGCGGCAGGTCGTCCTCCTGCTCGCTCAGGATGTTCGCGAGCATCCGCAGGCTGTCGACGCTGAGCTCGCCGAGCTGCGCCTGCGCCGACGAACAGGCGATGTTCGCCGTGTTGATCACGTTGCCGATGTTGTGGAGCACGCCGGTCGCGATCTCCGCCATGCCGGCGGCGCGCGAGGCGTCGACCAGTTCCTTCTGCAGTCGCTCCGCCTGCTCGCGCGCCACCTTCTCGTCGTGGATGTCGCGCGTCACGACGAGGAACGTGCTGGTGAGCCCGAAGCGCGGTCCGAGTGCGACGGCGTGGCTCTGAACCCAGCGCGGTTCGCCCGCGCGGCTCTTGATCTGGTACTCGACGGACGCAGGCGCCGCGCCGCGCGCAGGGCGATGGAGCGAACGCAGGCGCTCGGGCTGCACGGGCGTGAGCGCGGCTTCCAGTGAATGACCGAGCAACTGCTCCTTCGATGCGGCGCCCACCATGCGCACGCCCGCCGGGTTCACTTCGAGCAGGTTCCCGTCGGGACCGACGAGTCCGACGAAGTCCGGATCGTGGTCGAGGATCGCGCGCAGGCGCTCCTCGCCGCGGCGCAGCTCGGATTCGATCTCCCTGCGCCGATCGACCTCGGCGCGCATGAGCAGCGTGGCCGTCGTCGCGGCGAGATGCACGAGGAGCGCGACGAGCAAGGTCCCGAGCACGCCGAGGCGCATCGCGGCCTCGCCCGCGACCCATTCCCGCGCGTCGAATTCGACCGCGACGCCGGCTTCGACGCGTCCCGTCTCGTCGCGGATCGGTTCGAACGCGCGGACCCACGTGCCCCATTCGTCGTCGAACGCGCGCGCCTGGAACGTCGACACGCCGCAGAGGGCGCGCAGCATCTCCATGCCCGCGGAGACGCAGCCCGAGCCGATCGCGTGCGCGAGTTCGTGCTCGCCCACCAGTCGCCCGTCCACGTTCCGATCGCACGGAGCATCGACGATGTAGACGACGTTCCCGCCGGAGTCGAAGCGGAAAGTGAACACCTTCGTGATCGCGGGGTTGCGCGCGCGCCATCGCTGCTCCGCTTCGACGATGGAGCGGTAGAGCGGGCTCTCCGGCGATGCGTCGATCGGGAGGCGCCCGTGGCCGAGCTCCTGCAGCTCGCGTGCGTACGCGGGCGCGAGGTTGCTCACCGCGGCCTGCATCCGTTCGCGTTCCCGCCCGCCGATCCAATCGGTGACGAGGAACGCGCATGCGCAGGCAGCGCCGATCACGGAGGCATGGAACGTCCCGAGCTTGCGGTGACACCCGAGGCGCCCAAGCACCTGGCGCGCGAGGAAGAAGAGACCCCACGCGAGCGCGATGAAGAGCGCCCAATCGATGCGATGGTGGATCAGCGTGCTGAGGGACACGGGGGTGTTGCTCGCGGGTGACGAGCGAACGTCAGGGGCTCCATCGGATCCGGTTGTCGGCTTCTGGAGTCGATCGGCGTTCCGCGCGCGCGAACGGGTCCACGTCGGAAAGCTCTTCCAGTGCTGGACGCGCGCTCCCTCGGTCCGCGTGTCGGAACGAAAAACCCGCGGCCCGTTCGTCACGAGGACGGCGGGCCGCGGGCAGTGGAGGCTCTGGAGCCTCGCTCCGGTAGTCGACTCGGGGGTTGCAGTCGGGAGGAGAGGGGATCGAGCCGCCCGCCGGAATGGGCGGTCTCTAGGCCGACCTCGCGCGCCGTGGGAGCCCGCCCGTTCCAGCTCTTTTCGCTCCGCCGAGTCTGGGGCGCGCCGGCTCGCGAACGGGACGCAGCCCGCGTTTCCGCGCGGCGGCGGGCGGGGCGCGACGCCTGCCCTTGACCGGTCCGGGGGGGCGTGTGACAAGGGCTGGTTCCCGAGGGCTCGATGTCAGCCAGCGCACCCCGTCCGAGCGATCGGAGCCACCCACGATGACCAGCCTGCGCGTCGCCGCCGCGGCGTTGAACCAGACGCCGCTCGATTGGAAGGGGAACGAGGAGCGCATCCTCGCGGCGGTCCGCGCGGCGAAGGAGCGCGGGATCGACCTCCTCTGCCTGCCCGAGCTGTGCATCCCGGGCTACGGCTGCGAGGACGCTTTCCACGGCACGCACGTCGTCGAGCGGTCGGAGCGCGTGCTCGCGAGCGTGCTGCCGCACACGCAGGGCCTCGTCGTCGCGCTCGGGCTCCCCGTGCTCTACCACCACGCGCTGTTCGACTGCGCGGTGCTCGTCGCGGATGGGAAGCCGATCGGGCTCGTCGCGAAGCAGCATCTCGCCGGCGACGGGCTCCACTACGAGCCGCGCTGGTTCAAGCCGTGGCCCGAAGGCGTCGAGGCGAAGGTGACTCTGTGCGGCGTCGAGGTGCCGATCGGCGACCTCCACTTCGAAGTCGGCGGCGTGCGCATCGGCTTCGAGATCTGCGAGGACGCGTGGGTCGCGACGCGGCCGGGAGCGCGTCTCGCGGCGCGCGGCGTCGACATCATCCTCAACCCGTCGGCGAGCCACTTCGCGTTCGGCAAGCTCGCGGTGCGCCGGCGTTTCGTCGTCGAGGGCTCGCGCGCGTTCGGCGCGACCTACGTGTACGGGAACCTGCTCGGCAACGAGGCGGGCCGCGCGATCTACGACGGCGGCGTGCTGATCGCGAGCGGGGGAGCGCTCGTGGCGCAGGGGCCGCGGCTCGGGCTCCAACCGTGGACGATGACGGCCGCGACGGTCGACATCGCCGCGACGCGCACGCAGCAGACGCGCACGGCGAGCTTTCGGCCGGCCTTCGACGATTCGGGCCTCGTGCGCGTCGCCCGCGCGTGGCCGGGGACGAGCGCGAAGCTCCCCGCCTCCGAGGTCGCGACCTGGGAGCGCGGCGAGCGCTTGAAGGAGGAGGAGTTCCTGCGCGCCGAGACGCTCGGGCTCTGGGACTACCTGCGCAAGTCGCGCTCGCACGGCTTCGTGGTCAGCCTGTCGGGCGGCTGCGATTCGGCGGCGGTCGCGTCGCTCGTCGCGTTGACGGTGCGCCGCGCGGTGGAGGAGCTCGGACTCGCCGGCGTGCAGAAGGCGCTCGCGTACGTGCCGAAGCTCGACGACGCGAAGGACGCGCGCGAGCTCGTCGGGCGCCTGTTGACGACGCTCTACCAGCCGACGGCGAACAGTTCGCAGCTCACGCGCGACGCGGCGAAGAACCTCGCGAAGGCACTCGGCGCGAAGCACCACGAGTTCGAGCTGCAGCCGCTCGTCGAGGCGTACCTGGGCCTCGCGCAGGGTGCGCTGCACCGCGAGTTGTCGTGGGAGAAGGACGACCTCGCGCTGCAGAACATCCAGGCCCGCGTGCGCGGACCAGGCGCGTGGATGCTCGCGAACCTCGAGGGCAAGCTGCTCCTGACGACGTCGAACCGCAGCGAAGCCGCGGTCGGCTACGCGACGATGGACGGCGACACGTGCGGCGGCCTCGCGCCGATCGCGGGCATCGACAAGGCGTACCTGCGGACGTGGCTCGAATGGCTGCAAGAGTCCGGGCCCGACGGACTGGGCTCGATCCCGGAGCTCGCGGCCGTCACGGCGCAGAGGAGCTCGCCCGAACTGCGCCCGTCGAGCGCGAAGCAGGTCTCGGAAGAGGACCTGATGCCGTTCCCGGTGCTCGACGCGATCGAGCGCCTCGCGATCCGCGACAAGCTGTCGCCGGCCGAGGTGCTCGAGCGCCTCGTGCGCGATCGGCAAGACGTGCCGCGCGCGACGCTCGAGGGCTGGGTGAAGCGCTTCTTCACGCTGTTCGCGCGCAACCAGTGGAAGCGCGAACGCTTCGCGCCGGCGTTCCACCTCGACGACGAGAACCTCGACCCGAAGACGTGGTGCCGGTTCCCGATCCTGTCGGGCGGCTTCGAGCAGGAGCTGGGCGAGCTGGGGCGCGGGTGACGCGCGCGGCGTTTACGGCCGAACCGTGAACCCCTCGCGTCGCGCCGCGTCCCCGAGCCGCTGATCGAGCGTCAGGAACTCGAAGTTCGTGGGGTCGTCGGAGCACGCTGCGAGCGCTGCGCCGAGTTGGAGCGCGTCGCCCGCTCGCAGCGAGTGGACATTGAGTAGCCGCTTCGCGCGGACCTTGACCGCCTCCATCATCTGGATGACGTGGACTCGCTGCATGAGCCTGTCCACGTCCTGTCCGATCTCCTGGAGGTCCTTCCACGAGAGCCGACCCTCCCGCGCGAGGCGGGCCAAGCCGGAGCGAACCTCGACGTCGGCGAAGGCCCAGATGACGATATCGGGGTCGTCCTCCACCCAACTCGCCACCTCCTTCGTCGCGGGCTGTTCCGTGAACATGGGGACCAAGGCCGACGAGTCCCAGAACCTCATCGATCTCCCCGCTCATCGATGACGGCCTGCACGGCGTCTCCCTGACACGGACGCGGACGAATGCCGAGCTTCCTCAAATCGAGGGGGGCCTTGGGCCGGGTGATCGCTCCCTCGCGCACGAGCTGCTGGAACCGGCTCGAGCTCGAATCCGAGGCAGGCTCGATCGCCTCGATGCGCGCGATGGCGACGTTGCGCTCGATGATCTCGATCGTCTCGCCGCGCTTCACGAGTCGCAGGAACTCGCTGAGGCGGTTCTTGAGGTCGGTGATGGGCACCTGCTGCATGTTGGCTAGACTAGCCAGATCGACACGGCCTGTCCAGCCGCTGGAGGAATTGCCCGCGGAACTCGAGCCCAAGACAGCCCCGGCTCGGTCTTTCCGAGACCGAGCCGGGGAGCCGTCGAGGTACATGCGGCGCGTCAGCCTCCCTGCACCCGCTCGAAGAACCCGTTCGTGATCCACGCGGAGAGCCACGTCCGCACGCGGTGCTCGGCGGCGGAGCGCTCGGCGGGGTCGAGCTCGTCGACGACCGCGGGAAGGAGTGCGTTGCCGGCGCACAGGGAGCCCAAGAGGTTCCACGCGCGGCGCGTCATCGGCGCGCGCTGAACCTGCGTGCCCTGGCGCAGGATCGCGACGTACTGCGGGCGGCGTTTCGGCTTCGTGAGCACGCCGTCGTGCAGCCACGTCGAGTAGGCGTCGTCGAGCGCGTGGTCGAAGGCGAGCAGCTCGAGGCCGGGCGCGGGCTCGAAGCGCGCGAATTCCCATTCGAGCAGCGTGAAGCCGGCGAGTTCTTCCTCGTCCAGCGCCGCCGCCGTCCGCGCCATCGCGCAGCGCGTGATGGCGCACTCGAGGCGCGCGAGCTCCGCGATCCAGCCCCTTCCGGTCGCCACGAGCTCACGCGCGCCAGCGAGGAAGCGCGTGAAGTCCTCGCCGATCCGCGCCAGGTTCGCCGAACCCATGGCGTGCGTGACGACATACTCGTGCACCAATTCGTGGAAGCGTTCGGCGCCGAGGTGCTCGTGCACCGCGGGCATGCGCAGCGCGAGGAGCTGTTCCACTCGGTCGCGGAACATCTCACGGTAAACACCGAGGCCGTCGTTGCTCGCGAGCAGCCCCTGCGGGAGCACGACGTCGCGCAGGAGATCCGGCGCGGCATCGCTCGTGCGGCCGTCTTCGAGCGGGTCGGCGTGTTCGTCGAGTCTCCAGGGGCAGCTCCGGGGCACGATCGACCGTCTGCGCGCACTCGCTTGCATTTTCCACTTCCTTCGTGAGGTGCGCCGCGGAAGCGAGGATTCGTCCCGCGAAGCGCCGTCCTTGGATTCATCGCCTCGGCAGAAGGGTCGAACCCGGGCGGAAAGGCCCGATCAAGGACGCGCGAGGTCTCGGTCAGTCCAGACGGAAGAACTCGCTCCCCCGCGGGAAGCGCGCGCGTCGCCCGTCGAGCTCAGCCTTGCCTGCGACGATGGAGGATCGAGCGCACGAAGTCCTCGGACACGGACGGGAGCTCGTCGTTCGCGGGCGGCTTCAGTGCATCGGCGCTCATGCGCATCGTCGCGCGGTAGGTCTCGAGGTAGTTCTTGCACTCGATGCAGACCGCGAAATGGCGCTCGAAGATCGCGCGCTTCTCGGGCGGAAGCGTGTTCTCGATGTACTCGTAGAGCTCCGCCACCTCGCGACAGGTGATCTCGAACGCGGTCCTGTGGAATGCGGCGCAACTCGGGCACACGGCGACGTGGGCTTCGACCTCGCGCACCTTCTCCGGCGAGAGCTTGCGCTCGCAGAAGTCGCTGATGTGCGCCATGTAGCCGTCGCAGTTCATGCGGCGCCCTCCTTGAAGTGCGGGTCGAGAAGCGTGCGGAGGGCCTGGCGCGCGCGGTGCGTCCGGATCCTCACCGCGTTGGCGGTGAGGCCGAGCTGCGCCGCGACGGCGTCGACCTCCAGCCCTTCGATGTCGCGGAGCACCAGCACGTCACGGAAGCTCTCCGGAAGTTGGGCGATCGCGGTCCGGACGACGGCGCGGGTCTCGAAGCTCTCGAGCCGGACGTCGGGTTGCCATGCGGCGGGCGATTCGAGGAAGTGCCCGTATTGGCTGAAGCGGGGACGCAGGTCCTCGATCGCGGCTTCGCTCCGCCCCGCGCGCTGGCGCACCTTCGCCAGCGCGGCGTTCACGGCGATCCGGTGCAGCCAGGTCGAGAGGCGCGCCGCGCCCTCGAAGCGCGGGAGCGCCTGGAACGCCGACGCGAAAGCGTCTTGGACTGCCTCGCGCGCGTCGTCCTCGTTTCCGCTGTAACGCCGCGCGACCGCCAGCATCCGAGGCGCCTCGAGCCGCACCAGGGTCGCGTAGGCAGCTTCGTCGCCCCGCCGTAGCGCCGAGAGGAGCTCGCGTTCACGCGCGAGGTCGAGCGTCGTTTCCCCTGGCGAGGGCATGCCGAGCGCAGCGTAGCTCGCCGACATGAGCGGCGCCACGCGCAGGTGTATCGTCCAGCGGGCGACACGAGTCCAAGGAACGTCATGACGAAGCACCCGACCGCCGAGCACCTCCGCCTGCACCAGGACCACACGCGGGAGCGCAACTGGAAGCGCTGGGGGCCGTACCTTTCCGAGCGGCAGTGGGGCACCGTGCGCGAGGACTACTCGCACGACGGCAACGCATGGAGCTACTTCCCGCACGAACACGCGCGCTCGCGCGCGTACCGCTGGGGCGAGGACGGACTCTTCGGCATCACCGACCGCCAGTGCCGCCTGTGCTTCGGGATCGCGCTGTGGAACGGACGCGATCCGATCCTGAAGGAGCGACTCTTCGGCGTGACGGGCCACGAAGGCAATCACGGCGAGGACGTGAAGGAGTGCTACTACTACCTCGACTCGACGCCGACGCACTCGTACATGCGCGGGCTCTACAAGTACCCGCAGCGCGAGTTCCCGTACGCGCGGCTCGTCGAGGAGAACCAGAAGCGCACGCGCGACGAGCGCGAGTTCGAGCTCGCCGACACCGGCGCGTTCGACGAGGACCGCTACTTCGACGTGCAGGTCGAGTATGCGAAGGCGGGCCCGGAGGACGTGCTGATCCGCGTCACGATCGCGAACCGCGGGCCCGAGGACGCGGAGCTCGTCGTGCTGCCGCAGCTCTGGTTCCGCAACACGTGGAGTTGGGGCTGCACGCAGGAAGGTTGCGCGGTGCGGCCGTGGATCCAGAAGAGCGGCGACGAGCACGTGCTCGCCGAGGACCCGTCGCTCGGCCGCTTCCGCTTCGCGGTCGACGCGCAGGGTGAAGCCCTCGAGTGGCTCTTCACGGAGAACGTGACCAACGCACGCAAGCTCTACGGCGCCGAGAACGAGGCGGAGTGGGTCAAGGACGCGTTCCACGAGTACGTCGTGAACGGCCGCGGCGAAGCGGTGAGCTCCAAGGGCCGCGGGACGAAGTGCGGAGCGTTGTTGCGCGTGAAAGTCGAGGCGGGGCGCGAGCGCGTGCTCCGCATGCGCCTCGTCGCGGAGCGCGAAGCGCCGCGGAAGCTGTTCGGACGTCCGTTCGAGGAGCTCTTCTCCGAGCGCAAGCAGGAAGCGTGGCAGTGGTACGACCAGCACCTGCCCGCGCGCGCGAACCCCGAGGAGCGCGAGGTGATCCGCCAGGCGTGGGCGGGGCTCTTCTGGAACAAGCAGTTCTATCACTACGTCGTCGACGCATGGCTCGAGGGCGATCCCGACCAGCCCGCTCCGCCGGAAGAGCGCAGGCAGGGCCGCAACCGCGACTGGCGCCACGTCTACAACCGCGACGTGATCTCGATGCCGGACAAATGGGAGTACCCGTGGTTCGCGGCGTGGGACCTCGCGTTCCACGCGATTCCGTTCGCGCGGCTCGATCCGCACTTCGCCAAAGGGCAATTGGAGCTCTTCCTGCGCGAGTGGTACATGCACCCCAACGGCCAGATCCCGGCCTACGAGTGGTCGTTCTCCGACGTGACCCCGCCGGTGCACGCATGGGCGGTGTGGCGCGTCTACAAGAAGTCGGCGAAGGCCGGCGAGCGCGACAAGCGCTTCCTCGCGAGCTCGTTCCAGAAGCTCCTGCTCAATTTCACGTGGTGGGTGAACCGCAAGGACTCGGAAGGCAATCACGTGTTCTCGGGCGGCTTCCTCGGTCTCGACAACATCGGCGTGTTCGACCGCAACCAACCGCTTCCGACCGGAGGGCAGTTGGAGCAGGCGGACGGCACCGCGTGGATGGCGTTCTATTGCGGGACGATGCTGTCGATCGCGCTCGAACTCGCGGAGGACGATCCGAGCTACGAGGACATGGCGTCGAAGTTCTTCGAGCACTTCGTGCACATCGTCGCGGCGATGAACACGCTGGGCGGCACGGGGCTGTGGGACGACGAGGACGGCTTCTACTACGACCAGATCCAGATGGAGGGCCGCACGCAGCGGCTGAGGACGCGCTCGATGGTCGGGCTCCTGCCGTTGATCGCGGTCGAGGTGCTCGAGCGGGAGCGCATCGATCGACTGCCGGGCTTCAAGAAGCGCATGGAGTGGTTCCTCGCGAACGAACCCGACCTCGCGCGGCACGTCACGGCGGGGGAGAAGCACGGCGAGCACCATTGGCTGCTCGCGATCCCGTCGCGCGATCGATTGGAGCGGATGCTGCGCTATCTGCTCGACGAGGAGGAGTTCCTCGCGCCGCACGGCGTGCGCTCCGTGTCGCGCGTGCACGCGAAGGAACCGTTCGTGTTGAGGGTCGACGGCCGCGAGCACCGCGTGGACTACACACCGGGCGAATCGACGACGGCGCTTTTCGGAGGCAACTCGAATTGGCGCGGACCGATCTGGTTCCCGGTCAATTATCTGATCGTGGAGGCACTGGAGCGCTACCACCACTTCTACGGCGACGACTTGAAGGTGGAATACCCGCGCGGGTCCGGCCGCATGGCCGCGCTCGACGAAGTGGCGCGCGACTTGTCGTCACGCCTGACGCGCCTCTTCCTTCCCGACGCCGAGGGTCATCGTCCCGCGCACGGACGCGACGCGCGTTATCGCGACGACCCGCATTGGAAGGACCTCGTGCTCTTCTACGAGTACTTCCACGGCGACGACGGCCGCGGCCTCGGGGCGAGCCATCAGACGGGTTGGACCGCGCTCGTGGCGAGCTTGATGGAGCGATGAAGGTCGTGCCAGGCTCGTTGGTTACACATCGAGCAACCGCTTTCGGGGTGAGGAGGGGAGAAGACGAGCCTGACACCGAATTCAACGCGCAAGGACGCCTCCGTCGGGGGAGATGTGCGCTCGCAATCCTCACACCAGCGTCCGCTTCAGACACTCCACCTTCGCCGACAGCTGCTCCATCGTCACCGGCTTCGCGAGGTAGTCGTCCATTCCGCACTCGATGCAATGCTCGCGGTCGCCGGGCATCGCGTTGGCCGTCAGCGCGACGATCGGCACGTGGTCGCCCGTCGCCCGTTCGTTCTCGCGAATCTTGCGCGTCGCCTCGTAGCCGTCCATCACGGGCATGCTGATGTCCATGAACACGAGCGCGTAGCGCTTCGTCGCGGCCAGTTCGACGCCCTCCGCGCCGTTCATCGCGAGCTCCACCGCATAGCCGCTCTTCTGGAGCATGTGGCGGGCCATGCGCTGGTTGACGGGGTTGTCCTCGACGACGAGCACCGGCTCGCCCGCGCCGGGTGGGGCCGCGAGGGTCGAGTTCGAGCCCGACACGGACTTCGACGGCAGCGCCGACGCCGGCGCGGGCGCGTTCGCCGGCGCGTTCACTTCCTCGGCCTGGAGCGTGAACCAGAACAAGCTCCCGCTTCCGAGGCCGCTCTCGCAACCCATGTCGCCGTCGAGCAGGCGCACGAGGCGCTGGCAGATCGCGAGGCCGAGGCCGGTGCCGCCGTGTTGGCGCGACGTCGATCCATCGGCCTGCGTGAACGGCTCGAAGATGTGCTCGCGCTCCTCGGCGGCGATCCCGATGCCCGTGTCGATCACGGCGAAGCGCAGGCGCGCGCGACCGGGCTCCCGGCCCTCGCACGAGACCTTGAGCATCACGCTGCCCTCTTCCGTGAACTTGACCGCGTTGTCGAGCAGGTGAGCGAGCACCTGCCGCAGCCGGTGAGCATCCGTGCGCAGGCGGGTCGGCACGTCGGTGTCCACGAACAGGTGGAACGCGAGCCCTTTCTCCGCCGCGGACGCGCGGGCGGTCGTGGAAGCTTCTTCGATCACGACGCTCAGGGCGGCGTCCGCGAGCTGCACGTGGATGCGGCCCGTCTCGAGGTTCGAGAAGTCGAGGATGTCGTCGACGATCAGTCGCAGCGCCTCCGCGGAGCGACGGACGGCTTCGGCGAACTCGCGCGGCTCGCGCGGGAGCTCCGTGCCGAGCAACAGGCTGGCGTTGCCGATCACGCCGTTCATGGGCGTGCGGATCTCGTGGCTCATCGTGGCGAGGAACTCGCTCTTCGCACGGCTCGCCTCGCGCGCCTGCTCGAGCGCTCGCTCGAGATCCGACAGCGCCTGGTCGCGAATGTCTCCGACGCGGCGGAGCTCCTCGTTGCGCTCGCGCAGCTCGTTGTAGGAGCCGCGCAGTCCCTGGCGCATTTCGTCCATCATCCACGCGAGTCGGCCGAACTCGTCGCTCGTCTCGAGCACGACCGGCGTGTCGAGATCGCCGCGGCCGAGCGCCTGCGCGTGCTGGTCGAGCCGCGAGATCGGTCGCGCGACGAACAGGCGCAGGAGCAGCGCGAGCACCGCCGCGACCGCGAGGAAGGAAATGGAAGAGAAGACGATGAGCTCCCGCGAACGGCTCGATTCGAGTTTGTCGAGGACCTCGGTGGAAATCCCGAGGTGCACGAACCCGAGGACCTTGCCGTCCTGCTCGCCTGGGATCCGGATTTCAGCGCTGTACCGCCGGATGCGCGCTTCATCGGCGGTGGAGTAGGCTCGGTCGACGGACTCGGCGAGGATCTTGCCATCCGTCACGCGCTCGACGCGCGCGAAGAGGATGTCCGATCCGCCTTGGACGAGCTCGTCGACGAAGGTCTGAAGCTTGGGTCTATCGGAGTCGAGCAAGGCCTCGACACAAGCCCCAGTGCCGATCCTCGCGATCGAACGACCGCGCAGGTCGAGCTGCTCCGCGAGCGCACGCTGCTCCGTCCAGAGCGTGTGCAGGCTCGACAGCGCGTGCCCGAGCGTCAGGACCGCCAGAATGACGAGGATCAGCCGCGTGCCGAGCTTGTGGAACCGTCTCGGCGCGGTGAACGCCTCAGCTTCCAGGTCGCTTCTCGAATTCATCGGCGACCTTCATGCCTTCGCGCACGAAGCCGTACTCCTCGTCGGACGTCGCGACGAAACCGGAGACCTTGAGCTCCTTGAGCACGGCCGGATCCTTGATGGCCAGCAGGCTCTGGCGCAACGCGGCCATGACGGCCGGGTCGAAGCCCGCGCGCGCGACCCACGGCTTCGTGACGTTGTCGAAGCTCGCGATCACGCGCAGCGTGCCCTTCGCGTTCGCCTGCTCGTAGGTGCTGGTCGCGACGGCGCCCGCATCGAAGTCGCCGATCTCGACGGCGGCTGCGACCTTGTCGTGGCGCTCGAGGAATTTCGAGCCCGCGAGGTCGCTCGCGTGGATGCCGGCCTTCACGAGCTCGGCCTGGATGAGGTAGCGCCCGATCGTCGAGTTCGGATCGCCGAACGCGAAGCGCTTGCCCTTCAAGTCGGAGAGCTTCTGGATCGGGCTGTCGCTGCGCACGATCACGACGCCGCGGAAGCGCTTCTCGCCGTTCTCCTGCTCCATCGCGATGAGGTCGAGCCGCGGCTCGCGCCCCTTCGCGTTGATGTACGACGCGGGACCGAAGCGCACGAAGTCGATCTGACCCTTCACGAGCGCGTCGATGCCTTCGTCGTAGCTCTTGAAGATGGAGAGGTGCAGGTCGACCGGCCGACCGATCCTGCGCTCGAGATCCTCTTGGAGGTACTCGAGCACCGGGGTCAGCTTCTTGTACATGACCGTCGCCTTGTCCGACTGGTAGACGCCGAAGTTGAGGCTCAGCGTCGTCTTCTGCGGGTCCTCGGTCGCGGGCTTCGAGGGCGTCGGAGCGCGATGGGTGACGGGGAGGAGTAGCGCGAGGGCGAGGAGGGTCAGCTTCATGGGGCGATCCAGCGAGCGAAGGGGCTCGGGTGGGTGGTGACGGACGCTCGGGTCGTCGAGAGGAACGGCCGCGGACTTGAGTGACAGGTCCTCGGAACCCCGACTCCGCGAAAAAAAACCTCCCCGAATCGCCCCGGCCCGAAGGGGTCCGACGGAAGCGAACGGATCCGATTTCGCGTCGGCGGTACGCCACCGCTCCTGCGCGACGATCGAGTCGCCTGACATCTCGATGCGTGAGGCAGCCGTCGTGAGGGGCCGCAGCTTCCCAGGAACGCCGAATCGGGCATGGGAGCTCCGGGACCGCGCCTGGGCTCCATCACGACCGACCCACCGGCGCTCCGTCCCCGCGGAATCGCGCGCAACACAGCTCGCTCGAAGCCCATCGATGGATCCCCAAGACGAGTTCCGAGTTCCGGCACACCGCTGCACCGCGCAGGACCTGGCGCGCGCCTTCTCCGTCCTCGTCGCTCTCGGTTTCGTCACCGGCGAGCGTGCATGGGCGATCCCATCTCCGGACCTCGTCGTCAACTTGTTCGCGAGCGCGGCGCAGGTGCTCGGACTCCTCTCGATCGTGCTCGGGAGCTGGTTCTTCCGCGGCCGCTCGACCCGCGGCGCGCACGGAGGGACGTCGAAGGGATGGCGGCGCGCGTTCCTCGCGAGCGGCGCGTTGTTCGTGATCACGGCCCTTGGCTGGGGCTTCTTCGCGCTCGACGCGCGCGATCAGCGCGAACGCCGTTTGCACGTGAACCTCGAGCGTTCCTCGAAGGAGGACGGCAAGACCGTCGGCGACGTGTCGCTCAAGGAGCTTTCGTTCAGCGAGCAGAAACAGCGCGACGACGGCCTGCAGACGACGGAGTTCGACACCGCCCGCGCCGCGCAGCGCTTCACGCGCGTTTACGACGTGCGCGAGAGCGAGGAGTACGAGGTCGGCCGCATCGAGGGCGCGGCGCACGTCCGCTACCCGGACCTGATGAAGGCGCCGGGCAAGTACCTGAAGAAGGGCGAGCCCGCGCTGCTGCTTTGCTTCAACGGCAATCGCAGCTCCGAAATGTGCGCCGAACTGCGCGACCACGGCTACGACGTCGCGTTCGTGGTCGGCGGTTACGAGAAGTGGATCGCCGAGGATCGCCCGCTCGCGATGAGCGGGGACCACGCGCGTCGCGAGCTGCGCGAGCTGCCCGACTACGCGAACAAGGACGTGCTGCTCGACACGCCCGACGTGATGGCGCTGCTGGAAGAGCAGGACGTGCTGTTCGTCGACGTGCGCTATCCGGGCGAGTACGAGGGCCTCGGACACCTGCCCGGCGCGGTGAACGTGCCCGCGCGCAAGCTCACGTCGGACGAACTCGACGCGGCGCTGCGCGCGCTGCCGAAGAAGCCCGTCGTCATCCCGTGCTACGACCGGCGCAGCTCGTTCTACGCGGCGATCCTCGGCCTCAAGCTCGCGCGGATGGGGTACGAGTTCCTTGGCCGCTACACGACGCCCGAGGGCTTCTGGGTGCCCGGCAAGGAGAAGGCGCACGTCGCAGCGTGGAAGGCGGAGCAGGAGGAAAAGACGCTCTTCGGCTTCGTCGCCGCGCCGCTCAGGGCCGTGCTGAAGAACGCGGCCGGCTGGTGCGGGAGCTTGGCGCTCGCGATCGCGCTGTGCGTGCTCGCGCTGCGCCTCGTGGTGCTGCCGCTCGCTCTGAAGGCGGAACGCGACCGGCTCGTGCAGGCGGCGCTGAAGCCGAAGCTCGCCGAGCTCGGAGCGCGGTGCAAGGGCGATGCGCGCGCGGTGTCGCGCAAGACGATGGAGCTCCTGCGCGCGGAGCGCGTGCGGCCGGTGCTCAACCTCGTCGCGACGATCGTCCAGCTCGTGCTGTTCACGGCGTTCTTCGGCGTCGTCGGCGCGGTCGCGAAGGGCTCGACGGAACGTTGGTTGTGGATCCCGGAGCTCGGCGCGCGCGACCCGCGCTTCGTGCTGCCCGTGATCGTCGGGTTGCTCCTCGCGGCGATGGTCGTCGTGACCGGGGCGCGCGCGACCAGGACGCGCGTCGTCACGGCGCTCGTCGCCGGCGTCGCGATCGGCGGGCTCGTGGCGACGGTCTCCGCCGCGACGAACCTGTACCTCGTGCTCAACCTGCTCCTGCTCGTCGTGCAGGCGCTCGCCGTGCGCGCGTGGTTCGACCGCCGCGCGCGGAACGCGGCGAACGCGAGCCAGCGGTACGCCGGCGCGGCGGTGGTGCCCCTCCGCGACGCCGATCGCGCGTCGGGCTGCGGCAACAAGGCGCTGCGGCTCGCGCAGCTCGCGCGCGCGGGCCTGCCCGTGCCTGACGGCTTCGTCGTGACGACCGCCGTGCTCGAGCGCCGCCGATCGCAGGGGAGCTGGAACACGCGCGACCGCATCACCATCGAGCGCGCGTTCACGGTGCTCGACGCCGAACGCGTCGCGGTGCGCAGCTCGGGCGCGCGCGAGGACGGCGCGGACAAGAGCTACGCGGGCGTCTTCGAGTCCATCCTCGACGTGCGCGCGGAAAACCTCTTCGAAGCGCTCGACGAGGTCGCGGACTCGCTCGCGTCGACGCGCGCGCAGGCCTACTCCGGGGTCGAGGCGGAGTCCGGCGCGATCGTCGTCCAGACGATGGTCCCCGCGGAGTTCGCAGGCGTGCTCTTCACCGAACACCCGGGCTCCAGCGGCGCCGCCGCGATCGAGCTCGTGCGCGGCCTCGGCGACGCGCTCGTCTCCGGCCGCGCGGATCCGATCAGCTTGCGCTTCGGGCGCGTCACCGGGCGGCCGCTCGACGAGACGCGCGCTCCGATCGAGCTCGCGCCGCTGTTCGATCTCGGACGGAAGGTCGAAGCGCTCTTCGGCCGCCCGCAGGACATCGAATGGGCGTACGCGAACGGGAGCTTCCTGCTCCTGCAGGCGCGCGACATCACGCGTCTCTCGAGCCACGGCTCGTCCCCCGCGGCGTTGCGCGAACGCGAACGCGCCCGCGTGCTCGCGCTCGCTCGTGACGCGCGCGCGGGCGCGGTCGTCCTCGGTCAGAACGAGCTCGCGGAGCTCCTGCCGCGGCCGTCGCCGCTCTCCGCGTCGTGGATGGATGCGCTGTGGGCGCATGGCGGCAGCACGGACCTCGCCTGCCGCGAGCTGGGCGTGCCCTACGACGTCGATCCGGATTCCGCGCCCTTCGTGATCGGCGCGTTCGGCGCGACGTGGGTGAATCGCATCGAGGAGAAGCAGCGCTTGACGCGCGCGCCGGGCATGCTCGCGGCCTTTCGGTTGTCGCGGGCGGCCGACGCGCTCGAAAGTGAATGGCGCGAAGTGTTCCTGGCGCGCTTCCAGCGCGAGGCGCGCCTGCGGGAGGCGCTCGACCTCACGCAGTTCTCGTTCAAGGAGCTCGCCGACCTGCACGAGGAGACGGAACGCCGCATCCTCGAGGAGAGCTACCTCGCGGCCGAGCGCATCAACATCGCGGCCGACTTCTACTTCAAGGCCGCGGTGCGCGCGCTGGAGAAGCGCGGGCTCGATCCCGCGCGGTACCTGTCGCACCTGCCCGAGACGGTCGTGCACCAGGCGATGGAGCGGCTTGCCGCCGTCGGCCGCGGCGAAGCGGATCTCTCGGCGTTCCTCAAGCTGTTCGGGCATCGCGCTCCGCAGGACTACGAGCTCTCGCAGCCGCGCTACTCCGAGAACCCCAAGGTCGCTCGCGCGATGGCGCAGCGTTCCGCGGCCCCGGGCCGGAAACACGACGACGCTCCGCCCGAGACCGGTTCGCGCGTGTTGCGGCTCGAAGTCGAGCGCGCCTGCCGCTTCCAGGCGCTGAAGGAGGAAGCGAAGCACCACGCATTGCGCGACTTCGCGTTCCTGCGCGCCGTGCTCGTCGAGATGGGCGAGCGGCTGAACGTCGGCGACTCGATCTTCCTCCTGCGCCGCGACGAGATCGGGCGCCTTTCGGACGCGCACTTCCGGCAGGAACAGCTCCCCGCGCTCGTGACCGAACGGGCCGCGGAGGCGCGCGCTTTCGAGGGCGTGCAGCTCTCGGGCGAAGTGACGCTCGATGCGCTCGAGGCTTTGGAGCTCGACCGCGCGGTGCAGTCGACGTCGCCGAGGGCGGACCGCGTGCTCAAGGGCCTCCGCGTCTCCGGCGGCGGCGACGTCACCGGCCGCGCGCGCGTGCTGCGCGCGAGCGAGGAGATCGATCGCTTCGAGGACGGCGAGGTGCTCGTCGCGCGCTTCACCGACCCGACGTGGACGCCGGTGTTCCCCAGGGCGCGCGGCATCGTCACCGAGGTCGGCGGTTGGCTCTCGCACGCGGCCATCCAGGCGCGCGAGTACGACCTCACGGCCGTCGTCGGCGTCGCGGGCGCGATGCAGATGCTCATGGACGGCGACCTCGTCACGCTGCGCGCGGATGGCTCGGTCGAGCGCGTGGGCGAGCGACGAACGGAGGGCCGCGTGCCCTTCAAGGCGTCCGCGACGTTGCGGCGCGACACCGAGGACGTGCCCGGCGAGGTCGCCGACGTCAGCGCCCGCGGCGCGCTCGTGCTCGTGCCGGGGCACCAGCTCGAAATCGGCGAGGACGTGCAGCTCGATTGCGACGTGCTCGGTGGGCGGCTCGACGCCACCGTCGTGCGCAACGGCGTGCCCGGGATCTACGGGGTGCGCTTCCGCGCGGAGGTCGGCGAGCTCGTCGCGACCCTCGCGCACCGCAGCGCGGCCCGCCCGCGCTGATTTTCCCGGCCCAGGGCCATCCAAGACGAGGTGCCGAGCGAAGAATGGCGCGGCCATGCTCTCGCTCGCCCTCGCCGCGGCGCTCTTCGCGCACCCGAACTCGGTGTCGAGTTCGCGCATCACCGTCGACGGCGCGCGCGTCGCGATGGAGCTGCGCTGCCAGGAACGCACGCTGCTCGAATCGCTCCCCGAGCTCGACCGCGACGACGACGGCGACTTGGTCGAGTCCGAACTGAAGAAGGGCGCCGAGCTCGTCCAGAACTACGTTCGCGAGCACCTGATCCTCGCCGCCGACGCACGCGAGAGCGCACGGGACGGCGCGCGGCTCGTCGCGAAGCTGCACAGCGTCGTGTCCGCGACCGGCGCGCTCGCGGGCGCCTTGCCCGGGGACGAGCTCGTCGACTTCGTGTTCGACTTCGAGTGCGAACACGCGCCGCGGAACCTCGCCGTCGACACGACGCTCTTTCGCGAGAGCGATCCGTTCCACCGCGACCACTGCGCGATCGTGTGGAACGGCGCGGAGCCCGTGTCACGCCTTCTGTGGGTCGAGGACCCGCTGTGGATGTTCCAGCCCGACGCCGCGCCGGCCGGAAACGTCCTCGGCGCATACCTCCACCTCGGGATCGAGCACATCCTGACCGGTTACGACCACATCGCGTTCGTGCTCGCGCTCATCCTCGCGTCGCGCCGCGTGCGATCGCTGCTCGTCGTCGTGACCGCGTTCACGCTGGCGCACTCCCTGACGCTCGCGTCGGCCGCGATGGGGTGGTTCGACCTCCCCGGCTCGGTCGTGGAGCCCGTGATCGCGCTCTCGATCGCCTGGGTGGGCGCGCGCAACCTGTTCGCCGAGCCGCCGAAGCGTCTGTGGCCCGAGGCCTTCGGCTTCGGGCTCGTGCACGGCCTCGGTTTCGCGGGTGCCTTGCGCGCGACGCTCGCGGCGGAGCCCGACACGCTGCGCGCGCTCTTCGGCGTCAACGCGGGCGTCGAGCTCGGCCAGCTCGCGATCGTCGCGTCGGTGGTGCTGCTCCTGCGCATCGTCGCGCGCACGCGCGCCGAGCACGAACGCGCGACGCTCGCGCCCGCGGGTCTGCGGCGCGCGACGGCCGGCGTGGTCGCGATCCTCGGCCTGTGGTGGTTCGCCGAGCGCGCGTTCGGCGTGTGATCAGTCCGGGTCGACGTTCGACGGTTCCGACGCGTGCGGCGCGGCCGGTTCCGCGGGCGCCACGGCTTCGAGCACGCCCTTCACGAACGCGTGGTCGCGCGCGAGCTGCAGGCTCGTCACCGGGAACTCGGGCTGGCGCGGGTTGGGCACGCGCGCGAGCAGGATCAGCCCGTCGTCCGTCGCCTTCTGCATCAGGTGGCGCACGAGGTCGAAGTCGCGCGCCCAGCCGTGGCCGGTCTTCACGAGGTACTGGTCGCGGAAGTACTTCAGCGAAACGAAGGCCATGTGCGGATCGCGCTCGGCGCGATCGAGCGCGAGCACGAACTCGCGCAGGAAGGCGTCGTCGCCTCCACCGCTCGCTCCCGCGACCACGCCCTCGGGCGCGAGCTCGAACACGATCCACGCGCCGCACGAGCGCGGATCGAAGCTGCTCTCGCCGAGCGTGCGCCGGATCTGACGCATCTGTTCGCGATGGCGGAGCGAGACGTGCACGCTCCCGCCCTCGGGCGGCGTGAGGAGGAGCAGCGGGCGGAGCTCGTCGGGCAATTCGCCGCGCTGCTCGTAGTGCTGGAGCGCGTCGAGCGCCTCCTGCAAGTCGGCCTCGAGGTCGGAGATCGTGCCCTGTTCGTCGTGTCGATCGTGCTGCATGAGAGATAGGTAGCGAGCGGGGTCGAGAGCCGCCGAAAGCCCGGCCAGAGCCAGCGAGCGGGGCGGGAGGATAGCACGCACGAACGTGTGCGGATCGCAGCCTCCATGTGCGCTTCAATGGAAGCGCCGAACGACCAGGCTCCTCTGGCTCACCCGCGCGATGAACGGACCCACCCGATCCCGGGCGATGGCCGCCATGCGCTTCAAGTGCCGAGTGAACGTCGCCGCCATTTCCGCGCCGCTCGCATTGCCGTCGGCGAGCACGAACACGCGCACGGAGTGCTCGCGGATCACGTCGTGCTCCAACGTCCCGGGCAGAAACCGGCCGTCCTTCGTCAACACGACCCAGCCGTTCCGGCCGCACTCGCGCAGCCACTCGTGGTCGGGGTGGTCGATCGGAAATCGGTCGGCGTGCACGATCGTTCGTGCGCCCGCGCGTGCCAGCGCCTCGGGCACGTAGCGCCGCCCAAGGCAGTGGTCGACGTAGAAGACCAGGTCCTCAGGCAGCCATTTCGTACCGGAGCGCATCCTCGATTTTCTGCTCCGGGATCCCGTAGTCGTACGCGATCGAAGCGATCGTCTCGCTCGCGCGGAAGCGCTCCGCGATGATGCGCGTCGGGACCCAGGCGCCGGCGATGCACGGCTTGCCGAACTGGATGCGTGGGTCGATCACGATCGATCTCGGGCCCGTACTCGTCGTCGCGTTCGAGAAGGGGTAGAGGCGCACGGGCTCGCCGCCGCGATCGCGCTCGATGCGCTTCAGGTATGCCTCGAGGATCGACTTCATCTCGGTTTGTCCTGCGCGCGAGACGTTGACGAGCGTGCCGAGCTTCTCCACGAACAGGTCCTTGCCGTCGGTGAGCATGTCGGGCGACAGCAAGGGGTCCTTGCGCCCGATCTCGCGCCGCAGGAACACGCAGGCTTTGCGCACGGTCTGCAGCGTCACGCCGTGCTGGCGGCGGATGGAAGCGAGGACGTGGAGCTCGCACAGGTTCGCGAATGAAAGCAGTCCGCGCTCGGGATCGGCCACGTCGATCACGGGCTTCGCAGCGGGTGCGCGACCGATCGCCCAGGCGCGCGTCGTCGATACGGGGACGCGAAGCCACGCGGCCGCCTCGGCCACGGTGTAGTTGGCGACGCGCGCGGCAGCCTTGGCTCCGTCCGTGTGCTCCGGATGGTCGGGTCGATGGCTCATCGCCTTGGGATCCTAACGAACGAGCACGCGAGGGGGGAGTCGATGTCGGGTGCGCCCACGCTCCCCGCCGAAAACACCGCGACCCCAGCGCACGGGCCGAGGTCGCGGCGGTCGGGTGTTCGAATCGAACTACCAGTCGATCTGCACGCCGTTCGTCACGTTGAACGTCTCCGGCGGACAGAAGAGGCCCGCGGAGTTGCGGTAGTACGTCTGGTAGTAGCGCCGCGCGCCGCTGCCGACCGTCACGCCGCCGCGGGCCGAGAGCGTGATCGTCTCGACCGAGTCGGGGAACGAGCTCGCTCCGCCCGCGTTGATCTTCGTGCGCAAACGCAGCAGCGTTCCGCCGGTGCAGCGCACGCCGTCGCCGAACACGCCGTCGTTGAGCCCGTCGCCCTGCAGGTAGATGCACGCGACCGTCGCCGGCATGCCCGAGCCCTGGAGCACCACGTTGTCGGACAGCGTCGAGCCCGTCGTCGTCAGGTTGCCGCCGTTCGGGTTCGCCGAGTTGGCGCACCCGTTGCCCGCCGCGCCGTTGTTGCCGCACGGGCACGGCGTCGTGTGGTCCGTCGAAAGGCCGTCGCCGGCGCAGAACGCGACGATCGGCGTGGCTTCGATCTCGACGACGCCGTGCGGGTTCGCGTGGAAGCCCGTCGGCGCGTTGTTGAGGTCGTTCCACAGCGCGAGCGGGTTGTTCTTGCGCATCGCGCAGTAGTCCTCGGTGCCGCCGCCGTTGTTCGGCTCGCCGAGGTCCCAGTTCGTGTACGTGATCGGCTGGCCGCTCACCCACGCGAACGTGCCCTCCACGACCGAGTCGTTGAAGCCCGTCCAAAGGTCGATGTCGACGGCTTGGAAGTTGTGGAACGTCTGCGTGAGCCAGTCGTGCTCCGCCTGGTCGCCGATCGTGACGAGGTTGCCGCCGAGCTGCACGGCGCGCGCTTGAGCGGCGCTCCAGCTCGCTCCCTCGAGCAGGTGGTAGGTGTGCCCGTTGGCCGGGTTGACCGCGGTGAGCTGGATCGCGAGCGGCGGGACGTCGCTGATGACGATGCTGCCCGTCCCGAAGCCGGTCGCGGAGTATGCGCCGAGGCGGATCGTGTAGACGTTGCCGGCGACGGCGGCGAACTCGACGCGCGACTGCAATCCGCAGGAGTCGTCATTGCAGGCGATCACCGTTCCCACGCAGCCCGCGCCGTCGTACACGGCGATCTTGCTGTCGAGCGCCGTCAGCGTGCAGTCTTCGATGCGGATCGTGCCGGTCGATGCCGAGGTCCAGCTCCACCAAACGTCGTTGTGGATCTGGTTGTTCGAGAAGAAGAGGCAGAGCGCGTCGCCCACTCCGTCCGTCGTCGCGAGCGTGGTGTCGAAGGCGTAGGTGCCGTTGCCGGCGATGACCTGCGCGGTGGCGCAGGTGTTGTCGCCCTGCGCCCAGGCGGGCGCGGCGACGGCGACGAGAGCGGCGGTGGAGGCGAGGGCGAAACGTTGCATGGTGGTGGGGTCTCCGGGGACGGTGTGTTCGGGACGAGCCTACCAGCTCCCCCCGATTGCGGTTGCCGGTCGCGGCGCGGGAGCGCGCGCTTGCGCTCATCGAACGTGCCTTTCACGGCCCACGTCGGGTCCTGGACCGTCCACGAGCGACGGACGATCACCGCGACGCGCTTCCCGAAGCCCTTTCGCGCCGAGGAACCCAACGAGCTTCAAGTCGCGCCCTCCGCGATCACGAAGAACCCATTCCCGGCGCGCCGAGTCCTCCCCGGCTCCGCGTCTTCCCCTTCGCGATCCCCGACCATGAAGCTCATCGCTTTCTGCGCGGCGCTCACCACGTCCGCGCTCCTCATCTCCAACGGCCCGCTCACGCACGAAGCCTCGGCCACCGAGGGCAACAGCCCGCTCGAGCGCCTCGTCGCGGGCAACCAGCGCTTCGCGCAGGGCCATCCGACGCACCTGAACGAGAGCTTCGAGCGCCGCGCCGAGGTCGCGAAGGGCCAGCATCCGTTCGCGATCGTCGTCGGTTGCGCGGACTCGCGCGTTCCGCCCGAGCTCCTCTTCGACCAGGGCCTGGGCGACCTGTTCGTCGTGCGCAGCGCCGGTGAAGTGCTCGGCGACGCCGCGATCGGTTCGATCGAGTACGCGGTCGAGCATCTAGGCTGCGAGTTCATCGTCGTGCTCGGCCACGAGCGCTGCGGCGCGGTGAAGGCCGTCGTCGACGGCGGCGACCTCCCCGCGCACCTCTCCGCGTTCACGCCCGCGATCCTGCCGGTCGTCGAGGGCGCGAAGAAGAAGGGTGGCGACGTGCTCGACAACGCCGTGCGCGCGAACGCGAGCCGCATCGCGCGCCAGTTGTCGGAGTGCGAACCCGTGCTCTCCGAGTACGGCCACCTGGGCAAGCTGCAAATCGTCGCGGCGCGCTACGACCTCGACTCGGGCGTCGTGGAGTTCTTGGACGCGAAGGTGCCGACGGCGTCACGCCGCGAAGAACCGAACGTGCACGGGACGGCCGCGCCGCACCACTGAGATCGACCTGCTTCCGAGGAACGAGCCGCGCGGAGCGATCCGCGCGGCTCGTCTCGTTCGACCGGAACGCGCGCGCGGCGTCGAGTGCTCATGGAGCGCGCTCGCCGCCGCGGCGCAGTGAAGTCGATCCGTCAGGCGGTCACCAGGTGATGCTCACGCCGTTGGAAATGTTGAAGGTGGCGGGCGGGCAGAAGGCACCCGCGGCGTTGCGGTAGTACGCCGCGTAGTAACCGGTGAGTCCGCTGCCCGACGGCGTCGCGCCGCGCACGGAGAGCATCGGGTCGCCCGGCTCGGGGAACGAGGACGCGCCGCCGACGTTGATCTTCGTGCGCAGACGGATGATCGATCCGGTGAGGCACGACACGCCGTCGCCGAAGACCGAACCCGCGGCGTTCAGGCCGTCGCTCTTGAGGTAGATCGTGCTCGACGTGGCGGGCATGCCCGAGCCGTGGAGCACGACGTTCTCGGTGAGCGTGAGCGGGTCGAGCTCGGTGAAGCCCGTCGCGGTGAGCTGCGCTCCACTCGGGTTGGCCGAGTTCGCGCAGCCGTGTCCGCTCGTGCCCGAGTTGCCGCAGGGGCACGGCGTCGAGAGCGTGCCGTCGCCCGAGCAGAGGACCGTCGAGGGGTCGTTCTCGCCGACGACGATCGTGAACGTGTCGTCGCTCGT
>JACRIO010000260.1 GCA_016220035.1 Planctomycetota bacterium | reverse complement strand
GCGACTGGATGCCGATCAAGACCATCGCCGAGGACGCGGTCGCGACCGAATTCCGCTACCAGGGCCTCGTGTGCCGGCGGCGCGGTCCGTTCACCGCCGCGAAGCCCGCCCTCCTGTGGGAGCGGCGGGGCGCGGAGTGCGCCGCGCGCACCGGAACGGTGGAGGTGCAGGGGGCCGACTACCTGCTCGTGCGGCCGGGCGGCAGCGCGGAGTTCGACATCGCGGGCGCGGGCGGCGGGCGGCGGCGGCTCGTGGTCGAGCAGTACGCGCTCGGCGCGGAGCGGACGGTGCGCCTCGCGGGCAGCGTGAGCGTCGACGGGCATCCGATCGGCGAGCTCGCGCCCTTCGCGCCCTTCGCGCCCTTCGCGCCCCTCGCGCCCTTCGCGCCCCTCGCGCCCTTCGCGGACGGGGGGAAGGACCAGACCTTCGTGCGCGAGCTCGAAGTGGAGCTCCCGGTCGGCGCCGCGCGGCTCGCGTTCGCGCCGGCGCCAGGTGCGTTCCTGCGCCTCGCGCGCATAGCGCTCCTCACGGCCGTCGACGCCGAGGCGCCGCTGTGAAGAAGTTCCTCGACAAGCTGCGCGGCGCGGCCGCGCCGGCCCGGGGCGATGCGCGCGGCTCGGGCGCGCCGGCGGAGCTCCGCGTGACGCCCGGTCCGCCCGTCGCGGAGAAAAACCTCCCGCGCGCGGCGATCGTGATCCTCAACTTGAACGGGAAGCACCACCTGGATGGCTGCTTCGGATCGCTCGCGGCGCTCGATTACCCGAAGGACCGCCTCGAGGTCGTGCTCGTCGACAACGCGTCCGTCGACGGCTCCGTCGAGGAGATGAAGGCGAAGCACGGCTGGGTGAAGCTCCTCGTGAACGACCGCAACGTCGGCTTCAGCGCGGGCTGCAACCAGGGCGCGGAGGCGGCCGAGCGGCCCGAGGTGCTCGTGTTCCTGAACAACGACATGCGCGTCGAGCGTGCGTGGCTGAAGGAGCTCGTCGCGCCGATCGTGCGCGGCGAGTGCAGCGCGACGACGGCGAAGATGTACTCGTGGGACGGGAAGCTGATCAACTCGGCCGGCGGCGGCATGAACTTCCACGGCATCGGCATCCAGCGCGGCATCGACGAGGTGCCCGGGCCGGAGCACGACGTGCCGGTGAAAACGCTCTTCGCGTGCGGCGGCGCCATGGCGATGGGGAAGCGCGCGTTCGACGAGGTGGGCGGCTTCGACGAGGAGTTCTTCGCCTACTACGAGGACGTCGACCTCGGCTGGCGCAGTTGGGTGATGGGGCACGAGTGCCGCTACGTGCCGACCTCGGTCTGCTACCACCACCATTCGAGCACCAGCAAGCGCCTGCCGCCGGAGATGATCCGCCTCCTGCAGACGCGCAACCCCGTGCTCGCGTGCTTCAAGAACTACGACGACGCGAACCTGCGCGCGGTGCTCGCGCCCTTGTTCGCGCTCCACCTGCGCCGCATGTGGTGCGTGTCGGGGCTCGTCGACGACAAGCCGTTCCGGATCGAGCACGCGCAGAACCCGGCCCTCGGCGGCGTGAAACGGCTCTTCGACCTCGCGCGCTCGAACGTGCAGGACGAGGCCGGCGTCAAGCGCATCGCGGCGGCGGACCTGATCGGGATCAACGACCTGCTCGGCCGCTTCGACCACTGGAGCGCGCGCCGCGCGGACGTGCAGTCGCGCCGCCGGCGCTCCGATGCGGAGATCTTTTCCCTGTTCCTGAAGCCGCACTGGTGCATCGAGGGGGAGCGAGGCTACCAGGAGCTCCAGCGCGGGATGGAGCGCCTCTTCGGACTCGACGAGTTGTTTCCAGCCGACCGTCTCGGGGATCCGAAGAAGTGACGCTTGCTCGATGAGACCCGCACGACGTCCCGCACGCACGCCCAGGCCGCGCGCTCCCGCGACGACGCCCCGCACGGAGCGGTCGGAGCGCGCGCGATGAAGCTCTCCGTGGTGATGCCGGTCTACAACGAGGAGGACACCCTCGAAGAGATCGTGCGGCGCGTGCAGGCGACGCCGTGGGACAAGGAGCTCGTGCTCGTGAACGACGGGTCGAAGGACCGCTCCGCGGAGATCCTGGCGAAGCTCGCCGCGCAGTACTCGAACGTGCGCGTCTTCCACCACGCGCGGAACGCGGGGAAGGGCGCCGCGCTGTCGACCGGTTTCAAGCAGGTGACGGGCGACGTCGTGCTGATCCAAGACGCGGACCTCGAGTACGACCCGAACGACTACGCCGTGCTCCTGCGGCCGATCCTCGACGGGAAGGCGGACGTCGTGTTCGGGAGTCGCTTCCTCGGCGGGCCGTATGCGCGCGTGCACCTCTTCTGGCACTACGTGGGCAACCGCTTCCTCACGCTCGTGAGCAACATGTTCACCAACCTGAACCTCACGGACATGGAGACCTGCTACAAGGTCTTCAAGCGCGAGATCGCCGACCAGATCACGATCCAGTCGCGTACGTTCGCCGTCGAGCCCGAGTTCGCGGCCAAGGTGTCGAAGCTGCGCGCGCGCGTGTACGAGGTCCCGATCAGCTACGCGGGCCGCGACTACTCCGAGGGCAAGAAGATCGGCCCGAAGGATGCGTTCATCGCGCTGTGGGCCATCGTGCGGTGGACGGTGTTCCACCGGGCGAAACGGCGGCCGAGCAGCGGGACCTGATCAGACCTCGATCGCCGCGCCCGCCTCGTCCTGGCGCGCGACCACGACCTTCACGCGCGAAGCGAGACCCAGCCGGTCGAGCACGCCGTGCGCGGCCTCGAGCGCGCGCTCGGGCGAGTTCGTCTTCTGCGAGAGGTGCGCGAGCACGAGCGTGTGCAGGTGCTCCGACGCGAGCAGATCGAGCATCGTCGCCGCCTGCGCGTTCGACAGGTGTCCGCGGTCGCCGGTGATGCGCTTCTTGAGCGTGTGGGGGTACGGGCCCGTCTCCATCAGCTCGGGGTCCCTGTCCATCGACGAGCAAGCATGGCATCCTTGGAACGCTGCGAAGCGAGCGGTTTCAGGCGGACGTCTCCGGAAGAAGACACGCCGCGACGGCCGCTCACAACGCTCGACACACACACTTCATTCTGCTCTTCCGCGTCAGGACGTCCTCCCATGCGCACGCATGTTTCACGCTGGTCGCGCCAAAGGCTCGGATCCTTCGTCGCCCTGGCGTCGTTCAGTGTGGCGCGTGCGGAGCCGCCTGCAGGCGCAGATCTGGCAGCCGCGCACGGCGCCGCGTCGCGGGCGCAGAGCGAGGCCCGGTTCATCGAGAACGCCGGGCAGTGGAAGGTGAACGCGGACTTCGTGGCGTCCACGCCCACCCTGTGCGTGCGCGCGGAGGCGCGGGCGATCGGGCTGCAGATCTTCGAGCATGCGGGCGACTCGAGTCGGGGCGTCTTCATCCGGTTCGAGTTCGTCGATGCCGAACCGCTCGCGACGCTCGTTGGCGAGGATCCCTGGGAGACTGAGTACAACTGGTTCCGTGGCAACGATCCCAAGGCCTGGGTGCGCGGCGCTCACGCCTACCGATCACTGCGCTGGCGTGGGTTGTACCCCGGCATCGACCTCGTCCTGCACCTTGGACCCTCCGGACCCAAGTACGACCTCCTACTCGCGCCCGGCGCGGAACTCGGTCGGTTCCAGGTGCGCATCGAAGGCATCACGGCACTCGAAGCGCGGGGCCTCGATGGACTCGCGCTGCGCACGGCGCTCGGAGATCTCGAACACTCCATCGGGCCGACATGGCGCGTCGAACAGGATGAATCGCACACCCCGATCCATGCACGTGCTGTGGCGCGCGGCGACTGCGGGTTTGGGATCGAACTCGATGCCCCTCCCCAGGGGCGTCCAGTCGTGATCGACCCCGGCCTGATCTGGTCGACCTACGTTGGGGCGTCGGGGGTCACGGGCGTCGGTGACGAGACGTGGACCGTCACGTTTGGCCCCGACGGAGACGTTTATGCCGCAGGGGAAACGGACGGCACGGACTTCCCGGTGACCCCAGGCTCGTACCAGAACTTCCCAAGCACCGGCCTGTACGTCTACCAGGACGTGTTCGTCAGCCGTTTCCGGGCTAATGATGGCGCGCTCCTGTACTCCTGCGTGATCGGCGGAGGGCACTACGATCGACCTCTGGACATGGCCGTCGACGGCCAGTCCCGAGCGACCGTGGTTGGCTACACGTTCTCGGACGACTTTCCCATCACGCCGGGCGCATTGCAGGCATCTCAGTCTTCGCCCAATGAAGATGCCTTCGTCCTGCGCTTCAATGCATCAGGAAACGTATTACTTCTCTCGACATTCTTGGCCGGCTCGAACGGCTCGATGGGTCAGTCCGTAGCGATTGCCGCCTCAGGGGCAATCATCGTCGGCGGACAAGCCTACTCCGCAGACTTCCCGACGACCAGCGGAGCCTTCCAGACTCAGCCGATCACGAGCCTAGGGAACGATCCCTCGTTTCTCGCAAGGCTCTCCCCGGACGGTACAGCGCTCGAATGGTCGACGTTTGTTTCCGGCGTGCGGATTCAGTCACTCGTTCTAGCCTCGAATGAGGACGTCGTGTTCGGAGGAGATTCCGGGTCGGGCAGCGTCACGACCCCAGGCGCCTTCCAGCGCACCTGTTCTCTCTGCAACAATGCTGGTTTCGTCGGCCGACTGGCAGCGAACGGTTCCCAACTCCAGTGGGCGACACTCTTCAGCTGGCCTTTCGCGGGTTTTCGCCGCCCGCTCGCGGCGTGACGTCGTGAGCGGATTCTTGGCTGGCGCACGGCCCGCTCCGCCGAAGGAGGAGGTATGCACACACTTCTTCCGGTGGAGGTCGGGCCGTGTTGAGCGTCAGT
>JACRIO010000024.1 GCA_016220035.1 Planctomycetota bacterium | reverse complement strand
GGCGCTCGTCGAAGGAGCACGCTTCGGCGCTCGACGACGAGTTGGCCGGGCGCCTCCACCGCGCGGACCGGCTCGATCCCGCCGCGGCGCGCGGGCTCGTCCGCGGCATCGAGGCGGCCGACGGACGCCTCGACCACCTCGTGCACGCGGTGGGGGAGTACGTCTCCGGTCCGCTGCACGCCTCCTGCCCGGAGGACCTGCGCCGCATGTTCGCGAGCAACGTCGAAACCGCGTTCCACGTCTTCGACGCGGCGCGCCCGCTGCTCCGCGCGGCGCGCGGCGACGCCGTCTTCTTCGGTTGCGCGGGGCTCGACACGCTGCGCGCGCGGCGCGCGACGGCGCTCTACACCGCGGCGAAGAGCGCGCTCTTCGTGCTCGTGCGCTCCTGGGCGCTCGAGGAAGCGGCCCACGGCGTGCGCGTCAACCTCGTCTCCCCCGGCGTCGTCCCGCACGCGCACGCGGCGGCCGACACCTTGGACGAGGGCCGCATCGCAGGGATCCCGCTCGGCCGCGCCGGCACCCCGGAGGACGTCGCTTCGGCGGTCGAGTTCCTGGCCTCCCCCCGCGCGGCCCACGTCACGGGCGTCGACCTCGCCGTGGCGGGCGGCTGGCTCCTGTGAACGCGCGCGTCTTCCCGGGAACCCTCAAGAACTTGCAATCGGGTCTCCGAAAGGGAGGTCTGAGCCGACGCTCCCGGCGGGAAGCGCCTTCCAGGCTCCGACGCGAGGCGCTTCCCTGGGCCTTCGCCGGAGCCGCTCGCGGTTGACTTCGCGCGACCGTGGTTCAACCTGGGGGGCTCGAATGCCGCGCGCCCGAAAGCACCGACCCCATGCCCGAGTTCCGCACCTTGCACGCCGGCGACGCCGTCCACGGGCTCTTCAGCCCGAGCGAGGTCGAGGAGTTGATGCGCGTCGAGTTCGCACGCGCGGAGCGGCACAAGTACCCGGTCGTGTGCATGGCGCTCGGCGTCGACCGCCTGGCGCAGCTCGCCGACCTCTACGGCTACGAATCGAAGGAAGAGGTCCTGCGCGCCGTCGTGAGCGTGCTCCGCGCCGAGACCCGCGACTCCGATTTCCTCTGCCTGCGCCAGGACGACCGCCTCGTGGCGCTCTTCCCGCACACGGCGCCCGAGTTCGGCGCGTTCCTCGCGAAGAAGCTGCTCGCGGCGATCAAGAAGCAGCGCTTCGAGCGCGACGGACGCCAGCTGCGCGTGACGCTCTCCATCGGCGTCGCGCACAACCGCCACGAGAAGGCGATCAGCTTCGAGACGCTCGTGCGCGTCGCGGAGGAGGGCTTCGCGGTCGCCGACCAAGGCGGCGGCGACCGGCTCGTCGAGACCGAGCTCTACCAGCTCTTCGAGAAGAAGCGCCGGCAGGAGGAACTCGCGAAGGAGCGCAAGGAGCTCTTCGACGGGATCCTCGCGGCCATTCCTAGGACGCCGGCTCCCGCCGCGGCCGCGCCGGGCGGGGACAAGCTCGGCGAGACGTTGCTCGAGATCCTGAAGTCGCTCGGTCTCTCCGTGAGCTCCTTCGAGGACCTCGACAAGGACGCGATCGCGACGGCGATCTCGCGCATGGCCGATGCGAAGGCGAGCGCGAAGGCCGGCGAGGTCGACGAGGCGAAGCGCACGATCGACATGCTCGAGCGGCGCATCGGCAAGCTCACGCACGCGCTCGGCGTCACGGAGGAGGAGCTCCAGCGCATCGCCGCGATGAAGAACGTCGAGCTCGGCGAGGCCTCGATCTACCGCACGGTGCAGGGGCTCTCCGACGACGCGCGGGACAAGGAGCGCAAGCGGGAGATGATGAAGGACATCTTCCACGCGAATTTCGAGCTCAAGAAGCGCCTCTCCGGCCACGCCGACGTCCCGAAGGGTGCGTGAGGCGGCGGTCGGGCGCGCTGCGCACCAGACCGGGCTGACAAAGACCGCGGCGGTCGCCAACATGGAGGCGAGGATCTTCGGAGTCGTCGGCTCCAGAGGTGCACCCCATGGCGGAAACCCAATCGAGGAAGGACCACGGCGTCCTCTACCTCGGCATCGACCTCGGCACATCGCGCACGTCGGTCGCGGCGAGCAACGGCGTGCGCGCGACCGTGCTCTCGTACGTCGGCTACCCCAAGGACGTCGTGTCGAAGAAGCTCCTGCAGAAGGACGTGCTCTTCGGCGAGGAGGCGCTCGAGAAGCGCCTCGCGCTGCGGCTCTACCGCCCGCTCGCGCAGGGCGTGATCCAGGGCGACGGCAAGGACGCCGAGAACCTGAAGGCCGCGCAGGACCTGATCGGCGAGATCCTCCGCCGCGCGAAGCCGCGCGCGGACGAGCTCGTCTACGCCGTGATCGGCGCGCCGGCGCAGGCGTCGATCCAGAACAAGCAGGCGATCCTCGAGGCCGCGCGCAAGTCGGTCGACTCCGTCATGCTCTGCTCGGAGCCGTTCAGCGTCGCCTACGGGCAGGACATGCTCGACGACGTGTTGGTCATCGACATCGGCGCCGGCACGACCGACCTGTGCCGCATGCACGGGACGATGCCGGAGGAGTCGGACCAGATCACGAACACTTGCGCCGGGGACTTCGTCGACGAGGAGCTCGCGAAGGAGATCAAGAAGGTCGCCCCCGAAGCGCAGTTCACGAAGGAGATGGTCAAGGCGCTCAAGGAGAAGCACAGCGCCGTGATGGAGCGCATGGAGCCCGTGATCGTGCACCTGCCCGTGCACGGCAAACCCACGGCGATCGACCTCACCGAGGGCATGCGCGCCGCGTGCAAGCGCATCATCCCGCCCATCGTCGAGGGGCTCACGCGGTTGATCGCGACCTTCGACCCGGAGTTCCAGGAGCGCCTGAAGAACCGCGTGCTGCTCGCGGGCGGCGGAAGCCAGATCAAGGGCCTCGACGTCGCGATCGAGGCGGCGATGAAGGAGCGTCTCGGCGGCGGCAAGGTGATGCGCGTCGAGGAGCCGGTGTACGGCGGCGCGAACGGCGCGCTCAAGATCGCGCACGACATGCCGGCCGAGTACTGGGAGAAGTTGAAGTAGGCCGGCGCGGGGCGCGTCCGGCGAGGTGCTCGTCGCGTTCGCGCGCGGGCTCGAGCCGGGCGCCGTGAGCGTGCTCGTGCTCGTCGCACCGCCCCCGGCGATGACGAGGGCGCGCTTCCCGCACGACAGACGACGCCCTGCCGTGGGCTCAGCTACGCGAGCGCCCGCGCGACGCGCCGGAAGTGGAAGCCGAGGATCGCGAGCTCGATCGCCGTGCGCACGTGGCGCGGACGGCGGACGAGCGTGGTCGAGAAGAGCCGCCAGAACGCGCGGCGCCCGCGGTGGCGGACACCGAGGAACCAGAGCGAGCGCAGGAACGCCTTGACGTCGGCGCCCGACAGCCGGACCCGCGGGCCGCGCGGGCGATGGTGCGCGAGGAACGTCCGGACGCGGCGGTAGTAGTTGCGGGGCTCGTAGAGCCGGTGCATCAGGCGCCGGTAGCCGTCGACGAGGAACGCGCGCCCGAGCACGGGCTCGAAGTTGAGCACGGCATCGGTGTTGTTGCCCGTGCTCGTCCCCGCGAGCCGGCCCTCGCGCGCGAGCCGTTCGTGGAGCCGCGTGCGGGGGAGCGCCGTGAGCAGCCCGACCATCGCGGTGGCGACGCCGGAGCGCTGGATGAACTCGAACTGGCGCTCGAAGATGTCCGCGGGATCGTGGTCGAAGCCGACGATGAAGCCGCCCAGGACCTCGAGCCCCGACCGCTGGATCGTGCGCACCGCGCCGACGAGGTCGCGGCGCTCGTTCTGCGTCTTGTGGCACTCGTGCAGGCTCTCCTCGGCCGGTGTCTCGAGCCCGAGGAACACCTTCTTGAAACCGGCCTGGACCATGAGCTCGCACAGCTCCGGGTCGTCGGCGAGGTTCACCGAGGCCTCGGTGAGGAATCCCATGGAGGCACCGGTCCGCGCGCGCCAGGCGATCACCGCGCGCAGGAGCGTCTTCGTGCGCCCTTTGTCGCCGATGAAGTTGTCGTCGACCACGAAGACCATGTCCTTCCAGCCGAGCGCGCGCAGCGCATCGAGCTCGGCCACGAGCTGCTCGGGCCGCTTCGTCCGGGGAACGCGGCCGTTCATCACGACGATGTAGCAGAACTCGCAGTCGTACGGGCACCCGCGCGAGAACTGCACGGACATCGCGACGTAGTGGCGAGGGTCGACGAGGTCCCAGCGCGGGACGGGGCTCCGCGCGACGTCCGGACGCTCGGCGTTCGAGTAGACGCGCCGCAGTTCGCCGCGCTCCAGGTCGCGCACGAGCTCCTGCACGACGTCCTCCGCCTCACCGAGCACGAAGTGGTCGATCTCGGGGAACTCGTCGTGCGCCGCGGTGAACAGCGGACCGCCCGCGACGACCCGCTTTCCGGCGGCGCGGCAGCGAAGGACGATTTCTCGCACGGACTCCCGGTGCACGATCATCGCGCTCAGGAACACGCAGTCCGCCCGCTGCACGTCCTCGTCGCGGAGGGGGCGCACGTTCAGGTCGACGAGGTCGAGTTCCCACTCCCGCGGCAGGAGGGCCGCCACCGTCAGCAGGCCGAGCGGCGGGAAGGCGCAGCGCTTCGAAGCGAAGCGCACGACGTGTTCGAAGCTCCAGAAGGTCGTGGGGTGACGCGGGTGGACCAGGAGAATGCGCATGCGGTGGTTCACCGCGCGGGCGACGTCCGTGGGGCTTCGGGGGGGGCGCGCGCGTGCGGACGCAGAGCATGGGCCGCGTGGCGAGCGAAGGCGCTCCGCTTCAGGACGCAGACCGAGTGCGCAGCGCCGCCGCGTCCCCGCGGCCCGCGATCAGCCCGCAGGACGCGTGATGTGGGTCACGAGCGCGCCGATGCCGTCGACGGAGCATTCGACGACGTCGCCGTCCAAGAGCGGGCCGACGCCCGCGGGCGTGCCGGTGAGCACGAGGTCGCCCGGGCGCAGCGTGAGGTGGCGCGAGAGGTACTCGAGCGCGTGCGGTACGTCGACCACGAAGTCCTTCGTCGTCGCGTCCTGGCGCAGCTCGCCGTTGACGCGGCAGCGCACGCGCAGGTCGGCGAGGTCGAGGAAATCGCGCGGCACGAAGCACGGACCGAGCGGGCAGAACTGGTCCAGGTTCTTCGAGCGGAACCACGGGTACTTCTTGTCGCGGTCGGCACCTTGCAGCGAGCGCGCGGTGAGGTCGTTCGCGATCGTGTAGCCCGCGACGTGCGCCATCGCGTCCTCGGCGCGGAGCATCGCTCCCTCGCGGCCGATCACGACGACGAGCTCCGCCTCGTGGTCGACGCGCTGCGTGTACCACGGCGCGACGCGCACGGTCGCCCCGTGCGGGACGAGCGTCTCGGGCAGCTTGTTGAAGAAGAGCGGCTCTTCGGGCACCGCCTCGCCGAACTCGGCCGCGTGCTCCTTGAAGTTCTTCCCGAGCGCGAGGATCTTGCGCACGTCGCGCGGCGGGATCGGGACGTCGAGCCCGAATTCGCCGAACACGGGTTGCGCCGTGGGCCAATCGCTTTCGGAGAGCCGGCGTTCGAAGTTCGCGCGCTCGAAGAAGCCGATCGCGACGAGGTGGAAGAGATCGATCGGGAGCTTCTGCAGCGCGAGGTAGCGCGAGAGGTCGAGCCAGTGCTCGCCGTACTGCGCGACGTAGCTGTTGTTGCCGGTGGCGAGGCGGAAGATTCGCAGGACGGGGGTGGAGTGCGCGTGGGGCATGCTGGGGTGCCGGACGCGCGCTTCGCGCGGCACGGCGGTCGGGATCCTACTTCGGCATGGCCGCGTCGAGCGAGATGAGCGCGTAGCTCGTGGCCATGACGCCGTTCGACTCCCACCAGCGGCCCGCGTTCGCGTTGACCCAGGAGCCGTCCTCCCGGCTCTGCATCGCGACGAGGCGCCCGCACAGCTCCTTGCGCCAGGCGTGCGCGTTGCCCGCGGCGTCGACGAGCGTCTCCTCGCCGTGGAGCGCGAGCGTCTTCGCCATCGTGTGCAGGTAGTAGTAGAGGCCCTGGTACGGCGCGGTCGGGTCGCTCGAGCTCTCGAAGCCCGGGTTCACGTCGAGCGTGTAATGCTTCTGGAGCCAATCCCAGCACGCCTTCATGCGCGGATCGTCCTTGGGTAGGCCGCACAGGATGTAGCCCTTGAGCAGCGCGTAGCTCATCGAGCCGTAGGAGCGCGACACCTTGCGGCCGTCCCCGAGGTCGATGAAGCCCGCCTTCGACGTGCCGGGGCCGTAGCCCGCGCCGCCGTCGTCCCCGCTGACGATCGTCTTGCCGTCCGAGTCGGGCATCTTGATGTCGTTCGACTCGGAGCGGTTCTGGCAGCGCTGCAGGAACACGAGCGCGCGCTTGTAGGCGTCGCTGCCCTTCTCCAGCCCCGACGCGGCGAGCGCCTCGAGCGCGAACTGCACGTTGGAGAGATCGGGCCGCTGCTCGTCGCCGTAGCTATTGCCGCCGTAGAACGGATGATCGGGCGAGTAGCCCTCGGCCTCGTCGGCCTGCAAGGCCATCAGCCACGAGCGCGCCTTCGCGATCACGGGCGCGTACTCGGGCTTCTTCGAGCGTGCGAGCGCCAGGATCGCGGCGGAGGTCGTGTAGTTCGCGAGCTGCTCGTTGTGGATCGAACCGTCGGGCTTCTGGAGCGAGACGAGCCATCCGAGCGCGTTGTCGATCGCCTTCTGGAGCTCCGGGCTCCGCGGCTCGGGCGAGCACGAGAGCGCGCCGACCGCCATCGCGGTGATGCCCGCGCTCGGATCGCCGGGGCGCGCGTCGAAAATGCCGTTCTTGCTCTTCGACAGGAGGTACTGCGCGCCGCGCTGCACCGCGGCGAGGGCCTTCGCGCGGTCGGCGGCCTCGAACGCGGGCAGCGGCTTCGCGGCGGCGGGAGCGCTCGCGCTCGAGGCACTCGTCTTCGCGTAGAGCTCGCACAGCGCGAGCGCCGTGCGCGCGCTCTCCACGACCTTGCCGCGCGGGCCGTCCCACGCGCCGTCGGGACCGCGCTTCGCGAGGAGCTCGTTCGCGAGCTTCTTCATCGCGTCCTTCTCGGCGGGGAGCGCGATGCCGGTCGTCGTCGGCGTCGCGACCGACTGTCCGGCGAACGCGAGGGCCTTCGCGTGCACGGCCTTGCTCTCGAGGTCGGCGTGCCGCGCGAGCGCCTTGACGGCGAGCGCGTGTGGCGCGGCGCCCTCGCCGACCGTCGCCTTCTCGTCGTGGATGGCGCCGAGGGCGTCCTGGCGCGCGGCGAGGAACTCGAGCGCCTTCGCGACGAAGGGCCCGTCGACGCGCCGATAGTGGTCGGGGCAGTCCGCGAGCACGGCGAGCACCCAGGCCGTGCCCTCGACCCCGCCCGCGTAGCTGCCGGTCTTGAGGTCCTGCGTGCCGCGCAGCCAGGCGACGGTCTTGCGCAGCTCGCCCTTGAGATCGAAGTCCTTCGCGGGCGCTGCTTGCGCGGCGGCCGGAGCGCGGACCGCGGCCGGCGCCGCGGGCGCGGCCAGCGCGGCCGGTGCGAAGCAGGCGAGGGAGAACGCGAGGAGCGCGGGTTGGAGCGTGGTCATGGCGCGGGATTCTATCCCTCCCGCGAGGCGAAGCTACCGAGCCTTCGTGCGCCGATCGTGGAGCGCGCGAGGGCTCGCGCCGCGCCGCGCTTCGCGCCAGAATCCGCTGCGCATCCCGCCGGCGCTCGCGCTCTTCGCGCCGCGCCCGTCCCGCGGCCGAGATCCGTCCCATGTCCCACGAAGTCCCGCGCTACCGCTTCCTCCCGTTCGCGTTCGAGCGCCGTCCGGAGCCCGAGATGCGCGCGCGCGCAAAGGCGTTCGCGGACGAGCTCGCGCTCCGCCGCAGCGTGCGCGCGTTCCGCTCCGATCCCGTGCCCGAGGACGTGCTCGACCACTGCGTGCGCGCCGCGTCCAGCGCTCCGTCGGGCGCGAACCGCCAACCGTGGACGTTCGTCGTCGTCACGGACGTCGAGAAGAAGCGCGCGATCCGCCGCGCCGCCGAGGAGGAGGAACGGAGGAGCTACGCGGAGCGGATGAACGACGAGTGGCTCACGGCACTCGAGCCGCTCGGGACGAACTGGGAGAAGCCGTTCCTCGAGACGGCGCCGGCGCTCATCGTCGTCTTCCGCCACGCCTACAGCTGCGCGCCGGGCCCGTGGAGCACGTCGAGCGCGGACCACGAGCGCAGGTTCCAGAACTACTACACGCAGGAGTCGGTCGGCATCGCTTGCGGCTTCCTCATCGCGGCTCTGCACCATGCTGGCCTCGCGACGCTGACCCACACGCCGAGCCCGATGGGCTTCCTCGGCCGCGTCCTCGGTCGCCCGGAGAACGAGAAGGCGTTCCTCCTGCTGCCCGTCGGCTACCCCGCGGAGGACTGCACGGTGCCGGACATCGCGCGCAAGCCGATCGAGCTCGTGCGTGTGCGAGTTTGATCGTCCGTTCACGTGTACGACGCGCGTCCGCTCTGCACCGCCGGGAACGCGAGCCACTCGGACTGCGCGATTCCGATCCGGCCCCGGTAGCGCTGACTCGTCGAGGCCCTTGCGCGCGGCGTCGGATGGCGCGTGTCGTCGATCTCGATCGTGTCGACGGTTTGGCGCTCGAGCCGGCCGAGGGTCACGAGGCCGTTCCTGAGCTCGAAGGCACTCGAGTTGTCGCAGCCTCGACCTCAGGGCGCGTAGTTCGCGTGCGGACTCGAGTCCGTGGCGATGTTGGCGCTCGTCACGAGCGGGCCGAACAAGTGTCCGGTGCCCACGGAGTAGGCAGCGAGCGCGCTCGAGACGGTGTTGCGAACCACGACGTGGCTGCCACCGGTCAGTACCTGGATGCCGGTGTTGCACGAAGACACCACGTTGTTGCTGACCCTCAGGCCGGTGCAGTGACCGCCGCCGCTCGAGTCTCCGACATGGATGCCGGTCGGGCTGTTGCTCACGACGCATTGTTCGACGATTCCGCCGCGCGCGTACTGGATCTCGCACGCGGTGCCTCCATTCGAGTCGAGCGTGCACTTCTGGACGTTGATCTGCTTCTGGAGGTTGCCGGAACTCGAGCACAGGAGGCCGCCGACGATGTTCTCCGCGATCACCGAGTCGTCGATCCTGACGTGGCAACTCCCGACGGCACGCATCCCGAGGCCGCCGTTGCCAGATGAGCGGGAGTCCTGGACGGTGATCGTCCACGCCGAACTGGTGGTGACGTCGATGGCATTGAGGCCATGCCCGCTGTTGCCGAGCGATGAGCAGTCGACGAGATCCGCGCTCGAGTCGGCGAGGCTGAAACCATCACCGCCGTTCGATTGGCACGTGAGCAGGTTGCACTTGATGTCGCTCAACTGACCTTGCAGGCCGTGGCTGCCGTTGGAGCTGCATTCGCCCGCGTGCAGGGTCGCGCTCGCGTTGTGGAGCGCCAGGCCGTGGCCCGTGTTGCTCGTGAACTGGAAGTTGGAGACCGACACCTTTCCGCCCGACAGCGAGGACGAGAAGTCGAGGTCGCAGCCGTCGGTCCCGTTCCCGCGCAGGATCGAACTTGCGAGCATCACGGAGGCGCCGCCGCCGCCGCCCGGTCCGCCGGCGCCGCCGCTGACCTGTAGGCCGCGTGCGCCATTGTGGCTGAAGCTGGAGTCCGAGGCCTGCACTTCGACGCCCCCGCCGAAGACCGTCCCTCCGCCGCCGGCGTTGGACTCGATGCGGACCGTCTTGAAAACCATCTCGATCTTCTGAACCACGTTCGCGTCCACGCCGTCCCCGCCGTTGTGGCTCGAGCTGCCTCCGACCATCGACATCGCGACATCGCCGACCGAGCCGATCTCGACTCCGTGTCCTCCGTTGTGATTCGTCGAGAAGTCGTGGCCGATCAGGACCACATGGCCTGGAGAAGGATTCGTGACCTTCAGTCCAACTCCACCGTTGTTGCTGGAACTGGAGTCGGAAAGGAACAGTTCGTTCGGCCCGGCGACGTTGATCGAGATGCCGTCCAGTCCGGAGCCTCGCACCTGGATGCGGGCCAGTTCCTCGATCCACCTGCTGCGAGCAGCAGTTCCGTTCACCACGAAACCCGTTTGAAGCACGTCTTCGATGCGCACGTCGCTGCACTGCAACGCAAAGGGCTGCATCGATCCGGGACTGAAGCAGGAGTCGTCCCACACGATCCCGTCGCTGCCCCCTTGCACAACGACGTCCTTGAACCTGGACGAGTGTCCGCACACGCTCGCGGCCGTAGCATTGCCGATGAGCACACAACCGCTCACCTCGAGAGAGTCGACCGAGCTCGAGTCGATGCCCGTCCCGCACTGGCTGAAGCTCGCGCCTTCCACTTGGACGCTGCCGCAGTCGGTGAAGCGCATCCCATAGAGCGCATTGCTGTGGCGGTCGTGGCGCACGCGCACGCTCTGTACATTGCTGACGGAGATCCCGGCGTCGCTGAAATCGTCGATCGTCACGTCGCCGACGATGAGGCCGCCCCGCACCGTCAGCGCGGAAGGCCACACGATGCCGCTCACGGACGTGTGCGAAGGATGGCCCAAGATCGAGAAGCCCTCGCCATCGAGCACCACCGAGCTCGCGTTCGGGCCGATCGCGATCCCCGACTGGCCCGGGCCGACCAGGATGTTGCAGCCCAAACGGAACGAGCCCGAAGTATTGATGTAGTGCAGCGCTCCTCCCCCGGGCGGAAGCCCGCACACGTCGACCCGTGGGTCGCAGGACCCGATGCGCGAGGCGTGCCCGACGGCGGATTGGGCCGCGAGCGGAGTCGCGAACGACAGCGCCATTGCTGCCGGTGAGATCGAAAGGAGCAATCGGTTCATGCGGCAGCTCCGGGCGCGAGGGCGAGCGGGTTCCTGGGTGTCGAAGGTGGTTCCGTCCTGCTCGTGACTCCTGACGCCCTCCGGTGGACACGCAACTTGGAGAATCCCCGGGCAGCCGTGGCCGGTACCGCGAGCACGGTCTCGAGCGGGTCTTCCGACGTGCGCACGAGCCTGCTCACGAGAATGCGTGCGACGTGTCGCGCCGACCGGCTACTTGCCGGCGCCGCGCAGCGTGAGGACGTTCGCCATCAAGCCGGCGAAGTTCTTCTTCTCATCCATGCCGCCAGGCCTCGGGCATGACCGAGGTCTTGCTCGTCGTGCGGCTTCCTCATCGCGGCGCTGCACCACGCGGGCCTCGCGACCTTGACGAACACGCCGAGCCCGATGGGCTTCCTGGGCCGCGTGCTCGAGCGCCCGGAGAACGAGAAGGCGTTCCTGTTGCTCCCCGTCGGCTACCCCGCGGAGGACTGCACGGTGCCGGACATCGCCCGCAAGCCGATCGAGCTCGTGCGCGTGCGCGCCTAGGTCGTGCGCGCAGCGACGCTCACGGTTTCAGTGCGCGTGGACGCGCTCGACCGGCGTCGTGTGTCCGGTCTCCGCGCACTGGAACGACAGCCAGGCGTTCGAGAACGTCGCGGGCAGCGTGAAGCTCCACGCCGCGTTGCCCTGCGCGTCCGCCGCGCGGATCGCGCCGAGGCGCGGGTGCGCGAGGCCCAGCGTCACGCCGAGCGTCGGGTACGCGCTGCTGCCCGCTCCGCGCGCGTAGAAGAAGTACTGGGTCGCGCCGGGCGTCGCGTTGCGCACGCGCAACGTCGCCTGCTGGCCCGCGAAGAGGAGCTCGGGCGCGAGCTCGTACGGCGTCGGGTCGTACACGATCACGGCGCCTTGACCGGGCGCCAGCGTGAGGGCGCTCGCGCTCGCGTAGTCCACGCGCCACGCCGCGGGCAGGACGCCGTCCGCGGGCACGTCGCCGCCGCCCACGGGCAGCGCGCGCTGGAACGCGCCGCCGAGCGCGAACGTGCGCGTCGTCGCGCCGGCGTTCAGGAACACGCGCCCGTTCGAGTAGTCGCGCACGTGGACGCCCTTCGCCGCGTCGGCGAGCGCGGCGGTGCTCGCGGGCGCGTCGGCGAGGGGCGCGCCGATCGGCACGTCGTACTCGGGCCACCATTCGGGCGCCGGCCCGGTCTCGAAGTTCAGGAAGGTGTGCTTGCCTTTGAGGAGGAGGTAGTTCGCGAGCGTGTACATGCGCTTCGCCGCCGTGTCGTGCGCGTAGGACTGCCCGACCACGATCTTCTCCTGCCGCACGAGGCCGAGCAGG
>JACRIO010000266.1 GCA_016220035.1 Planctomycetota bacterium | reverse complement strand
GTGCTTCAGCTCGAGGCCGGCCGCGTCGAGCGCCTTCGCCGTCGCGTGCACGGGCCCGAGGCCCATGCGCGCGGGATCGAGGCCCGCCCAAGCCCACGCGCGCAGCTTCGCGAGCGGCGCGAGGCCGAGCGCGCGAGCGCGCGCCTCGGTCGTGATCACGAGCGCGGCGGCCGCATCGGTCAGGCCGCACGAGTTGCCGACCGTGACGCGGCCGTCGGGCTTCTCGAAGTAGGGCTTCAACTTCGCGAGCGCCTCCATCGTCTGACCATCGCGGATGCCGTCGTCGTGGAGGAGCGCCCGCGGCGGCTCGGCCGGCGCGTCCTCGGTCGCGCGAGTCCCTTTCGCGCCGAGCGGCAGCCACGGCAGGATCTCGCGCTCGAAACGGCCCGCGTCGCGCGCCTTCGCGGCGCGCGCGTGACTGTCGAGCGCGAAGCGATCGGCTTCCTCGCGCGAGACGTTCCACTCGCGTGCGAGCAGCTCCGCCGTCTTGCCCATGATCAGGCCGCTGATCGGGTCGGTGAGGCCCTCCATGATCGCGACGCGCGGCTTGAGCATCGCGGGGCGGAAGCCCGCGAGCACGGAGAGACGCGCTGCCGTGCTCCGCGCCGCGGCGAGGCCCGCGAAGAGGCGCGTCATCTTCTCGGAGACGATGAGCGGGAACTTGCTCATCACCTCGACGCCGACGGCGAGGTAGAGCTCGCCGTGCCCGGCTTCGATGCTCGTCGCGGCGCTCGTGATCGCCTCCATGCCGCTCGCGCAGTTGCGCGCGACCGTCCGCGCCGGAATCGTCCGCGGCAGGCCCGCGCGCAGCGCGAGCACGCGCGCGACGTTGGCCTGGTCGTGCGGCGGCCCCGCGCAGCCGGCGATCAGCTCGTCCACGCTCGCCGGATCGAGGCCCGTGCGCGCCAGGAGCTCGCGCACGACGCCCGCGGCGAGGTGCGCCGCGTCCTCCTGCGCGAAAAGACCGCCGGCCCGTGCCTGCGGCGTGCGCAGTCCGGCGGCGACGACGATCGACGGACGGGGGGCGGGCATGGGGACCGGGATCCACTTCTCGGCCGGATCGCGGGGCGCCTTGACATAGCAGATCGGACGTGCGGACAACTACGGGCTCAGGAGCGGGGGCGCGCGCTCCTGTTCGAGTTCGCACTTCGCGATCTCGGGACGCGGCAACGAAACTCGGAGAAAGGCGAAACCGTTGCGCCCGTCGCGGACACAAGCCCATCCCCAGGTTCCGCGCGCGCTCCCTCGGCGCCGCGGAAGCCGTCGAAACCGTGACGATGTCCCCGATCGCCCTCCTCGGATCCATCCGCAACGTCCCGACCGCGGGTTGCCGAATCCCGGCCCCCGGCGTAGCCTCGCGCGCGGATCTGGATAGGGGAGCAGGCTCGACAGGAGGTCCGCCGTGACGCGACCGTTGCATCTCCACCTTCATCCTTGGCTCGGCCTCGCGTGCGTGTGCAGCGCGCCCGCCGTCGGCCAGACCCTCATCCGTTCGTTCCCCACGACCGCGTTCCCCGCGCAGACCCTGACGATGAGCGTCGACGGTTGCGGCGACGTCGACTTCGACGCCGTCGACGACCTGATCCTCGGCGTCACCACGCCGAACGGCGACGGCGTGGTGTTCGTGCTCTCGAGCCGTACCGGGTCGGTGATCCACAAGTTCGCGAACCCGAGCGTCGGGCTCTTGGGCTTCAAGGTCTGCGGGCTCGGCGAGATCGACGGCGACGGGCGCGCCGACTTCGGCATCGTCGCGGACGGCTTCGGGATGGCGCTGCCCTCCGAGGTGCGCATCGTCTCGGGCGGCACGGGGTACGACCTCTACGAGTCGACCGCGAACGCCGGTGGTTCGGACCTCGCGCCGGTCGGCGACGTCAACGCGGACGCGTTCTCCGACGTGTTCGTGTACTCCGCCGGGAGCACCCAACTCGGCCAGCGCGCGATTCGCTACGGGCTGTCGCTGAACACGGGGCGCGTGATCAACGACGCGGGCGAAGTCGCGGGGCTGGGCGATCTCAATGGCGACCACGTCAGCGACTACGGTGTCGCGCTCGTGGGCCCGCCGGGCCGCGTGATCGTGTTCTCGGGCGCGACGGGGCAGCTCGTCCGGCTCCTCACGGATCCGGGGCCGGGCGGCGGACTCTTCGGCTGGGCGCTCGCGTCGGCGGGCGACGTGAACGGCGACGGAGTGTGCGACACGCTCGTGGGCGAGCCTTTGTTCGACGGCGCGGCGCCGGATTGCGGACGCGTGCTCGTGTACTCGGGCCTCGACGGCAGCTTGATCCGCGCGCACGAGGGGTTGCTCGCCGGAGAGCGGCTCGGCGAGCGCCGCCGACTCGACGGCGCGGGCGACGTCGACGGCGACGGCTTCGCCGACTACGTGTTCGGTCGCCCCGACGACGGCGGCGGGCGCGGCGCGGCGGAGGTCTGGTCCGGCCGCGACGGACACCTCCTCTTCTCGATCCAGGGCGACACGCCGAGCGATGCGTTCGGACTCGCGGTGAGCGGCGCGGGCGACGCGAACTACGACCAGCTCGGGGATGTCCTCGTCGCGTCGCTCGAAGGCGATCGCGCCGCGGCGTACGCCATCGATCGGCCCGGGATCGCGTTCTGCTTCGGCGACGGGAACGGGTTCGCGTGCCCGTGCGGGAACGACTCGCTCCCCGGACTGAACGCGGGGTGCATCAACTCGCGCAATGCCGCGGGGACGTTGACCGCGACGGGCTCGACGAGCGTGTCCGGCGACACGGTGCGGCTCTTCGCCGCGCACTTGCCGGGGTTCAGTTCGGTCGTGTTCCTGCAGGCCACGGTGGACCTCGGCACGGCGAGCAAAGTCTTCGGCGACGGGTTGATCTGCTTGGGCGGCGAGTTCGTGCGCCTCGGCACGCGCGGCGTGACCCAGCGCGGCACGTCGGCGATCGGCTACGACCTCCCGAACTCGCTGCCGATCTCGATGCGCGGTGCCCTGCCCGCGACGGGCGGATCGCGGTACTACCAGGCCCGCTACAGGAACAGCGCCCCGTATTGCGCCCCGGAGACGTTCAACATGACGAGCGCGATCCGGCTGGACTGGACGCCCTAGGGGGCCGAGGGAGCCGGGTGGGAATCGGCACGGCGCCGCGCGACCTCCAACGCCGATCCTGTGCAACGGAAGCGACCTCGGCGACAATCCGCGGGCGGAAACCAGCCTCCCGGCCGGTCCATGCGTCCCCCCGAGTTGCAGAGCGAGCTCTCACCATGTCCCCCCAACTCCGCGTCTCGACCTCGCGCTTCCCCTTCGTTCCCCTGGCCTGCGCGTTCCTCGCGGGCGTCGCCGCCGCGCAGGAGGACACGACGCAGCGCATGAGCGTGCGCGAGTCCGGCGCGCAAGCCGCCGGCATCAGCCGCGCGGCCGCGACGACCGCCGAAGGCCGCGTGATCCTGTTCCAGAGCCTCGCGCGCAACCTGGTCGTCGGCGACACGAACGGCGTGCAGGACGTCTTCCTGCGCCGCCGCCGCGCGCCCGAGACGACCGTGCGGCTCAGCGTGAGCAGCTCAGGCGCGCAGGGCAACGGCGTCTCCTCCGAGCCCGCGATCTCCGCGACGGGCCGGCACGCCGTCTTCACGAGCCGCGCCACCAACCTCATCCCGAACGACTTCAACTTCGTCGCGGACGTCTTCCTGCGCGATCGCACGCTGGAGACGACGGTGCGCGTGAGCGTGGGCCAGGGCGACGTCGAGGGCGACGACAACGCCGGCTGGCCGTCGATCTCCTCCGACGGGCGCTACGTCGCGTTCCAGAGCACCGCGGACAACCTCGTCCCGGGCGACGTGTTCGGCTGCGGCGGCGCGCACCCGTGCGCGCTCGGCATGGACGTGTTCGTCCGCGACCGCACGCTCGGGACGACGACGCGCGTGAGCACCTTCGACGGCGGCGGCACGTTCGGCGTGCCCGGCCTCGGCTCGAAGCCTTCGATTGCGGCGAACGGCGCGTTCATCGCGTTCGAGAGCGACGCGGCGCTCGTCGCAGGCGACGCGAACGGAGCCGCGGACGTCTACGTGAAGAACCTCGGCACCGGCACGATCGTCCGTGCTTCGACGACGACCGGGCCGAACACGCTCGCGAAGCACGCGCTCTCCGGCGACGGCATGCGCGTCGTCTGGCGAGACGGCGGCGGGCAGATCTGGATGCGGGACCTCGCCCTGAACACGCAAACGCGCATCAGCCAGTTCAACGGCAACCCGGCGAGCGCCGTGTGCAGCGATGCGACGATCTCCGACGACGGTGGTTGGGCTGCGTTCGTGACCCGGGCCACCAACTTCCCGCCGATCGGGACGGCCCGCGCGCGCGTGTTCTACGCAGACCTGCAGACGGGCGAGATCGTGAACGCGAGCATCGACACGTTCGGAGTGATCGCGAATGGGGACTGCGCCGCGCCTGCGCTCAACGCGAATGGACGTTGGGTCGCGTACTCGAGCGAGGCGAGCAACCTGATCGAGGGCGACAACAACAGCGCCGAGGACGTCTTCCTGCGCGACCGCGAGACGCCGATCGCGTTCCGCTACTGCGAGGGCAACGGCACGGGCGGGGTCTGTCCCTGCGGCAACTATGGACTGCGCGGCCGCGGCTGCGAGAACTCGTTCGCGACCGGCGGCACGCGGTTGTTCGCGGACGGGACGCCCTCGATCGGAACCGACACCCTGACGCTCTCCGTGATCGACTTCGGGCCCGAGACCTTCGCGATCCTGCTGCAGGCGGACGCGCAGGTCCCAAGCGGCGTCGGGACGGCGTTCGGCGACGGATTGCAGTGCCTCGCCGGCAACGTGGTCATCCTCGGTGCGCGCCAAGCGACGCTCGGCGTGTGCGCCTTCGGCCAAGACGCGGGCGACCCGCCGCTCTCGATCACCGGCGCGCTGCCGCCCTTGGGCGGGACGTACTACTACCAAGCGCTCTACCGGCACGGTCAGCCGTTTTGCACACCCGCCGAGTTCAACACGACGAACGGCCTGCGCATTCCGTGGACGCCGTGATTGGAATCGGGTGAATACGGTGCCAGAGCAATTTGTCACCCGATAGAGCGGCCGCCATGCGGCCGCTCTATCGGG
>JACRIO010000265.1 GCA_016220035.1 Planctomycetota bacterium | reverse complement strand
GCCCCGACCGGAGGACCGGTCGGGGCGCGCGCCGAATTCCGTTGGGAGAGGCAACGGGAGGAAGGGAAGCCGAGGGAGGTGAAGGGAGGGCGGAGTAGGCTGTCGAGGAATGAGTGCGGTTCGGTGGGCGGTCGGGGCGTTGGTCATGTGCGTCGGGTTTGCGGTTTGGGCGCGCACGCGGGAACGGGGATCGGTGGTGGTGGGGACGAGCGTGGGCGTCGTCGGGCGGGAGGTGGATCAGCGTGCCGTTGTGGCGCGACCGCGCGCGGAAGGTGAGTACTCGTTCGACGCGCGGCCGTGCTCGGTCGTCGGGCACGTCGAGTGGGAGACGCGCGTGGGGACCGGGCGCTGGCAGCGGGACGCCGAGTGGCCCGTGTTGGAGCTCCGGAGTCCCGGAAGGCGGACCGTGGCCGTGCCCGTGACGATGACCGGGTTCTTCGGCGTCGGCGGCCTGGAGGCGGGCGAGTGGGTGATCGGATGTCGGACGCGCGAGCACTGGGAGGAAACCCTGCCGTTGTCGCTCGACCCCAAGGCCGAGCCCAGCGACGTGAGGATCGTGCTGCAACGGCAACCGCGCCTCGTGTTGACGCTCAGCCATCCGTGCGAGAGCTTGCCGCGGCCCGGGAAGTACCTGGAGCGCGAGACCTGGCTCGGCGATGCGTGGATCGTCGCGACGCGAGGGGAGCCTGGCGAACGCATCGAACGGGAGCCCCTCTCGCGCGAGCGCCTCGATCGATGGATGCCGGGGATCAAGGACGACGTCGCGGGAAGACGACGCACGATGCTGTTCGATGGACCGATCGACCAGCAGCTAGCGGACGGCGGCTGGCTCGCGTTCGTCGTGGGCAAGCACGTCGTCGGCGCGAAGCGCGTCGCGCGCGGCGACCGCGAGGTCGTCTTCGCGTTCGACGAGAAGCAGCTCGCCCGCGCGCTCGGCGGGCTCGCGCTGCGCGTGCTCGATGCCGAGAGCGGCGCGCCCGTGCGCGGCGCGCGTGTGGAGTTCAGGAGGTCGAATTCGCGCGAGGACATGCCGTTTGCGATCGGATGTCCCGACGTTCAGGAGGCTGGCAATGTCGTCGTGATCCCGCGCCTCGCCGCCACCTCCTTACTGGCCGCGGTCGAGGTGCCCGGGCGCGAAAGGAAAGTAGTCGCGATCGACGTGCCGCCCGGCGACACGGCGCGCGTCGACGTGCGGCTCGCCGCGGGAACGGCCGTCAGCGGCATTGTGGTCGACGGAGCTGGCACGGGCGTGGAGCTCGAGCTGGAGCTCGCGCCCTTCGACGGCGACGACCGCGCCGTTCGAGCATGGAGCTCGCGCCCGGGCTCCAGTGCGGCGAATGGCCGCTTCTACTTCGGCGACCTCTCACCCGCGCTGTGGGTCGTGCGCTCGCGCGATCCGCGCCTCGCGTTCGCGCCCCAGCTCGTCGACACGCGCGAGGGGAGCGTATCGGATGTCCGCCTCGAAGCGCGGCCCGGCACGACGGTTCGGCTGGTCGCGCCAGCAGGGAAGTGGGGCGACGCGAGCGAGTGGCTCGAGCTGCGCGACGAGCGCGGCTTCGTCGCCTGCGAACGCGAAGGATGGAGAGCGTCGTGGCAGGCGCAGAGCCTCCTGCCGGGTCGCTACGCGCTCCGGTTCGCGCGCGCCGATGGAAGCGTCCTCGCGCGGGACTTCGTCGTGGAGAGCGAGCCAGTCGAGCTCGTGCTCGAATGACGCGCGGGCCGCGCTCGAACGTGGAAGTTCAGTGACGTGACTCGAACGGATTCGGATCGAACACGGTCCCGGTCGTGCCCAACAAGTACGTGCACTCACCCACCGAGTCCGGGCCAACCCACGCCGAACCCCACGCGTTCGAGCCAGCATCGCTGGGATTCGAGCTCGGCCGCGAGCCGCTCGTTTTCTTCCTCCTCGCGACGGAGGTCGTCGAACACCTGTCGCATGAACTCCCGCGTGGCGATCCTGCGTTGCTCGGACGAGAGCTCTCGTGTGCAGGAATCAGGCGTCGGTACGCGGCCCTCATCGTGGTTTCCGCTCTGCTCCGTCATCGATCAACCTCCCTGCGCGCTTCCCGCCATGAGGCTGTAGCAACCCAACGCGGAAAGCAAGAACACCAGAGCCATGAGGAGCACAGCCTGGGCCCGATCCAGCCTCGAGCGCAGGACGTCGTTCTCGCGTGTAAGCGAACTCGCCGCACGGGCAGTGTCCGCGTAGATGGCGGCAAGCGCGGCCTCCGTGTCGATGTCGGGGTCCGGAGACCGCGTCGAAGCACCCCTCAGTTCGCGCGTGGGAGACCGCATGCGTCGTGATCTCCGCCGAACGGTCAAGAGGATCCAGAAAGAGCGAGCGATCAGCGCGAGGGCTCCGAGGACGAAGACGCGGACGATCCACTCACTTCCCCAGGGCAGGTCGAGCTCGGCGATCCAACCCAGACGAAAGAACCCCGCGCCCAGGAGGCCGATGCACGTGGGCAGGAGCAGGGCCATGCGCGTGGCGAGTTGACGGGAGGACTCGACCTCCGCGTCCCAGCAACGGACTGCATGCGCGAGAAGGTGCTCGAGCGGGAAGGTGGTCGTGGGCTGGGACACGGAGAGGCGCTCCAACCGCACGACGTCGGCACCTGCCTTTGGGCATCGAGTGTTCTGGGCTTTTTTTCGTCGGTCCGTGAAGTGGGGAATCCGTTGGTCGGTAGGCCGGACCGCAAACGGAGCTGCCCCGCGAACAGGAGCCATGTCGCGCGAGGCGCCTACGCGATCGCGGAGGCGGCGCCGAGGAACGCCTGGGAGAACGAGCGATTCGCGCTCACCATCGAATGCGGGCGGCCCGGACTCACCCGCGATGCGTCACCGCAGGAGGCCGCGTTTCTCGAGGTAGCCGAGGATCTTGTTCGCGCTCGTCTCGATCGACTCCTCGGCGCTCTTCACGACGACTTCGGCGTTCAAGGGCGGCTCGTACGGGTCGCTGATGCCCGTGAAGTTGCGGATCATGCCCGCGCGGGCCTTCTTGTAGAGGCCCTTCGTGTCGCGCGCTTCCAAGACCTCGATCGGCGCCTCGACGTAGATCTCGACGAACGGGACCTGGGCTTTGGAGCGCACTTCGTCGCGCACCGCGCGGTACGGAGAAATCGCCGCCGACACCGCGATCACGCCGTTGCGCGCGAGCAGGTTCGCGACGAAGCCGATGCGGCGGATGTTGATGTCGCGGTCTGCCTGGGTGAAGCCGAGGCCCTTCGACAGGTTCTCGCGCACTTCGTCGCCGTCGAGGACTTCGACGCGCGCGCCGCGTTCGCGCAGCGCGCTCGACACGCGGCCCGCGAGCGTGCTCTTGCCCGCGCCGGAGAGGCCCGTGAACCAGAGGATGCAACCAGTGGACTGCGGCATGGGTCGAACTCGAGCGGGGTCAGCGGAGCTGGCCTTCGAGGAACGGCACCTCGAAGCACTTGTCGTGCATGATCGGACCGTGGCCGAAGTAGCCGGCCTCGCCGAACAGCTCGCCGTGGTCGGCGGTCACGACGATCCACGTATTCTTGGGGACGAGGTCGTACAGCTCGGCGAACACGCCGTCGAGGTACCGCACCGTCTCGATCTGCCGCTCCTTGAGCTGGTCGAGCTTGTCCTGGTCGAAGAACACGGGCACGTCCTTGTCCTGGATCAGGTTGCCGGACGCGTCGATCTGCGTGTCGAGCTTCTTGAAGACGCCGTTCACGCCGCTGATGCGCGGCCACATCGAGCTGTCCTCGTCGGGCTTCGCGTACGGATAGTGCGTCTCCCCCACGTTGAGCATCCAGAAGCTCGGCCGCCCGCCGTCGAACTTCATCGTGGACAGCATCGCGCGCATGTCGTTGTGCTTGTCCATGAGCTGGAAGCTGTCGAAGTCGCGGTTGATGCCCGTCCTCGGGTTCATCACCGGCAGCGACACGCGCGCGTGCGTCGTGTAGCCGAGCGTGTTGCGCAGGAAGCCGGGCAGCCAGAGGCCGGGGACCATCTTGCCGAACTCGATGCCCTTGGCTCCGAGGCGCTTGTTGTAGTTGTAGAAGTCCTCCTTGTAGTACTCCGACGCGTACACGTTCGGCGGCGTCGTGTGTGGGAGGAGCCCCGTGAGCAGGTTGTAGTGCGACGGCGCGGTCCACGACGCGTAGCTGTAGCGCTTCTCCGGCGCGCCGAGCTTCAAGATCGTCTTCGGCGCCGCCTCCATGAACGTGTCGAAGCGGCACGAGTCGAGCGTGATCACGATCAGGTGATTCGTGCCGCGCGGTTCGGGCCGCGGACCGAGCGCGCCGCCGAGCGGCAGCGGGCGGGGCGCGGGCTTCGGCGCTTCCTTCTTCTTGAAGAGGTCGAGGAGTCCCATGGGAGCAGCGGTCGGGTTGAAGGTCGGTCTCGGAGTTCGTTGGGGGTGGGTCGGTCGCGCGGCGAGCTCAGAGGTATCCGAGCTTCTTGAGCTTGCGCCGGAGCCCTTCGATCTCGTGCTTGTCGATCCCGGGCTGCTTCTCGTCGCTCCCCGCGTCCCCCATCAGATCGCGCAGCACGTACACGATGAAGTCGGTGGGCGAGCTGAAGCCCGAGCCCGCGACGACGGCCTGGATCTTCCGGTAGAGCGGGCGGGGGATCTTGACGGTGACTTTGCTCTCGCGCAGCACGACGGAACTCCGGGTGGATCGGGGGAACGAGCGCCGCACGCAGCGCTGGAGCCGGTGCGAGCGATGGTCGTCACGCTCCGAATGCGCTCCAAAGGTACTCCGATCGGAGTGCGATTGGAGCCCCAAAGGCGTCCGGAGGACCTGCACAGGCCCGCAAGCGCCCCCGGGAGCGACGCTTGGACCCGTGCGGTGCTCACCACGAGGGGCAGCTCGCGTAGGCTGACCCCGCAGCTTCGGTCCCGCCGCTCACTTCGCCGATCCCACCCCCATGCGCCTCCTCCCCCCTGCCGCTCTGACCCTCGGACTCGTGCTCTCCGCCTGCTCGGGCTCCGACCCGAAGGCGATGACCGCCGAAGGCACCCGCAAGTTGGGCGCAGGCGACGCGAAGGCGGCGCTCGAGTGCTTCGACGACGCGCTCGCGCACCTGCAACCCCAGGGCGGCGACTTCCTGCGCGCGAGCATGGGCCGCTTCCAGGCGCTCGCGCGGCTCGAGCCCAAGCGCGCGCAGACGGAGTTCCTCGCGTTCCACGTCGCGCATCCGAACGACGTGAAGGAGGCCGAATTCAAGCTCGTCGTCGACGAGCTGCTCCGCCGCGGCAGCGTCGCGCCCGCGACGGACCTCATCGAGGCCGGTCAGAAGGCGTTCCCGAATTCGCCGCTCATGGCGCAACTCCTGAAGGCGGCCGGCGACGCGGCGAAGAAGTCCGGCGATCCGGCGGCGGTGAACAAGCTGAAGGGCCTCGGCTACGCCGGCGACGGTTGAGCTCGCCGTGCATCAGCGCATGAGCGGCACGCGCGCCACGAAGGTCGAGGCCGCTCGCGACATTCTCCTCCGCACGACCGAGGCCGACCGGTGACCTGACAAGCCCTACTCGCGAGTTGACCGCGCGCTCGGCGTTCCGTGCGATGAGCACATGCGAACTCAGCATCTCCTCCTCGGAACCGCGCTACTCCTCGCGACGTCCTGCCGCTCCACCGCGAGCGACGTCGCCGAGGTCCGTCAGTTGATCGACCGCCAGCAGGCCGCGTGGAACGCGGGGGACGTCGAGCGCTTCATGCGCCTCGGGTACTGGGAGTCGAACGAGCTCACGTTCTTCTCCGGCGGCGACGTCGTGCGCGGGTTCGACGCGATGCTCCAGCGCTACATGAAGAGCTACAAGCAGGGCGGCGCGGAGACCGGTGAGCTCGCGTTCGCCGACGTGGTCGTGACACCGCTCGGCGGCGACCACGCGTTCGCGCGCGGGCACTGGTTCGTCGACTTCGCGAAGAAAACGGACCAGGGCGGCCTCTTCACCCTCGTATTCGAGCGCCGAAGCGAGGGTTGGCGCGTGATCCACGACCACACGAGCGTCGAGGCACCGAACCCCGGCAAGGTGCAGTGAGTCACGTCTCGCGGGTGGTCGCGAGCGGCTGCTCCCGAAAGTCCGGCTTGACGCCTCGACGTCGAGGCGACGGGCAGAAGTTCCTGAGTCGCGCGCGCTTCAGCGCTTGTCGCTGAGGAACCCGTTCTCCACCGGCCGCTTGAGCGCGTGCTCCTGGAGCTCGCGCGTGATGAACGCGAACGCGTCGTCGACCGAGTTCGTGCGGTAGAAGAGGTTCACGTCCTCCGCGCTGATCGTGCCGTACTTGACCATCGGCTCGAGGTGCAGCACCTCGTCCCAGTACTCCGTCCCGAAGAGCACGATCGGCAGGTGCTTCTTGATCTTGAGCGTCTGGACGAGCGTCACGACCTCCATGAACTCGTCGAGCGTTCCGAAGCCGCCGGGCATGATCACCATCGCCTTGGCGAGGTAGGTGAACCAGTACTTCCGCATGAAGAAGTAGTGGAACTCGAACGCGAGGCGGCGGGTGATGTACGGGTTGTCGAGCTGCTCGAACGGGAGCGAGATGTTGAGCCCGATGTTCTCGCCCTTCGCCTCGCTCGCGCCGCGGTTCGCGGCCTCCATGATCCCCGGACCGCCGCCGGAGCAGACGACGAAGCGCCGATCGGTGTTCGAGAGGCCTTTCGACCAGAGCGTGAGGCGGCGCGCGAGCTCGCGCGTGTCCTCGTAGTAACGCGACATCGAGAGGCGCGTCTCGGCGCGCGCGACGTCGCCGTCGCCGCGCTTCGCGGCCTCGACCTCGGCCGCGGCGACCTCGCGCGACGGAATGCGCGCGCTGCCGAAGAACACGATCGTGTCGCGAACGCGGAGCTCCTCGAAGCGTGATTGCGGCTCGAGGTACTCCGACAGGATCCGCAGCGCGCGCGCCTCGGGGCTCGCGAGGAAGGTCTCGTTCTTGTACGCCTTGACGGCGCGAAAGCGGCTCTCGGTCATGGGTTCCGGACTCGGCCGGCAGGGCGCCGCTCGGTTGGGCGCGGGGACGAGAAAAGGGTGCGCATCCTATCGTCGCGATCCGCGCGGAGCCGAAGCGCGGGCGCCGACTCGGCGCATCGAGGCCGAACGAGCGCGGAAGCGAGCTCCAAGTCCGGGAACCCGGAGCGCGGGGGATGGAAAGCTCTAGTGCGCCGACGGGTCGCTCGGGGCGGTGCGCGGATCGGGCTCACCGCGGCGCTCGTCCCGTCCGCAGGGTCCCCTGTCGGCGCCCGCGCTTCGGAATGAGCAGGAGCGAGGGTCCGCGTGCGAAGGAGCTCGTTCCACGTTCGGGTTCGCGCGCAGCGCGTGCGCTCCCGGATCGATCTCGAGCACGAAGCAAACGAAGCTGCCGCGCAACTTCCTCGGACCGCGCGGGTTCGATCGCGTAGAGACCGGGCATGGTCCACGCGCTCCCCACGTCGTCGCACTCGGCGCCTCTCGGCCCGGCCGTCGCGCTCTTGGTCCTCGCCGCCTGCTCGAACTCCGATGCTCCGCAGCGCATCACGCCGAACGCGGCCGGCAAGGACTC
>JACRIO010000264.1 GCA_016220035.1 Planctomycetota bacterium | reverse complement strand
TCCGAGTATTGCAGCGAATACGCGTCGTCAGCGCGCCTTGCCAGCCTCGACCCATCACGGCGCCTCGTCCAAGATACTTGTGGGACGGGACACTAGAATCGCGCGCGTGACGCCCCCCATTCCGCGACGGCTGCACGCGCACGCCGAGCGAGCCGCGCGCGCGTGCGCCTTCGCGCTCGCCGCGTGTTCCGCCCCCGCGTGCGATGGGCGCGCGATCGTCGACGCCGCGGGTCCGCGCTCACCGGAACACGTCGCTCCGGCGCCCACGCGCACTTCCGTGATCGAGGATGGAGCTCCGCTCGCGATCGGCGCGGAAGCGCCTCCGCCCGCCGGACTGCGATGGATCACAGGCGGTCCCATCGAGAAGCTCGAGCACGGCAAGGCGCACCTCGTGGTCTTCTGGGCGCCGTGGTCGGGGGCTTCGACGCAGGTTTTTGCGCGCCTTTCCGACCTTCAGCGGCGCAACACCGAACGCGGCCTCGTCGTGTTCGCCGTCACGGCGGCGGACGCGCGCGGGACGACGCTCGAGCGCGCGCGCACGCGGCTCTTCGAGCTCGGCGAGCTCGCGGCGGTGCCCACGGCGTTCGACCCCGACGGTGTGTGGCGCGCGCGATGGATCGGCGGTGAGCACGACCCGGCGCTCCCCCTCGCGTTCCTCGTCGACCGCGAGGGCCGTCTCGCGGCCTCCGGCCCGCCGTCGGAGGTCGAACTGCGCCTCCAGGCCGTGCTCGCGGGCCTGCACGACCTCACGCGACTCGCGAAGGACGAGGCCGCGAAACCCGGCGTGCTCGCGAGAAGCCTCGCGCTCCAATCCGAGTTCCACTCCGCGTGGCGCGCGAGCGACTGGCCGCGCGCGGTGCGGCTGTGCGACGAGCTCCTCGCGCTCGACGGCGCGCGCCACCGCCGGTTCGCGCTGACGAAGTTCCAGGTGCTGTTCCTGCACACACCGCGCGTCGACGAAGCGCTCGACTACGCGCGCGCGCTCGCCGACGGTCTCGCGCGCGACGACGTCGGGCTCCTGAACTCGCTCGCGTGGACGCTGGTCGATCCGCACCTTTCCGTCCCGAAGCGCGATCTCGCGCTCGCGGGGCGTTGCGCGCAGCGCGCGGTCGACCTCACCGTGCGCCGCAACGCGGTGCTGCTCGACACGCTGGCGCGCGTGCACGCGGCGCAGAACGAGCTCGAGCGCGCGCTCGCGATCGAGGAAGAGGCCGCGCGGCTCGACCCCTTGTTCCAGGGCCGCGTGAGCGAGCTCCGCGCCGAGCTCGGACGCTGACGCCCTTCGCGCACCGGAGCGGAGTGCGCACGACACAACATGGACGATCACGGGCGCTCCACGGCGTGGCCGGACTACGTGAACGGCGCTACCCTCCCTTCGCCGCCACGGCGCTCGGCCGTGCGCGCTCGACCCCCACCCCGGCACCGCCCATGAAACACCCGATGCTGCTCGCTGCGTTCTCGTTCCTCCTCCGGGTGCCGCTCGCGACCGCGCAAACGCCCGCGCCCGCCGGCAAGCCGATCACGCCGAAGGAAGCGCCCGCGTCGACGCTGAAGGTCGGCGACAAGGCGCCCGCGCTCGCGATCGAGAAGTGGGTCAAGGGCGCGCCCGTCGCGTCCTTCGAGAAGGGCAAGGTCTACATGATCGAGTTCTGGGCGACGTGGTGCGGCCCGTGCATCGCGAGCATGCCGCACATCACGGAGCTCCAGAAGAAGTACAAGGAGCAGGGCTTCACGGTGATCGGCGTGACCTCGGTCGACAAGCGCGGCAACGCGCTCGACAAGGTCGAGAAGATGGTCGCCGACAAGGGCGACGCGGGCATGGGTTACAGCGTCGCGTGGGACAAGGAGCGCACGACGAACGCGGCCTTCATGCAGGCCGCGGGTCAGGACGGGATCCCGTGCTCCTTCCTGATCGATCGCGACGGGAACCTCGCCTACATCGGCCACCCCGCGCGGATCGACGCGACGCTCGCGGACGTGATCGCGAACAAGCACGACATCAAGGCGCTCGCCGCGAAGTTCGCCGCCGCCAAGGAGACGGAAGCCAAGGCCAGCGCGATCCAGGCAGAGATGAACAAGGCGGGGCGCGCGAAGGACTGGGACAAGCTGATCCAGCTTTGCGACGACCTCGTGAAGCTCGACAGCGAGCAGTTCGGCGGCGCGGCCGCGACCAAGTTCAAGCTGCTCGCCGTCGAGAAGAAGGACGCGCCCGCGGCCCTCGCCTACGCGAAGGAAGTCTTCGCCGGCTTCGGCAAGTCGGACGCGAACGTGCTCAACGCGATCGCGTGGACCCTGGTCGACCCCGAGAACCCGCTGCCGCAGACCGACGCGGCGCTGGCGATCCAGCTCGCGACGCGCGCCGTGGAGCTCACCGAGCGCAAGAACGCCGCGATCCTCGACACGCTCGCGCGCGCGCACTTCGCGAAGGGCGAGGTCGACAAGGCGATCGAGATCCAGACCGAGGCGGTGAAGCTCGACAAGGAGCTCCAGGGCGCGCTCGACGAGTACACGGCCGCGAAGAGCGGCAAGAAGATCGGCAACTGACCGCGCGTTTGCCGGCGGACACGCGACGAGCCCCGCGAGCGCGGGGCTCGCTCGTTTCCCGAGCGATCATCGCCCGGGAAAGAGGAAGTCGCTCTCCTGCGACCACGCGCTGAAGCGGTAGAGCGGGAGCAGCGCTTCGAGCTCCGCCACCGCGCGCTTTGGGAACTGCGCATCGAGCACCTCGGCGCGCGCGCCCTGCGGGGCCGCGATGCGTCGCTCGACGACGCACGCGTGTTCGGCGGGCACGTAGTACTTCAGGTACTCCTCGAGCTTCTCGCGCGTGAGCTTCCCGCAGATCCACTCGCCCTTCCAGTCGTGCAGGCGCAGCCGGTAGCCGGGGAGCGCGTTCAAGAGCGCGAGCCACACGGCGACGCCTTCCTTCGTCACGCGCTGCTTCATGTTCTGGCCGTCGTACCAGGCATCGGCGTGGATGCGCAGCGCGATCTCGAGCGCGTCGTTCTCGAGCGCGACGGTGAGGTACGCGTTGCGATACGAGCTGTCGAGGTCCTTCGCGAGGTCCGCGCCGATCGTCTGCTTCAGGCGCGACTTCTCCTTCTTCGCGCGGCACGCGTAGACCCACATGCGCTTCACCTGGTTGTGGTTGAACGCGTGCGGGTTGTGGAGGCTCGTGCGGGCGTCGAGCTCGACGCCGGCCGACTTGGCGCGCTCGACGAACACCTTGCCGAGCGAGAGCAGCTTGCGCCGCACGGCGAGCCGACGGTCGTTGTACTGCGGGTCGCGCGCGAGCGCGGGCGCGAGCACGTGGAAGTCGCCGTCCTCGAACGGAACGAGCTCGGCCTTCGCGTGCGGTTCGGGCTCCTGGCGCGGAACGGTCGTCATGCCGGGGAGTGTGCGCGATCGCTCGCGCGCGCGCGAGGGCGTTGCGATGCGGTGCCGAGCGCCGTCCTCCCCCTCGTCCCCGCGCGAACGCGCGCAACACTCGGAGAGCGCGCAGGGACGCGCCTCGAGCACCCCGCGGCCGAACCCGGAAGAGAACTCCAGGTCGGCTCCAGACGGTGGCGCGGCCGGACGATCCTCTCCATGATGTGCAGGCCGCGCTCGTAGCTGCGGCGTCCGTCCCCATGAAGCTGTCGCACTTCACGTTCGACCCCGAGCGGGATCGCCTCGGGGAAGGCCCTTTGTCGGAGGTCTTCAAGGCCGTCGACCTGGACCTCGGCCGCACCGTCGCGCTCAAGATCCTGCGTGCGCACGCGGAGATCGATCCGCAGGCGGACCACCGCTTCCAACGCGAGGCGAAGCACACGTCGAAACTGGAGGAGCACCGGAACATCGCGACGATCTACGAGTTCGGCAAGGCCGAGGGCACCTCGTACATCGCGATGCAGTACCTGGAGGGCCGCACGCTCGACAAGATCATCAAGGGTCAGCAGTTGGGCTTCGAGGAGTGCGTGCGCATCCTGCGCGAGGTCGCCGACGCGCTCGCCTACGTGCACGAGAACGGACTCGTGCACCGCGACCTCAAGCCCGGCAACGTGATGGTGCTCGAGGACGGCACCGTGAAGCTCCTCGACTTCGGCATCGCGCGCGCACGCGACGAGTCGAGCATCACGCAGCACGGCATGCTCGTCGGCACCGTGCTCTACATGTCGCCCGAGCAGGTGCGCGGCGACGAGCTCGACGTGCGCTCCGACGTGTACGCGTTCGGCTCGGTCGCCTACCACGCCGCGACGGGCCAGCTCCCCTTCCCGGGCAAGAGCTTCCCCGAGGTGTGCATGGCGATCCTCGACGGTCAGGTGAAGCGACCGTCGCTCGTGCGGCAAGGATTCCCGCCGATGCTCGAGGAGCTGATCCTCCGCTGCCTGCGCGCGGAACCGAAAGACCGCTATGCCGACGCGGGCGCGGTGTACGGGGCGCTGCTCCTGCTCGAGGGCAGCTCGACCGCGGTGAACGGCAAGGCGCCGGCGGCGAACGTGAACGGGACGATCCTGCTCCCGCCGATACGCTGCGACGGGCCCCATCCCGATGCGTGCAACGTGCTCGCCGGATCGCTGCGCAAGGACCTCGTCACCCAGCTCCTCGACATCAAGAACCTGCTCGCGAAGCCGCTCGACGACGGGCTGATGCCCGGTGATCTCGAATACGACTGGGTCTTGCGCACGAAGCTCGGCGTCGACGGCGGACGCGGCGTGCTCGACCTCGAGCTCGAGTGCTTCGATCGCGGCAAGGGCCCGCGCGCGCCGCGCGAACGGCTGAACGACCGCGTCGAGTTCACGGACCACGACGAATGGGGTCTGCAGGACGGCCTCGTCCGCGGCGCGGTCCGCGTGCTCAAGCGGCGCCTCACCGAGGTCGCCTCCAAGCCGATCGCGACCGTCGCGCGCAAGGTCGACGAGGCCATCGCGCAGGCGCGCCATGCGCACGAGATCCTGCACCGCGGCACGTCGAAGCAGTTGATCGCGTCACGGATGCAGTTCCTCCGCGCCATCGATCTCGACCCGTACTGCGCTCTGGCGCACGCGGGCCTCGCCGAGTCGCTCGTGCGCAAGTACCTCTACTTCGACGGCAACACGAAGTACCTCGAGGAAGCGCGCGAGGCGGCGGCGCGCGCTCTGTCGCTCGATGCGACCTGCGCCGAGGCGCACACGGCGCTCGGCTTCGCGTTCCATCTGTCCGGGCACACCACGGACGCGCAGCGCGAGTACCGCCGCGCGATCCAGCTCGACGAGAAGGAGTGGCTCGCCTACCGCCTGCTCGGCGCGCTCAACGCTCGCATGGGCAACTTCAAGGAAGCGGCTCCGCTCCTGCGCAAGGCGATCGCCTTCAAGCCGCAGCACATCGGCAGCTACGACCACCTCTACAACGTCCTGCGCCGTCTCGACCGCGATCCCGAGGAGCCGCTCGTCGTCGCCGACGAGGGCATCGCCGCGGCGCGCAAGCACCTCGCCCAGGTACCCGACAACCAGGAAGCGCGACTGCACATGGCCATGCTCCAGGCCCGCCTGTACGGCGCCACCAAGGAGCCGCGCGAGACCGTGCAGAAGGCGCGGGAGCTCGCGCCCAAGGACGGCTACACCGCGTTCCACGCCGCGTGCGTCTACGCGATCCTCGGCGACACGACCGAGGCCATCGACGCACTGCGCTCGGCTCAATCGCGCGGCTACTACATCCAGACGGAGCTGCAGCGCAACACGGACTTCGAAGTGCTGCGCTCGGACCCGGAGTTCCAGGCGCTCGCGAGTTGAATACGGGTGCCGGAAATACGGTGCCAGCGGGGAATACGGTGCCAGAGCAATTTTTCACCCGATAGCGATCCCGCAGCGCTGCTGC
>JACRIO010000263.1 GCA_016220035.1 Planctomycetota bacterium | reverse complement strand
TCTTGAGCTTCTTCAAGCCGCGGGCGGTGATCCCGCGCTCGCTCCACTGGTTCGCGCGCAGGATCGACTCGACGGAGAGGATCGTGCCGGAGCTGCCGATGCAGTCGCTCCAACCGAGCGCCTTGTGGTGCTTCTCGAACGACGCGAGCTCACGTCGCGCGGCGAGCACAGCTCTGTCGAAGGCCTTCTCCTTCAACTCCCCGTCCGCGAAGAAGCGCTGCGTCCAGTTCACGCAACCCATGTGCATGCTGTCGGTCTTGATCGGCTCGAAGCGCTCGCCGAGGACGATCTCGGTCGATCCGCCGCCGATGTCGACGACGAGGCGGCGTTGCGCGTCGTCGGAGAGGTCGTGCGCGACGCCGAGGTAGATGAGGCGCGCCTCCTCGTGGCCGGAGATGATCTCGATGGGATGGCCGAGCGCTTCCTCGGCGCGCTGCAGGAACGCGCGGGCGTTCTTCGCTTGGCGGAGCGCGCTGGTGCCGACGGCGCGCACGCTGCCCTTCGGCATGGAGCGCACGCGCTCGCCGAAACGCGCGATGCAGTCGAGCGCGCGCTGCTGCGCGTCCGCGCGGAGGGTCTTCTTCTCATCGAGGCCCGCCACGAGGCCGATGCGCTCCCGCAGGCGATCGACGAGCGACAGCTCGCCGTGCACGAGCCGCGCGACGACCATGTGGAAGCTGTTCGAGCCGAGGTCGACGGCGGCGACGGTGTCCACGTTCGCGGGCGGAGGCACGTGGGCCCTTCTACCGCGGCGCGCGTGCGCGATCCACGGCGCGGTGGAGCGCGGTCACGCGTCCTCGGGGAACACCCAGACGGCGCGCAGCGCTTCGACGACCTCCGCGCTGATCGTGGGCGCGTCGAGACGGCTCTCGGCGAGCGCCGCGCAGTGCTCGGCGAAGAACGAGTGCTCGCGGCGGCCGAACCAGAGCTCGGGCGAAGGCGAATCGACCGGTTGGGCGCGCCAGGCGTGTTCGTCCGAGTCCCGCGTGCCTTCGAGCGCGTTCAGGCGCGCGGCGAGCGCTTCGAGATCGGGCCGCGGTTGTGCGGGGCGGCCCGGGATCTCGAACCAGGACGTCGTGTTCACGACGAAGCGCGCGGTCGTCCCCGCGGCTGTCGTGCGGAGGAGGAGCACGCGGTCCGCGTCGGTCGCGCCGAGGAACGCATGGCGTCCGGGCGCGAAGTCCGGCGTGGTGGAGGTCCACACGCCGAGGTCGAGGTGCACGAGCTCGTCGCGCGCGGCGGTAGAGAGCGCGGCGCGGTCGGCGAGGCAGCGCTCGAGCGGCGCCTTCCAGAGCTCGGCGAACGGCTCGAGCGCGCCGTCGAGGAGCTCGGGGAGGAGGCGCACCGCCTCGCGCGTCGCGAGCTCGCGCCGCGCGCGGTCGTCGAGACCCGCGAAGCGCGCGCGGAGGGGCGAGCGCTCGGGATCGGCGAGCCCGTTCACGACGCAGTCGATCGCGAACGCGCGCTCGGAGGGGAAGCGGAAGAAGTCGCCGGCGGCGGCGGCATCGAGCAGCGCGCGTTCACGGTGGAGCGCGGCGTCGGGGTGCGCGAGTACGAAAAGCGCGCAGCAGCCGTCGGTGTCGTGGTGGTTGTTCGCGAGGGCGACGCAGCCGCGGGTGAGCTCCGCTTGGCGCGCCGTCGGGAGCTTCACGAATGCGAGCGCGATGCCGGTCGAAAGCGCGTGCTTCAGTTCACGCGGCGTCGTGTTGCCGGGCCAGTGCGACAGGTTCAACCCGGGTTGAGGCCAGAAGCCGTCGACGCTGATCACGGGCTCCGTCAACGGAGCGTCGACGAGGTGGATGGGGAGGGAAGCCATCGTTCGATACGGTGCCAGGCATGTTTCTCACCCGATACGGTGCCAGGCACGTTTTCCACCGGTTCGCCGTGGAGCAACGGCGAGCAGCGGGCGGAGGCGCGAACCGGTGAAAAACGAGCCAGGCACCTAGTTCGTCTTGATGCCCGCCTCGAGCTTCTTGAGGTTGTTGCCCGAGTCGCGCAGCGCGGTTTCGTAGAGCGTCTTCATCTCGGGCTTCAGGCCGCCCTTGTCGAGCAGCTCCTTCGCGCGTGCGTTGGCTTTCTTGTAGAGCTCCTTCGCGCGCTCGAGGTCGCGGTCGAGGTAGTAGTGCAGCATCACGGCCGTGTCGTTGAGGATCGACGGATCGTCGGGTTGGAGTTCGAGCGCGTTCGAGTAGCACTCGTACGCTTTCTCGAAGAGCGCCAGCGCCTGCTTCTTCTTCGTCTCGTCCTTGCTGCGGCCGAGCGGCTCGCCGCCGTCGCGGTAGAAGAGGCCGGCGTTGTTCCAGTAGCGCACGTCGTCGGGCTTCGCGAGCGCCTGCGCCTCCGAGAGCACGGCCGCGTCGAGGTTGCGCGGCGGCTCCTTCTCCGCGCAGAAACCGACCAGGGAATCCAAGAGCGCCAGGTTGTACGCGGGGTTCTGCTGGATCGCCGCGGCGAGGTCGGCCGCGTTCAGCTCGAAGTGCTTCTTCACCGCCTCGACGGCGCCGCCCTGGTCCTGGCGGCTGAAGCGGCACACCGCGACGTAGAACCAGCAGTTCGTGTAGCTCGGGAACTTCTTCACCGAGCTCGCGAACGCGGTCTCCGCCGTCTCGTACTGCTTCTGCTGCAGGCGCGCCCAGCCGAGCCACCACAAGAGCGTCGCGTCCGCCGCGTTGTCCGCGCCCCAGTGCTTCACGAAGTCCGTCGCGCCGAGCTCGAGCGCGGCGAGCAGCTTTTCCTGGCCCAAGGACGAGAGCATCTGCGGGTAGTTCGCGAGCGTGGGGTCGAGGCCGAGACCCTTGCCGTACTGCGCGACCGCGGCGTCGAGGTCCTTCTTCCACACGTGGAGGTGGCCCGTGTCGATCGAGACGCGCGCGAGCAGCGCGCGCGCGCGCGGCTCGCTCTTGCCGTCCAGGAGTTTCGTCGCGCGCTCGAAGGCACCCTTCGCCGCCTGCCAGTGCTGTTCGGCCGAGTCCGACGGCGCTTCGCCCGAGGAGCCGGACTGGAATTGCGCGAGCGCGAACCGGCCGACCTGGTACGGGCCCTCGGGGTTCTGCGGGGCGACGCGCTCGAGTTGTTCCGCCGCGGCGCGGCCCGCGTCGAGGTTCCGGGACTCCCACGCGGCCCAGCACAGCATCGCGAGCGCGTCGGGAAAGCGCGCCGCGTCGCTCTTCGCGACCGTGCCGAGGTAGTTGAGCGCGTCCTGGATCTTCTCGCCGGTCATCGGCCCCGCTTGTCCGGTCTCGATGCCGCGCTTCGCGTCGGTCGCGAACGCCATTCCGTAGAGGTAGTCGAGCTCGACGCCCTTGTTCGACTTCGCGAGTTCGTCGATCGCGTTGTACGCGTCGTTCACGCGCCCCTGGTCCATCCACGCGCGGATCACCCACGTCCGCGTGCGCAGCGTGCCGGGCTCCATCTGCGCCGCCTGGTCGAAGAGGATCTGCGCGCCCGCCGCGTCGCCGGCGTCGAGCCTCGCGCGCCCTTTCAAGATCAGGCCGTCGACGGTCTCTTGCGCGACGATCGCATTCGCGGCGCACGCTTCGACGGTCGCGGGGAGGAAGAGGAGCGGGAGGAGGACGCCCAGATTCAGCGTTGAGGTCTTCATGGGGGATTCGGTCAGCGGTGCACGGGCGCGAGCGGCGCGTCCCAGCGGTGTTCGACGGTGACGCGCGGGTTGGCACCCTGCTCGAGCGCGTCCTTGCAGCGTTGGAGGTAGCCGCGCTCGCCGCGCACTTCCTCGCGCGGGTCGGGGCCCGTCACCAAGCACTGCTCGAGCCAGGGGAGCGCCGCCTTGGCGTCGCCGTCGAGTGTGAGCGCGAGCACGCCGAGGTTCTGATACACGTCGCCGAGGCCGTTCTCGAGCTCCTCGAGCGCGAGGCGCCGCGCGCCGCGTTCCTTCTCGGTGAGGCCGTCCTCGTTCGCGCGCGCGCGCAGGTCCGGGAGCCGCGCGGCGCCGGTCGCCCGCGCGGATTCGAGCAGCGCCCGGGCCCGCGCGGCGTCGCGCTGGAGGTAGTAGACGAGGATCAGCGCCGTGTCGTTCACGATGCGCACGTCGTCGGGCGCGAGCCGCGCGGCCTCGACGTAGGCGGCGAAGCTCTGCTCCATGAGCTCCTTCGCGCGCGCGATCATGCGGTTTGCCTCCGCGAGCTTTGCGGGGTCGGCCTCGAAGAGCGCGCGCGCGCGGTCGCGCAGCGCGATCGCCGTGTCGCGGTGGAAGAAGCCCGCGTTGTTGGCCCAGCGGACGTCCTCGGGCTGCGCGCGGCGGAGGAACTCGTAGACGCGGCCCGCGCGCTCGAGGTCGTCGATCGCCGCGGGCCCGGCGGCGTCCGCGCCGCGCTTCGCGTACGCCGCGCCGACGAGGTCGAGCCCGAGCACCGCGGGGCCGAGTTTCTGCGGCACTTCGGTCGTGATCGCGCCGGCGTAGAGCTCCTCGATGGAAAGGAACGCGCTCTGCGCGGCCTCGATCTCGCCCGCGCGCCACGCGCACCAGCCGATGCCGGCGCGGCACGTCGCCTCGTGCTCGCGACACGCGCGGTCGTAGCCCGGCTCGAGCCGGCGACAGCGCGCGAAGCCGCGCTCGGCGTCGGCGAAGAGCGCGCGCACGTCCTCGCCGGCGACGTAGCGCTCGACCGCGTCGCTCCACCGAGCTTCCGCGGGGTGCCAGTGCGCGAGCGCGCAGTCCGCGTCGCGCGCGGCCATGGATTCGAACACGGCGATGCGCGCCGCGTGCCCACCGCGCGCTTCGACGGCCTCCGCGAGCGTCGCGCAGAGCGCCGCGTCGCATGGCGCGATCGAAAGACCGAGGAGTGCCACACGCTCCGCCTCCGCGTGCGCGCCGCCGAGCGCGTGGAGCCGCGCGAGCTCGTTCCACGTCCACGGATCGGCCGGGGCACGCCCCGCGAGCGCTTCGAGCGCGCCGCGGGCCTCGTCGAAATAGCTGAGCGCCCACGCCGAGCCCCGGTCGGCCGCGTCGGCGGTGCGGAAGGTCTCGATGCTGGCCTCGGCCCAGATGCGCTGCGCGATCGGCGTGCCGGGGAGCACGGCGCGCGCGTTCACGGCGCTTCGGCGCACCTCCATGCCGATGCGCGCGTGGTCGAGCGCCGCGTCGTTGCGACCGAGCGCGCGCGCCGCGCGGCTCGCGCCGAGCTGGGCCTCGGAGGACGGCACGTCCGCCGCGACCGCGACGAAGTCCGCGAGCGCGGACTCGAGGAGCTCGCGCTCGCCCTGCTCGCGGCCGACGCGCAGCGCGGCCTCGGCGCGGAGGAGCCGGCCCTCGGGATCCCGCGGCGCGTGCTCGAACATTCCGAGCGCGCGGTCGAGCACGGAGAGCGCCGCCGCCGCGTCGCCGGACGCGAGCAGCTTGGCCCCGCGCTCGATCTCGCCGCGCGCGACGAGCACGGAGAGGAGGTCGCGCGCGTGCTCCCACTCGCCCGCCTCGATTGCGGCGTGCATCTCGGCGCGGGCGGCATCCGGCCCTTCGGCCGCGAGGCGCGCGAGCACGGCGCGCTCGAGGTCGGCGCGCGCGGCATCCTTCGGGAGCTCCGGGTACCACTCCGCGAGCCGGTCGGGCGCGACTGCGGGCGGAACCCCTTGGGCCGCGGCCGGCGCCGCCGAGCAGCTCGCGAGGCCGCCTATTAGAAGGAGAGAGAGCGCCCAGCCCCGCTCTGCAGCGGCCGCCCGCGAATGGCCGGCGCTCGTTGCGCGCGCAAAGCGGTTCGGGAGCGCTCGGGGACGGAGGACGGGGACCATGGCGGGGTGGAGGGGGCGGGATTCTACCCGCGCCGCGCGAACCGTCCCTAGGGGTCGAGTCGGGCGCGGTCACGAGTTCCGGGCGCTACGCTCGTGCTCCGATGCCGCTCGTCGCCCTCGTGCTCGCGCTCCTCGTCCTCCCGCTGTCGCAGGACGGCCGCGCGCAGCGCCGCGTGAAGGTGCCGACGGCGGCGGAGCTCGCGGCGCAGCCCTTCGCGTTGCACGTGGAGCGCGTCGCCGATGCGCTGGCGGAGCTCGGCGCGCCGCTCACCGACGCGGAGCGCGCGAAGATCGCCGAGGCGCGCGCGGAGGACGTATCGAAGGAGCACGCGGACGTGCTCGCGGCGCTGCTCGAACCGCGCGTGCTCGCGGTGGTCGCGATCGAAGCGGAGGACCGCGTGTCGGTGCGCGCGGGCCCCGCGGCGGCGGTGCTGCACCAGCACGACGCGCGGACCTTCCTCGTGCGCGTCGAGAACGCCTGCGCGACGACCGCGACGCTCGCGATCACGTCGCCCGAGGCCTTCGAGGCGGACGCGTCGCGCGATGGCCGGTGGTTGGAGCTGCGGCAGTACGTGAGCCCGTTCGTGCGCCGCGAGCTCGCGGGGCTCGCGCGCGAGTATCGCGTGATCGCGCTCGGCACGGCCGAGTCGGGGAAGCGCGCGGCGACGCTGAAGTTCGCGACGAGCGCGGCGCCGAAACCGGGCGCGGAGAGCTCGACCGCCGCGCCGCGGGCGGACGCGAAGGAGCTCGCGCTCGCGTTCGAGTCGCTCGAAGCGCTCCCCGTGCGCCTCACGGTGCGCGACGAAGCCGGCCGCCCCGCGACCGCCGCGTTCACGGTGCGCGACGCGCACGGCGGCTTCCATCCGGCAGAGGCGTTGCGCACGGGCGCGGACCTGCGCTTCCAAGAGCAGGTCTACCGCGCGGACGGCGAGACCTTGTGGCTCCAGCCGGGCGAATACGTGCTGACGGTGCGCCGCGGACCGGAGAGCAGGGAACTGCGCCGCATGCTGGTCGTGAGCGCGGGCGCGCCGAGCACGGGCAGCGCGCCGTCCACAGGCGCCCGCGGCGAGCCCGCGAAGCCGAACGACAGCGGCGCGCCGCTCACGCCCGGATCCGACACGGAGCCGGCGAACACGCCGAAGCCCAAGCCCGAGCGTGGAAACGCGCCTCAAGAACTCGTGGTGGAGCTCGAACGCTGGATCGACCCCGCGGCGTCGAAGTGGTGGAGCGGCGACCACCACGTGCACGGCTCAGGCTGCATGCACTACCTCACGCCGGGCGGAAACATCGGGCCGGAAGACCTCCTGCGCCACGCGCGCGGCGAGGACTTGAAGGTCGCGGACTGCCTCGTGTGGGGCGTGGGTTGGGACGAGCAACAGGGCTACTTCACCGGCGCGCAGGACACACGCTCGACGCCGCCGTACGTGCTGCGCTACGACGTCGAGGTCTCGGGCTTCGGCTCGGAGCGCGCGGGCCACTGGGCCCTGCTCGGTCTGAAGCGCCACTGGTACGACGAAAAGCCCGGCATCGTGCACTGGCCCGAGCTCGGCCTGACGACGCTCGCGTGGGCGAAACGCCAGGGCGCCTTCACGAGCACGGTGCACTCGGGGTTGGGCCTCGCGGTCGACACGCGCGAGCTCCCGAACTTCGTCGTGCCCCCGTTCGACAACATCGGCGCGAACGAGTTCGTCGTCGACGTGACGCACGAGCTCGAAGGCCCCGACGGCAAGCTCCGCCCCGCCGTCGATCTCTACGGAGTGGGGGACACGGCCTACCCGTGGGAGCTCAACCTCTACTACCACGTGCTGCGCGCCGGCTACCGCGTGCGCATGGCGGGCGAGGATGACTTCCCGTGCCTCGACGAGAGCGCGATCGGCCGCGGCCGGAGCTACGTGAAGGTGCGTGTCGAGGCGAAGGACCTGACGACGGACGCGTGGATCGCGGGCCTCGTCGCGGGCCGCTCCTACGTCGGCGACGGCCGGAGCCACCTGATGGACTTCCAGGTCGACGACGTCGAGGTCGGAACGCGCGACGTGAAGCTCGCCGCGCCTGGAATGGTCAAAGTGCGCGCGAACGCCGCCGCGCTGCTCCCGCTCGAGCCCGACCCGGAGCTCTCACTCCGCTCGTGGAAGTCCGCCCCGTACTGGCACGTCGAGCGCGCGCGCATCCCAGGCACGCGCGAAGTCGAAGTCGAGCTCCTCGTGGACGGCGCGCCGATCGCAAAGCAGCGCCTGATGGCCGACGGGAATGTGCGCCCGATCAACTTCGAGACTGCGATCTCGCAATCGAGCTGGGTCGCGCTGCGCATCCTCCCAACCAGCCACACGAACCCGATCTGGATCGAAGTCGCCGGCCAGCCCTACTCCCCGCGCAAGGACAGCACCGCGTTCCTCCTGAAGTGCGTCGACCAGTGCTGGTCCCAGAAGTCCCGCACCTACACCCACGCCGCCGACCTCGAAGCCGCGAAGGGCGCCTACGAGCACGCGCGCCAGACGTACCGGACCACGGGCCCGGCCCAGCTCCGTTGATTCGACGACCACCGGATCGAGCGACTGCCCATGTCGAGGTCGTCGATCACTGCGGCTCGACGCTCGGATACTGGGGCGGCGGTCCGTCGCATGCGCGCGCTGCAAGCTGCTCCAAGGTCTCGAAGTACCGCCGGTGGGTCTCGCGGAGCGCGCTGATGTTCGCTGCTTCGAGGATCACGACCTCACGGCTCGCCATCCCTCGACCGAGCTCGAGTTCGGCCTGTAGGCGCGTCTCTTCCGCAAGCGGCCGAGCAGAGTACTCGAACTCCTGCAGCGTCACGATGCGGCCGCTGGGGCGGTCGTAGACGATGAGGAAGATCATGTGGGTGCCAGTGTCCGGCCTCAGAGCTCGCGGGTTCGACCCACCCGAGCGCAAGGAGCCCCCATGATGACGGGTGGACCTTCGCCCCGCTCGCGCATGGACCCCTTCCGCCCCGCCCCCTATGCTCGCGCGCGCCTCGGAGGGCGGTTGGAAGGGGGCGGGCGAGGGAAGTTCCTTGGCCGACCGGCGTCCAGGCGCCGCCGATCGGCGCGAGGGGGGAGGGAGCCTTCGACGGCGAGCTCCTCACGCGCGGCCCGGCCAGCCTCCTCCGGCCAGATCTCTCGGGAAGACGTCAAGAGCTCATGCGTTCGACTTCGATCACGGCCCGGCGAGGGACCCTCGCGCGGGTGTTCACGGCGCTCGTCGCCGGGCTCCCACTCCTCTTCCTGCCCGGGTGCGACAGCCCGGCCTGCGTGTTCGGCGGGAACTGCAGCGGCACGGGCGGCGGCGGCATCGGCGCGAACCCGGCCACGATCCCGACCGACGGGACGTGGATCGATTCCGCTGCTCCGCGGGTCACGAACCTCTTCCCGACCGGCACGACCGTCGACACGAAGTCGCCGGTCGTCGTCGTCTTCAGCGAGTCGATGGCGCCGACGAACCTGAACGTCGCGTTCGAGCTCGTCGCCGAGGGGGCCGCGAGCGGCGCCGTGCCGTTCGGCGTGAACGCGCTCGTCGCGGAGGGGCGCGTGCTCGTGCTCGTGCCGTTGACGCCGCTGCTCCTCAACACGAACTACACGGTCCGCTACCGGCAGAACGTCAACTTCCAGGACCTCACCGGCCAGGTCATCGTCCAGCCCGCCGACCGCGTCGTCGGGACCTTTTCCACCGGCGCCGCCGATGCCACGGCGCCGTCCCTGCTCTTCTCGTGGCCCACGGACACCTCGACCGACCAGAGCGCGACCGGGGAGATCGTCACCGTCTTCTCGCGGCCCATGGACGCCGCCTCCGTCGTCGACGCGTCGTTCGTCGTCACCGTGAACAGCGCGGCGCCGACCTTCGACCCCGTCGCGACGCCGCTCACGGTGAACAACGGCCTCACGACCGACACGCGCGTGTTCCGCTACCGCTCCGTCGACAATTCCGGCGTGCCCCAGGCGTTCGCGAACTCCGCGCAGGTGCGCGTGTCGCTGTCGCCGACCGGCACCACGATCCGCGACACGAGCTCGCCGCCCGTCGTACTGCCGCCGACGATCGTGAACTACCGCGTCGCCGCGTTCGGGCCGCCCTCCGCCGCCGCGATCACCTCGAACCCGACCGACGCGGTCGGCATCGACCAGCTGAGCGGGCCCGCGAACCTGGCCGTGCTGCTCACGACGCCCGACGGCGCGAGCGGCGACCAGGTGCTCGTGACGCTCTTCGGCACGAAGCTCCAGACCGATCCGAACCCGCCGCTCATCGCGCTCGACCGCGCGATCGCTCTCGAGGCGCCGTTCACGACCTTCACGCTCACCGCGGCCGACCTGAACATCGCGTCGAGCACTGCGCCGCTCGTCGCGCGCTTCGCCGACGGCGCGCTCGGCGTCGCGGTGCAGATGAAGCGCGGGACCAAGCTCTCGCCCGTGCGCATGCTCGACGTGGACCTCGCGACGAGCGGCGTCCAGAGCCCGGTGCTCGACACCGTGGCGCCGACGCTCACCGGCCTCGGCACGAGCGGCACCGTCGTCGCCTCCTACCGCTCCGACCTGCGCGATCTCGTCATCGCCGGCCGGGCGAGCGAGACCCTGCGCAGCGTGCTGGTCGAGACGCCCTCGAGCGGCGACAACGACGTCGACGGCGACGGTTTCCCGCCGGTCGCGGGCGCGCACCGGAGCGGCCTCTTCGTCGCCGGGCCCGTGAACGTCGGCCTCGTCGCCACGACCGTGCCGTACACCGTCACCATCTTCGACCGCGCGCTCAACTCCGGCGGCTCGGTCACCGGTAGCTTTCGCCAGCTCGGCGCGGTCGGGCCCGGCGCGACGCCGCTCGGGACGGACATCGCGGTCGAGGTTTTCGACGCCGTGACGCTCTCCCCGATCTCCGGCGCGACCGTGTTCGCGCACGAGGACGTCGGCGGCACGATCACGTCGCTCGAATCGTCGCTCACGGACGTCGCCGGCAACGCGCTCGTGACGTCCAGTGTGTTTGGCGACACGCTGATCACCGTCTTCGCGAGCGGCTACGACCTGATCACCGTCGAGGGCGTGCTCTCCGATCGCTTGAGCTTGCCGTTGCGGCCGATCGGCCTCGCGAACGCGGGCACGGACGGGCTCGTCGCGACGACGCAGACGACCTTCAACCTGTTCACGAAGTCGCTCGCCGACTCGCGCGCTCCGACGGGCTCCGACCGGCTCGCGAACGTCGCCGCGTGCTCGTTCGACAACACGCAGTCGCGCTTCGAGTGCCCCTTCGGCCCGACCACGATCCTCGCGCGCGAGACGGGCGCCCAGAGCGCGTTCGGCGTGCAGGTGCCCGCGAACCTCTTCCTCTACTCGGCGCTGACCTTCCTGCACGGGTTCGAGCTCGCGCTGCCGGTCCCGCCGGTGAACCCCGGCGCGACGCAGACGAACGAGATCACCGTGCCCGCGCTGCTCTCCGATCCCAGCACGTCGGCGGAGGAGCGCGCGATCGACGGACCTCCGCTCGTGCTCTCGACCGCGAACTATCCGACCCAGAGCGGCGGCCCGCGCGTGACGATCGAAGGCCGCGGGGCGGGCGTCCACGGCACGGTGGTCGTCGGCCAGGGCGTCGCCTTCGACCTCGCGCCGCCCTCGACGAACTGGGGCGTCCGCGCGGCCTACCCCGGCGCCGTCGACGGGATCCAGGACGTGCCCACCGACCAGCTCGGGCGCTACGTGAAGAGCCGCGCGGTCGAGGCCGACTTGATGGTCGGCGTCGAGCTCGTCGACCCGGACGGCAACCGTGGCGCGAGCCGGCCGCGCCTCTCCACGAACCCGATCGCGGTGACGCCGCCCGCGTCCGCTCTGCTCGACGCGACGACGCCGATCGCGCTCAACGCGGGCAACGAGGCGCTCGATCTCCAGTTCGGCGACGTGCTCGCGGACGCGCTCTCGGAGCCGGGCCTCTACCGCGTCACGGTCACGGACGCCGCGGGGCGGAACTGGACGGTCTACCACGCGGACATCGACGACGCGTCGGGGCCGAGCGTGGTCGTGCACCTTCCGCTCGTGGGCACGGGGACGACGCTCCCGCTCGCGGCCGGCGACCTCGACGTGCGCGTGACGGCCTACGCGTGGCCGACGCTCGACTACGCGAACCTCCTGTGGACCGACCTGGAGCGCGAGTTCGAGCTGCGGTCGATCTCGAAGGCGCAGACGGTCACGCCGCCCTGAGCGAGCGGCTCACGCCGCGCGCCGTTCACCTCGTCGGGGTTCGGACCGTACTCCCCGTTCAGAGCCGCGCCCGCATCGCGCCCACGAAGGTCTCGAGGTCGCCGAGGCCTTCCTGCAGCGCTCGCCGCACGATCTCGAGATCGATCGCGTCGTAGCCGTGCACGAGCACGTTGCGGAAGCCCACCATTCGTTCCAGGGAACGCGCGAGCGGTGCCCCGATCCAGCCGGCGCGAGCGAGCAGGGTGAAGAGTTCGCGCGAGGTCGCGGGTTCGCCGAGGTTCTCGTCGGAGACGACGTGTGCACCAGCGTCGATCGCGGCCTGGATCGCCACCTGCAGCGTGCGTTCGACGAAGGCGCGGTGCTCGAAGTCGTCCTCCAGGTCCTGCGGACGCGCCCGTGTCCGGAGCGCGCGCAGGCACGTGTCGATCAGCGCCAGCTTCTTGAGGACCAGGTCGGGGTCGGTCATCCCGCGCTCCTGCGCTTCTTCCGCACGAGGTCGAGGATCGGCTTCAGGTCCCAGTACTCGTTGCGCGCGTGCACCTCGAAGCCGATGCGCGCGGACTTGTCGCGATCGACGAGGACGACCTTGTCGCGGAGGATGCGGAACACGAGGTCGACAGGCGCCTTGCGCAGATCGACGACCTGCACTTCGCGCCGGAGGTCCCGTGCCAGATGCGCTTCGAGGTCCAGGATCGGCCCCGCGAGGCCCGGATCGGGCGGAGCGCAATGGAACACGGCCAGGTCGACGTCGCTCTTCGGACCCTGGTCCCCGCGGCCGAAGCTTCCGAAGAGGTACGCGAACGCGATCGGAGGCGTGCGGGTGGCGAGCTCGGCTTTCAGGCGTGCGATGAGCGCGTCGCGGTCCACGGGTGCAGTGTAGCGCTCCCGCGCGCGGGGCATCGAGGAGGACCGGCCGAGCGGCACGTGGAGAAGACGGTCGCGCCTCTAGGGGGAGATCGCCGGCTTCCTGCCCCGCGAAGGCCTCCTCGCGGACGCATCCGCGCGTTGCTCCCGACCCAGGCACTCCCTAGAATCCGCCGCAGCCGGCGCGCGGAGGGGAACCGCGGCGGCGAGACGCGCCCTTCGGCGCTCCGCCGCTGCACGCGAGAACTCCTCGGGCGTTCGTTCCGGCACTCCAGGAGTTCGCCGTGATCCGTCCGACGCTTCGTTCCCTCGCTCTCGTCGTCTGCGCCGCGCTCGTCGTCGCCGCCTGCAACTCGATCCCGACCCGCAAGGGAAACACGGTCGAGTCCGCGCCCAACGCGAAGATCGAGGTGGTGAACCCGACCGACATCGCCGTGCTTCCGGTCGAGAACGGCACCACGTCGAAGAAGGTGCCGGTGAAGGAGCTGCGCGCGGCGCTCGAGGCCGGGCTCGTCCTGCGCCGCTATTCGCCGCTCGCCACGGAGTTCGTGGACGCGAAGACCGTCGACGCCGCCTTCAAGCCCGGCAGCGCGCGCGAGGACGCCGTGCTGCGCGTCACGATCGAAGGCTGGGACGACGCCAGTTGGACCTCGCACGGCGCGATCGTCCTCAAGCTCTCCGCGCGCATCCTCGATTCGCGCGACGGCAGCCTGCTCTGGTCGGGCAAGCTCGACCGGCGCTTCGACCTCGGCAAGGACCGCGAGCACTTCACGACCGAGGCGCCCATGCGGAAGCTCCTCTGCGAGACGGTCGTGGGCGAGCTCATGTCGGCCCTCCCGGCCCGCACGGCGAAGCCCGGACGCGCCGAGTGAGCGCGCGGGGCGCCTGCGCGCGCCGGACTCGGGGCTGCTTTCCGCGGGCAGGGGCGGGGTCGGCGAGCCCGGAACGGCCCCAGACTTGAGCTCCCCGGCCCCGCCGGTAGACTCATCGCCCTCGAATCGTCCGGTCGCGGCCCAGCGGGGGCCCCGCCGGCTCCGAGCCGCTCGACGTGCAATCCGCACGCGCGCGGCACACCCCGCCTCGGGGTGCCTTTCCCTGGGGCGCGGGCAAGTCCTCCCTCCCGCACCCCAAAGGATTCGTCATGGCCATCAAAGCGGCCCGCAAGTCGGAAGTCATCCAGGAGTTCGCGCGCGTCAAGGGCGACAACGGTTCGCCCGAAGTCCAGATCGCGCTGCTCACCGAAGAGGTCAAGAGCCTCACCGAGCACTTGAAGGTGCACAAGAAGGACTACACCTCGCGCCGCGGCCTCCTGATGATGGTCGGCCGGCGCAGCAAGCTCTTGAAGTACCTGCGGATCGCGGCGCCCGAGCGCTATCAGCTCGTGGTCGACAAGCTCGGACTGCGTCGCTGAAGCCGCTCCCGATGCCGAACCTGGGCCCGATGCCGATCCGCGAGCCGCGCACGACGCGCGGTCCGGAACTCGCGCCCCACCTTCCTCACGGCGACCTGCGCTCACGCGCGGGTCGTCGCGTTTCACGGCTCGTTTCGGAGCAGCGCGGCGCGACGTGCGCCGCGGATCCGACGCGATCCATCCCCGGCCGCTGAGCCCGGCCACGGAGGAACGTCGAGCTCGACTCGCTCCGTTCCACGCTCACGCACAACCCAAGTCGTTTTTCCAACCGAGAAGCAAAGAGAGTTCTTTTCATGCAGATGAATCACGTTCGCGTCGAGGGCACCGTCGGTGGCCTGACGCTCGTCCTGGAGACAGGACAGGTCGCACGGCAGGCCCACGGTGCCGTGATCGCGACGCTCGGAGGCACGATGTGCTTCGCCGCGATCGCCATCGGCGCCGCCAAGGACGAGCAGGACTTCTTCCCGCTCACCGTCGACTACCGCGAGAAGACCGAAGCCGCGGGCAAGATCCCCGGCGGCTTCTTCAAGCGCGAAGGCCGTCCGACCACCAAGGAGATCCTGACCATGCGCCTGATCGACCGCTCGATCCGGCCCATGTTCCCCGAGGGCTTCAAGAACGAAGTCCAGGTGATGAGCCACGCGCTCTGCTACGACAACCTGGTCAACCCCGACATCGTCGCGATGATCGCGAGCTTCGCCGCGTGCCGCATCTCCGGCGTGCCGTTCGACGCGACGCTGGGCGCCGTGCGCATCGGCCACCTCGACGGCCGCCTCGTTCCGTTCCCGACCGACGACCGTCGCCGCGAGGAATCGCGCCTCGACCTCGTCGTCGCCGGTCACGACCAGGGCATCGCCATGGTCGAGTGCGGCGCGAAGGAGCTCAGCGAGGACGAGATGATCGACGCGCTCGAGCTCGCGCAGCAGGTCATCGCGGAGATCGTGCGCCTCGTCGGGGAGCTCGTCGAGAAGGCGGGCAAGCCGCCGATGAAGTGGACGGCACCCGTGAAGGACGCGGAGCTCGCGCGCGGCATGAAGGCGTGGGAACGCCAGCTCGTCGAAGCGCTCTTCACGCCCGGCAAGCACGACCGCGCCGATGCGATCGACGCGATCAAGGCCGAGATCGTGGCCAAGTTCACGGCCGGCATCACCGACGACAAGGCGCTCGCGGCCCGCACGAAGGTCGTGAAGGCCTACTTCGGCGACTTCGTGAACGACACGGAGCGCGAGCAGATCCTCCAGGAACGTCGCATCGACGGGCGCCAGCTCGACGAGATCCGCGAGATCACGATCGTCCCGAACTTCATCCCGCGCCAGCACGGCAGCGTGCTCTTCACGCGCGGCGAGACGCAGGCGATGGTGTCCGTGACGCTCGGCACGCCCGACGACGAGCAGGTCATCGACGGCCTCGAGGAGGAGTACAAGAAGAGCTTCTACCTCCACTACAACTTCCCGCCGTACTCCGTCGGCGAGACGCGCCGCCTCGGCGGTCCCGGCCGGCGCGAGATCGGCCACGGAATGCTCGCCGAGCGCGCGCTCCAGGCCATCCTCCCGGCGAAGGAGCGCTTCCCGTACACGATGCGCATCGTGTCGGACATCACCGAGTCGAACGGCTCGTCCTCGATGGCGTCGGTGTGCGGCGGCTGCCTCTCGATGATGCTCGCGGGCGTCCCCTTGTCGCAGCCGGTCGCGGGCATCGCGATGGGGCTCGTCACCGACGGCAAGCGCGAGGTCGTGCTCTCCGACATCCTCGGCTCCGAGGACCACCACGGCGACATGGACTTCAAGGTCGCGGGCTCCGGCCTCGGGATCACGGCGCTCCAGATGGACATCAAGGTCAAGAGCGTCAGCCGCGACCTCCTGAAGCGCGCGCTCGCGCAGGCCGCGACGGGCCGCAAGTTCATCCTGCGGAAGATGCTCGCGGCCGTGCCGCGCCCGTCGGCCGACATCTCGGAGTTCGCGCCGCGCATGGAGGCGGTCCAGATCCCCGCGGAGAAGATCGGGTTCCTGATCGGGCCCGCCGGGAAGAACATCAAGGCGATGCAGGAGCTCTACAAGGTCCGCATCTCCGTCGTCGACGACCTCGGCAACGTCCAGGTCTTCGGGAACGACTCGAAGAAGGTCCTCGAGTGCGCCCACGCGATCCGCGCGATGTGCGAGACCCCGAAGATCGGCGCCCGCTACCAGGGCACGATCAAGTCGATCCGCGACTTCGGCGCCTTCATCGAGATCCTGCCGGGCGTGGAAGGCCTCTGCCACATCTCGGAGCTCGCCGAGGGCTACGTCGAGCGCGTCACCGACGTCGCGCAGATGGGCGACGTCCTGGACGTCGTCGTGATCAACGTGGACGACCGCGGCAAGATCAAGCTGTCGCACAAGGCCGCCTTGCAGACGACCTGATCCGCGCTGTGGCGCCCGCCTCGGCGGATGGACGAGCTCGTGCCCCGGTGGGGGCGCGAGCTCGTTCAGTTTCCGGAGCGGGACGTCGATCAGGTGTCACGGATCGTCGCGGCGGCGGACCCGGAAAGCGCTTCCCCCGCCGCTCGGTCGGACCGCGCACCGCGAGGTGCGTACGTCGGACCGAGCCGGAGAGCGGAGTTCGGCCAAGGTCGCGCGGTCGCGTTCCGTTCCGACAAAAAACCTGGTAACCGGCGCCGAGCGCGAACGTCTTTGCTATACCCAAAAGTGGATCCTGGGCGTGCGCCTCGGAGCCCGATGCAGCGTGTGCGGCGGCCGCCCCCTCGGCCTCCGGACTCGTCCTTGGACGAGCCTGCGTTCGGAGCTTCAGCGACTGCCGGTTTCCAGACGACCGCTCCGCTTCCACCGCCGTAGATCTCGTGAGGGTGACCATGATCGACGCACTTCGCACGCTGTTCCGAGCCGCGCTCTTCTCGGCGCTGGGCTTCGCGACCCTGAGCGCGGCCGCGCTCCCGTCCGCCTTCGCGACGAGCACGAGCCGGACCGAGACCGCCGTGACGTGGATCTGCGACCGCGCCGACAACATCTGCGGGCTCGACGACGCGAAGACGCTGTCGAACCCGGCGAAGGTCGACTACCAGAAGCTCCTCGAGGCGACCGCGGAGTACAAGAAGATCAAGGACGAGAAGATCGACGTG
>JACRIO010000262.1 GCA_016220035.1 Planctomycetota bacterium | reverse complement strand
GCCACGTGCGCAGGCTCCGTCCCCGCGCGCGAGAGGCGCGCCGCGCGGGCGAGGCGCGCGAGCTCGCCCTTGCGCAGGAACTGCGCGAGCACGCCGACGCGCCGCGCACGCGCGAGCACGTTCGCGAGCGCGCGCGCGCGCGACAAGGGCGAGAGTTGGTCGAGCGGCTCCGGGTCGCGCGCGAACGCGCGCACCCACGCGGACATCCACGCGAACGCGAGGAGCAGGAGGAGGAGGTGCCACGTCGCCGGCGCGAGCTCGCGCGAGAACGCGAGGCTCGCCGCCGTCTCCGGTTCCCAGCGGCCGAGCGCGTACTCGTCGAACAGGAGCCGTCCGCCGCGCCAGCGGTCCTCGAGCAGGCGCACGGCGAGCTCGCCGTTCTGCTCCTTCCCGAGCTCCGCGTTGCTCGCGAACGCGTCGTCGGCGAGCACGACGATCGTGCCCTCGCCGAGGCGCAGCGTCGCCGCGAGAGCGTCCTCGCCCGCGAGATCGCGTCCCGCGAACCAGAGCGTGTCCGCGCCCGCGTGGAGCAGCGCATCGGGGAGCGTCGCGTCCTTCGGCCACGTCGTCGCGACCTCGCTCCCGTCGGGGAGCCGTACGCCGCGCACGACGCGCGTCCGATCCCTGCCGGTCGTGGACGAGTCGAGGTCCGGGGCCGGCACCTTCGTGGCGTTGCCGCCCACGGCCGCGGGCGGCTCCGCGGGAACCGCGCCCGCGTTCGGATCCGGCGCCTCGGGCTCGGGCTCGGGCGCGGGCGCGAACGCGGCGGCGAGCGGCTCGATCGCGAGGTCCTCGGCGAGGAATTTCTGCGTGCGCTCGTTCCACGGGATCACGATCGTCCCGCCCTGCTCGACGAACGCGCGGTAGTGCGTGTTCGCGCGCAGATCGAAGCGCCCGCTCGGGATCGCCTCTTCGTCGTCCTCCTTCGCGCGGCCCGAGTGTCGCTTGGGCCGCGTGCGCTCGCTTTCGTAGGGCGCGTCGGCCATCCAGAGCACGTGCTCGCCGTGCGGGAGCGCGCCGGGGCTCTTGCGCCACTCCTCGGGCTGGAAACCGAGCTTCGTCAGCACGTCGCGCAGCGCGCGGCGACCCGCGGGCGCGTATGACGCGATGCTCGGGGCATCGGAAGCCGGCTCCGCGCCGGGGAGCAGGAAGGTCGCGATCAGCGCGAGCGCGAGCAACCCGAGCACCGCGTGCGTCAACCCGCGCTGGAGCCGGTCGGCCTTCATCGCGCGAGCCCCCCCAGGTGTTCGCGGCAGAGGTCTTCGAGCCGGTCGACGTCCGCCGCGAAAGCGGGCGCGTGGCCGAAGCTCTTCGCGTCCAGCTCCGGCACGAGCGGCGCGAGCACGCGCGCGACCTCGGGCCGCGGCTTGCCGCGCTCGACGAGCTCGCGGTTCGTCCACGCATCGCGGTACTCGAGATCGCCGCGCTCGGAGAGCCCGACGACGAGCGCCCAGAACGTGAAGCGCAGCGCGTCGGCGAACTCGCCCCGCGCACGCGCGGCGCGCGCGCGCTCGAGCAGGTCCTTCACGCGCTCGGCGCGCGCGCGCGCGGGATCAGCCGGCGCCGGCCCGCCGCGCGCCGCCCACGCGCGTCGCAGGAAGAGGAACAGGAGCCAGAGGAACAGGAGGCCGATCACCCCATAAAGGAGGTAGACGAGCACGCGCCCTCCAGCCGCCTCGCCGAACCCGAAGAGGTCGCCGAGCCACTCGAAGAACCGGTCGAGCGCCAGCCCGATCCACGACGGTTCGGCCGGCGGCGCCGGATGGAACTCGGGCCGCGCGAGGACCTCCTCCACCGCGCGCCGGATCGCCTCGGCGTCGCGCGCCGGCGGGATCTGCGCGATCAAGAGGCACCTCCGGGTGGGACGGCGGCGGGCTCCGCGCTCTTCCACTGCGCGCGCAGGCGCTCGAGCGTGCGCACGAGGTCGAGGCCGTCGCGCCGCACACGGCAGTCGACGTAGTACGCGAGGAACACGACGCCCACGATGGCCGAGGACACCGCGCGGACGAGCGTCGTGAGGAGCACGAGCGACCAGTCGTACACCGCGCCGGGGATCCCCGTGGCGTCGACCGCGCTCTGCCGGACGCCGGGGAAGTCCGTGACGTCGACGAGCGTGCCGAGGCCCCAGTTCACGAACAACCCCGCTCCGAAGACCGCGGCCCAGCGGAGGAAGCCGAAGAACGCCTCGTTGGACCAGCCCGTGTGGCTCGTGAGCAGGAACGAGCGCCGGAACGCGCCGCCGAAGCCCGCGCGCTCGAGCACGAAGGCGTAGCTCGTGAGCGTCGTTTTCCACGGGAAGTAGAAGAAGCCGAGCCCGCACGTCGTGAGGACGCCGAGGACGTTGACGGCGAGGACCGCGACGAGGAACAGGAAGAGCGGAACGGACCAGACGAGCAGTCGAAGGCAGCTCGCGCCGAAGCGCGCGCGTCCACCGAGCACGGCCGGCCACGCGAGCAGCGCGACGAACACGATCGCGTACTGGTGCGCGAAGAGCGCGGCGGCGTAGTCGAGGACTTGGACCGCAAGGCGCGTCGAGGAGTCGGTCCCCGCATCGCGGGAGTACAGCGCCCCCACGCCGAGGAGCAGCCGGCCCGCGCGCTCCACGAACCAGACCGAGCCCGCGGCCAGCACGTAGAGTCCGAAGCGCCCGCGAAGGAGTTCGAAGGCGGTGTCGAGGATCTGCCCGCTCGAGCGCGGGACGAGCTCGATCCCCGTGAGCGGCGCGCCCTCGTCCGAATCGGACGCCGGAGCGCTCCCGCCCCGTGCGTCCCGCGCGCCCCGCGCGCCCCGCGCAGTGGGCGCGTGCGGTCCGAGCGGCGCGCCGAAGCCCTCGTCCGCGCCGGCGGGGCGCAGGTCCTGGAACGTCCCGGTTTCCTCTCTCACCGCGCGGAAGCGTATCGGGGCCCGCGCTTCCCTGCACGGACCGGGCGCGCGCTTCTCCTTTCCGCGGAATCCAGCGACGATCGGCGCGGCGCTGCATCCTTCCCCGCGTGAACCCTCCCGCACCCCGACTCGAAGCGCTCCTCGCCGAAGCGCGCTGGCTCGAACGGCTCGCGCGCGAGCTGGTGAGCGATCGCGAGGAGGCGCGCGAGCTCGTGCAGGAAGTGTGGACCGCCGCCGCCGCGCGCGCGCCCGCGCGCGTCGAGGCGCCGCGCGCGTGGCTCGCGACGGTCTTGCGCAACGCGTTGCGCATGCGCCGGCGCGGCGAGAGCGCGCGGTGGGAGCGCGAGCGCGCGTTCGGGAGCGACGCGCGCGCGGAGAGCGCCGCCGCCGGCGACGTCGTCGCGCGCGCGGAAGCGCAGAGGCTGCTCGTGGAGAGCGTGCTCGCGCTCGACGAGCCGTGGCGCTCGACGGTCCTCTGGCACCACTTCGACGGCGAGTCATGCGAGGCGATCGCACGCCGCACGAACGTGTCGGCGTCGACGGTGCGCAACCGCCTCATGGAAGCACGCGCGCGGCTGCGCGAACGGCTCGCGCGACGCCGCGCCGACTGGATGTCCGCGCTTCTGCCGCTCTCGCTGCCTCCGGGTGCAGCGACTGCGGTGTCCTCAGCCGCCCCGGTCGGAGCGCTCCTCGTCGTGAGCACGATTTCGAAGCTCGGTTTCGCCGTCGCGGTCCTCCTCGTCGCGCTCGGCGCGTGGTGGATCGCGTCGGGGGTCGAGGGCGGGTCCGAGTCCGCCGACGTCGTCGCCGCACCTGAGCCTGAGATCGCGGGAGAACCCTTCACCGGAACGCTCGACGCGCGCCCGGAGCGCACCGCAGCCGTGATCGAAACGAGTTCGCCGCAGGATCCGATGACGTCGACGATCGCGCCGCCGGGACCGGGCGAGCTCCTCGTGCACGTCGTCGAGGACGGTGTTCCCTACTCGGGCGGAGGAGTTGCGCGACTGGGTGAGGGCCTGCGGGAGCACTTCACCGTTCACATCGAACTCGCGCTCGCCGCGGACGGTACGGCGCGGTTCACGAACGTGCCCGCGAAGCACGGCGCGTACATCCTCGAACACGTCGTCGAGGTCGAGCTCGCGGACAAGGAGCGCGTGCGTAGCGACGGACTGCGCATGACCGAGGGGACGGGACGCGAGCACGTCTTCCGCGTCGGCTCCGCGCGCGTGTTCGGAACCGTTTGGGACGAACTGGGCGGACCGGCCTCCGGTGTCCAGGTCGTGCTCATGACCGTCGCCGCGCTGCCGAATCAAGTCGACGGCACACGTGTCGGTGTGACGGATGTGCACGGCCGGTACGCGATCGAGCGCGTGCCCGCCGGACCGTGCCACGCGCACATCACGCTCATGCACCGCAGCGAGAAGGGCAAGATCGAGCGCGAGGAGAACCCGAGATTCGAACTCGCGCGCGGCGAAGCGCGTCAGCTCGACTTCGGAGCGTCGAACGGCTGGCCGGCGTGGACGGGGCGCGTGCTCACGCGGGCCGGCGCGCCTCCGCGGGACACGGTTTGGATCCGTGTCCAGGGTTCGAGAATCGGCCTGGCCAGTTGGGCGCTCCAGCGCTGCGCGTCCGACGGCGCATTCGAGGTCCACGTCCCGCCCGGAACTCACCGCGTCGAAGTGCGGCGCGATCTCGACTGGGAAGTGCTCCACCAGTTCGTGGACGTGGTCGTGGGCCCGGCGGGTCTCGCGCGCGACCTCGAGCTCCCCGGCACGCGACTCTCCGGCATAGTGCTCGCCGCGGACGGCGCGCAGCTCGGCTCGGACTTGGCGGACCTCACGATCTCGGCGCGGCTCGAAGACCACGACTACCCCGGCGCCTTTCAGACGTGGCGAGTCGCCGCCGATGGCACGTTCGCGATCGACGCGCTCCCGCCGGGCACGTATGTCCTCGGGACGTTTCCGCTCGACCTCGCACCGAGCTCCACCGCACTGCGCATCACGATCGCCGAGGGCGACGTCGAGGTCCGCGCCGACGTCCGGCTCGCGCCGCGCTGAAATGCGTCAGAGGTTCCCGAGCGAGATCGCGTCCGTCGGGCAGTTGCGCGCGCAGGCGTGGTCGCGCGTGCACTCGTAGTTCGAGAGCTTGCGCACCGTCGCCTTCTCGCCGTGGGCCCAGAACGCGTCGGTCTCGCACACGACCTCGCACATGCCGCAGCCGATGCAGCGCGTCGCGTCGATGCGCACGCTGACGAAGTCGCGCGGCGTCACGGGGCACGCGAGGCCCTCGACGATGACCGGCTTCACGAGGTCGCGCGTCGCCGAATGGCTCGTGAGCACGCGGATCGCCTCCTCCTCGCCCGCCTGCACGACCTCCCCCACCTTGTCGAAGTCGAAACGGCTCGTGTGCGACACCTTCGGCTGGATCAGCGCGACGCGGTAGTCGACGTGCATGTGGAGGGTCTGCTCGACGAGCACCTCCTCGACGATCTCGAACGTGCGGTAGAGCGTCGAGAGCATCTTGTTCTTGTAGTCGGGCGCCTTGAACGTGCCCTTCAGCGAGAGGTCGACCGCGATGATCAGGTCGGGATTCAGCGTCTTCGCGAAGCGGATCGGCACGGAGTCGACCATGCCGCCGTCCATGTAGCTGAACCCGTCCTTCTCGAGCGGCTCGAAGATGCCGGGGAGCGCGCAGGAGCTGTACACCGCGTCGAGGATCGAGATGTCGTCGAGCCCCGGCGTGCCCCAGAACACCGTTCCGCCGGTCTCGAGCCGCACGGCGTTGCAGTAGAACGGGATCTTCATCCCCGCGAAGTCCGTGTCGGGCAGCACGCGCCGCAGCGAATCGCGGAAGGTGTCGCCGCGGTACATGCTCCGCGTCCGCGTGCCCTTGAGCAGGAACTTCACGAAGTTGAGGCGGAAGTAGTCGCCCTTCTGCACCGAGCCCACGAGCTGCTCGATCTTCTCGATCGAGTACCCACCCGCGGCCATCGCGCCCACGAGCGAACCGATCGACGTGCCGACGATCGCGTCGTACTCGATCCCGAGGGTGCGCATCGCGCGCAGGATCCCGACGTGCGCCATGCCGCGCATCCCGCCCCCGCCGAGCACGAGCACGGTCCGCGGCCTGTGCTGCGTCCGTTGGCCCGGATGGCGCAGCGCGTACGCGGTCTGGAAGAGGTCGCGGGGGTTCGACATGCCGGAGGGAGAGTGCTCGTCGTCGTTTCGACCGAGCGGAAGCGCATCCTGACGGCCGCGCGCGCGCGACGGTAGTTCCGTCCCGCTTTCGGGAGCTCCAGGTGCGCGGGTCCGCGAGACGGCGCGCGCGTACGGATTGCAGCCCATGCAGAGCACCGCACGCGCGCGTCGATCGGTGCTCGAACGGCGCTCCCCACCCGCGCCGATCACAGAGCCCCATGCAGCAAGCGCAACCCACCGGCGTCGAGCGCAGGTTCGGCGACGAAGAGATCATCGTCAGCAAGACGGACCTCCGCGGCCGGATCACCTACGCGAACGAGGTGTTCCTCCGCGTCGCCGGCTATCGCGCCGGCGAGGTCCTCGGTCAGCCGCACAGCTTGATTCGGCATCCCGACATGCCGCGCTGCGTGTTCCAGCTCCTGTGGGACACGATCCAGAAAGGCGACGAGATCTTCGCGTACGTCGTGAACCTCGCGAAGAGCGGCGACCACTACTGGGTCTTCGCGCACGTGACGCCGACGTTCGACGAACGCGGAGCGATCCTCGGCTACCACTCCAACCGCCGCTCGCCCGACCGCGGCGCGGTCGAGCGCATCCAGCCGATCTACCGCCAACTCCTCGCGACGGAGCGCGCGCACGCGGACAAGAAGGCGGGCATCGAGGCGGCGACCCGCGAGCTCCATGCGCTGCTCGAGAAGGTCGGCATGAGCTACGGCGAGTTCGCCTTCCAGGTCTGAGCGGAGGACCACGCACCATGGACAGCCTGCTCGCGAACGACGCATCGAAGACAACGGCCGACGGCGACGTCGCCCGCTACGCGGAGTGCATGCGCCGCGCCGTGCTGGTCGCGCGCGCGGCCGCGAACGGCGACCTCGAGGAGCGCATCGCCTTCGACGACCTCGACGGCGACTGCCTGGAGCTCGCGGTCTCGATCAACCGCATGCTCGACATCACCGACGCATTCGTGCGCGAGTCGCGCGCGGGACTGCAGCACGCCAGCCACAAACAGTTCTGGCGCCGCGTGATCCTGCGCGGTCTCCCGGGCACGTTCCGCAACGCCGCCACGTCGATCAACCGCGCCGCCGCGGAGCTTCAGGCGGCGGAGCAGAAGCTCGCGGAAGCCGAGCGGAAGCGCCTCGCGCTCGCCGACGACTTCGAGCAACAGATCCAAGCGGTCGTCGCGACCGTCGCGAGTTCGGCGGCCGAGATGCAGAGAACCGCGCAGACGCTCACCGCGACGGCGGGCGCCACGACGCAGCGCTCGACCTCGGTCGTGGCCGCGTCGGAGGAGACGTCGGCGAACGTGCAGACCGTCGCCTCGGCGACGGAGGAGCTCACCGCGAGCGCCTCCGAGATCGGCCGCGAGGCGCAGAACTCGGCGCAGATCGCGGATGCCGCCGTGCGTGAGGCGTCCCGCGCCGACGAGAGCGTGCGCGGGCTCATCGAGGCGTCGCAGAAGATCGGGCGCGTGCTCAAGCTCATCGCGCAGATCGCCGCGCAGACGAAGCTGCTCGCGCTCAACGCGAACATCGAGGCGGCGCGCGCCGGCGAAGCGGGCAAGGGCTTCGCGGTCGTGGCGTCCGAGGTGAAGTCGCTCGCGCAGGAGACGAGCAAGGCCACCGACGAGATCGGCGCACAGATCACGTCCATGCAGGACGCGACGCAGACCGCGGCCAAGGTGCTGCAGTCCGTCGGGGCGACGATCCAGCGCATGAACGAGATCTCCGCGTCGATCGCGGCCGCCGTGCAGGAACAGCAGTCCGCGACGAACGAGATCAGCCGCAACGTGCAGCAGGCCGCGCTCGGCACGCACGAGGTCGCGCGCAACATCGTCGACGTGACGCACGCCGCGGCGGAGACGAGCTCCGCCGCCGGCCAGATGCTCGCGGCCGCCGGTGCGTTGACGCTGCAGGCCGAGCGCCTGAAGCAGTCGGTCGCGGGCTTCCTCGAGGGAGTGCGCGGCGGGAAGGGCGCCTGACCGGCGCTCAGCGCGCCACGCGCTCGATCGCACGCACGATCGCATCGGCCGGCAAGGCGGCCGGCAGGTGCATCCACCGCCCGCGCGGCTCGTTGCCGATCGCGAGCATCGCGGCGTGCTGCGTGCGGTCGGCGTCGAGCACGGGGTCGAGATCGTAGAAGCCGAGGTCGCGGCGCAGCTTGTCCAGGCGCTCCTTGCCGCCCGTCAGGAACGTCCAACCGTGCGTGACGCCGTGCGCGCGCGCGTACTCGGCGAAGTCCGCGGGCGTGGCGCGCTCGGGGTCGAGCGTGAACGTGACGAAGGTCACGTCGCGTCCGAAACGCTCGCCCAGCAGGTCGCGCACGCGCGCGAGTTTCGCCGTCGTCCCGGGGCACGAGCCCTGGCAGCGCGTGTAGACGAAGCTGATCACGACGACGCGATCGCGGACGAGCTCCGTGAACACGCGCCGCTCGCGTCCCGTCTGGTCGACGAGCGGCGCGTCGCCGACGAGTTCCGCGGTGCGCGCGCGTTCTCCCTCGAGCGCGGGGAGCTCGACGGGCGCCGCCGCCACCGAACGCCCTCCCCCGCTCGATGCGCACGCAGCGAGCGTCAGGAGGACGAACGGCATTGCGATTCGGCCGTGCACGCGGTCACACCACGTCGAAGCGCATCATCATGAACGCGTCCTCGTGCTCCAGCGTGTGGCAGTGCATCACCCACCGTCCGCGGAAGTCGCGGAACTGGAAGAAGACCTCGACCTCGTCGTTGGGGCCGAGCGTGATCACGTCGCGCTTCGCGATGCCGTCGCGTTCGTCGGGCGCCGGCGTCTGGCCGTTGCGCGTGAGCACGTGCATGAACTCGAGGTGGATGTGGACCGGATGCCACCATCCCCCGCCCCCGTTCTTGAGCCGCCAGATCTCGAGACCGTTCTCCGGCACGCTCGCCATCGGCTGCGTGAGGTCGACGGGCTGGCCGTTGATCACCCAGACCCCGTTGCGGCGCTTGAACTCGAACGTGCGGCGCGTCGCCCCGTTGATCTGGGCCTGCGTGATCGCCGCGAACGGACGCAGGACGTTGGGGATCGGCGGGCTGTCCGCCGCATCGCCGCCGACCACGATCTTGAGGAACTTCGCGCCGCGATCCTGGATCTCGGGCTGCGTGAACGTCCCCGACGGCCCGCGACCGTCGTCCTGGCGCAGGCGGTTCTCGAGGAACAGCACCGTGCCCGCCGGGTACTGCGCGAAGTCGACGACGATGTCCTCGCGCTGTGCCGGCGAGAGGAAGACGAGGTCGCGGTTGCGCAGCGGCTGCGAGAGCAGGCCGCCCTCCGTCGCGATCAGGTCGAAGCGCTGCACCACGCCCTGCTTGATCAGCCGCATGCCCAGGAAGCGCGCGTTGCAACCGTTGAGCAGGCGGAAGCGGTACTTGCGCCGCTTCACGACGAGGAACGGCTGGATCGCGCCGTTGACGAGCCACTTGTCGCCGAGGAACCCGTTGTGCTCGAAGACGTCGTACGCGAGCTGGCCCTGCGCGTCGAGGCGCTTGTCCTGCAACGCGAGCGGGACGTCGAACTCGCCGCTCGGTAGGCGCAGACCGGTCGTCTCGTCGAGCGTGTCGAGCTCGTCCTCGAAGAGGAAGAAACCGACGAGGCCGCTGTAGACGTTCTGCGCGGTGAAGTCGAGGACGTGGTCGTGGTACCACATCGTCGCGGGCCGGTCCGTCGGGTCGGCGGCGCCGTGCGAGAAGCCGGGATCGAGCAGCGCGTAGCCGTAGTCGTAGTGCTGGCCGGAACCGAACACGACGTCGTAGTTGGGCAGGTCCTCGGGGAAGCCGTCGGAGCGCGCCTCGACGTGTCCGCCGTGGAAGTGCACCGTCTCCTCGGGCACACCGAAGCCGACGTGGTTCGCGGGGAGCTGGTTCTCGTGCCGCACGACGATCGGATGCTGCGCGCGACCGACGATCGTCGGCCCGACCGCGAACGGCCAATTCGCCACGTTCGCGTCGCGGTAACCCCAGACGCGTGTGAGCGGGAGTTCGGGATGGAGCGAGACGAAGCGCTCCTCGCTGATGATCTTGTAGTAGGTCGGCGGGTTCACGGCCTGCGGCGGGAACGTCACGTCGGGCGCGCTGAACGGCGCGACCGGGGTGAGCACCGGCGGCAGTGGAAGCGTCGTCACGAACGGCGTGGTCGCCGGGCTCGGCGGCAGGTCGTCGAACGGCGGCGCGAGCGGGTTCGCGAACAACGGACGGCGCTGCGTCCAGGCGAGTCCGCCGCCGACGAGCGACAGACGCAAGAGATCCCTGCGGTTCATCTCCACTCCTCCTTCGGTGTCGATCCAGTTGCCGCGAGCGCGAGACGAACGGCGGTGATCGTTCGGGACCTCGCGCACGGATCGGGGTGACGGAAAAGCAGCTACGCGCGCGAGCGCGCGGCTGCAACCCCGCGAGCCACCCCGATGCGCGTCGACCGAGCTCGCGCTCGGACGCCGGTGTGAGCGCGCTCATGCTACCGCGGGGTTGGATTCCGGAAAGGAGGCTCTGGCGCGGAAAGCCCGTGGCGCGACCCCGGTGACTCGATCCTGGGACGCCGGCGCGGTCGCTGCCGCGAATGACGGACGGAGGCGCGGTGACGCCTCAGTCGCAGAACGGCACTTCGAGCGCGTCACTGAGGTTGAAGAGCGCCCCGCCCGCCGCGACGTTGCGGTAGTAGAACTGGAACTGCCACGTTTCGCCCGGATCGACGCGCGGCGGGAAGGCGAAGGCGTCGAAACCCCGCACCGCGCTCCCGTCCGCCGCGACCGGCACGGCGCCCAAGCGCCAGAAGTCGCTCGCGATGCACAGGTAGCCGTTCCCGAGCGGCGTCTGCGCGCGTCCCGCGCCGGAGAAATAGAAGCCGAGCGAGTTGGGCGGCAGCCCCGTGCACCGGAGCACGAGGTCGTTCTGCGCGAGGCTTCCGCTCCCGCTCCAACCCATGCGCGCTCCCGGTCCGACCGAGTTCGGCGCGCCGACGCAATGCACGGCGGGCGGAGCACACGCCTCGACGATGCGGTAGATCTCGCCGTCGTAGTAGTCGCACAGGTGGAGTTCGCCGTTTCCGTCCGCGCCGAACGCCGTGACGAAGTTCAGGACGTCCGCGCCGGGCGGATCGAGCTCCGCCGTGCGGTCCACATGGTTCGTGACGGCGCCGTTCACGATGCGGCACGACCAGACGGCGCCCGTGCAGTACTCCGAATAGAAGTACGTCCCCGCGAGCGTCGGCATCGCGCCCCCGCGGTAGACGACGCCGCCCATGACGGCGCACTGGCCGCCGGCATGAGGGTATTCGATCACGGGATCGACCAGGGCTGGGTTCGTCCCCGCGGGCACGTTGCACACGCAGCCCGCGTAACCCGTGCAGTGCAGCGCTTCCTGAGAGCGCCAACCGAAGTTCGCGCCGAAGCCGAGCGCGTGCGGGAGCCAGTCGACTTCCTCCCAGAAATTCTGCCCGACGTCGGCGAGGTAGAGGTCGCCGTTCGCGGCGTCGAACGAGAAACGCCAGGGGTTGCGCAATCCGCGCGCCCAGATCAGATCGTCGATGCCGTCCGTGTCGTCGCTCCAGGGGTTGTCGCCGGGATCGAACGGCGGCCCCGCGTCGACGTCGACGCGCAGGAGTTTTCCGAGCGGACTCGCGAGCGACAGCGCGTTCCCTGCGACGGGGGCGTGGCCGGGGCCCGTGTCGTATCCGCCGCCGCCGTCCCCGAGCGCAACGTAGAGCTTCCCGTCGGGGCCGAATTGCAGGCAGCCGCCGTTGTGCGTCGGCGCGGGCTTCGGGATCGGCCCGACCACGTCGCGGAACACGCTCGTGTCGGAGACGTCGACGTCGAGGCTCGGCGCGGTGCTCGCGACGTACTCGCGCACGACGATGGACCAGGCGAGGTCGGTGAAGCAGACGTAGTACTTCCCGTTCGACGCGTACTGCGGATGGAACGCGAGCGCGAGCAGGCCCTGCTCGCGCGCGAGGCTCTCGACCTCCGCGTCGATGTCGAGGAACGGCGCCGGGAGCAGCACGCCGTCGCGCACGATGCGCACGCGGCCGTCCTGCTCGACGACGAAGAGCCGGTGCAGGTCGCCGGCCGGGGCCGTGACGCACACGGGGTGCACGAGCCCGGACGCGACGCGGCGCGTCGCGAGCGTCTGCGCGGACGATGGAGCGGCGGCGAGGAGCGCGGAAAGCGATGCGAGGATCCAGCGCGGCATGGAGGGACTCCGTTCGAGGGATCGAGCTCCGTCGCAGGCCCGCGCGGGGCGGGGCGGAGCTCGCGCAGGATACATGGCTCCGGACCCGCCGGACGTTGCGCGAAGATCGGGGCTCGGGTCGCCGTCCGGGCCGCGAGCTTGAGAACGGTCGCGCGACGCGGCAGCCTCTTCGAGCGCGGGACCCGACCGCGCTCCCCCCCGAACGCGCGAGGTCCGCCTTGAACCGCACGATCCCCTGGCCGGCGCTCTGCCGCGCGACCCCCACCGAGCTGCGCGCCCTGCAGGACGCGCAGATCGCGAAGCGCGTGCGCGAGGAGCTCTATCCGTTCTCGAAGCACTACCGGCGCGTGTTCGACGACGCGCGCGTCCGCCCCGAGGACGTTCGCGGCGTCGCCGACCTCGCGAAGCTGCCGTTCACGACGAAGCAGGACCTGCTCGCGGCGCAGAGCGATCCCGAGCGCAAGCTCGACTTCGTGCTGCGCCCATCGCCCGAGTCGATCCGCGCCGCGTGGCCGCTCGGGAAGAAGCTCGGCCTTCTGTTCGGCGGCGCCGGAGCGCGCGAGAAGCTGCGCCGCGCGTACACGCCGAACTTCGTCACGTTCACGACGGGGCGCTCGAGCGATCCGGTCGCCTTCTACTACACGCCGCACGACCTCGAGCTGCTCGCGCTCGCCGGTGGGCGCATGCTCGACGTGCACGGGATCACGGACACCGCCGCGCGCATCCTGAACCTCTTCCCGTTCGCGCCGCACCTCGCGTTCTGGCAGGCGGCCTTCGCGGGTTTCGAGACCGGCCGCTTCGTGCTCTCGACCGGCGGCGGCAAGGTCATGGGCAGCGCCGCGAGCATCAAGGTCGCCGAGCGCGTGCAGCCCACGGTGCTCATCGGCGTGCCCGGTTTCGTCTACCACGTGCTGCGCGAGGCGCGCGAGAAGCCGGCGAACCTGTCGAAGGTGAAGCTCGTGATCCTCGGCGCGGAGAAGGTGACGCCGGGCATGAAGGCGAAGATGGCGGAGTCGCTCGCGGAGTGCGGCGCGAAGGACGTCGTCATCAGCGGAACCTACGGTTTCACCGAGGCGCGCATGGCGATGAGCGAGTGCCCGGCGTCGCACGCGGACTCGCCGGGATACCACCTCTACCCCGACCTCGGCGTGTTCGAAGTGATCGATCCCGCGTCAGGCAAGGTGCTGGGACCGGGCGAGACGGGCGAGCTCGTCTACACGCCGCTCGAGGGCCACGGGACGGCGCTCCTGCGCTACCGGACCGGCGACGTCGCGGTCGGCGGCATCCAGTGGGACCCGTGCCCGTGGTGCAAGCGCAGCGTGCCGCGCATCGGGAGCGAACTGCGGCGCTCCTCCGAACAGAAGGCGATGAGCTTGACGAAGATCAAGGGCACGCTCGTCGACCTGTCCTCGATCGGTGCATTCCTGTCGGACCTGCACGAGGTCGAGGAGTGGCAGGTCGTGCTCAAGAAGAAGCACGACGACCCCTACGAGCTCGACGAGTTCGTGCTGCGCGTCGCGCTGCGCGTCGGGATCGAGTCCGCCTTCTTCGAGAGCAAGATCAAGAAGGAGATGGCCGAGGCCGTCGAGGTCGCGCCGAGCCGACTCGAGTTCCACACGACGAAGGAGATGCTCGACCTGCTCGGCATGGAAACCGAGATGAAGGAGAAGCGCTTCCTCGATCTCAGGCCGAAGTGATTGGAATCGGGTGAATACGGTGCCAGAGCAATTTGTCACCCGATAGAGCGGCCGCATGGCG
>JACRIO010000267.1 GCA_016220035.1 Planctomycetota bacterium | reverse complement strand
GAGCGCGCGGTGCGCCGGGAGCGCGCGGTGCGCCGGGAGCGCGCGGCGGGCGGGCTGTCGGCGCGCGAGGCGCTGCGTCCTTTCGCTCGCCGTCGAGACGTGCTCGGAGGGCGCGCAGGCCGGGCGTGCTCGCTCGCCGCGGTGCGCCGCGCTTCTTGCCGCGCTTGGGGCCCGGCTCGACGCCGCTCTGGCCGCCCGGTGCGCCGCGTCGCTCGCGGCTGCCCTCGTCGCTGCGCTCGTCGTCGAAATCCTCGTCGCGATCCGCGTCGCGATCGGAACCGCGCGCGGATCCGGACCGTCGGTCGCGCGCTCCCCGGCCGGGGCGCTCGTCTCCCGCTCGTTCCGGAGGACCGCCGCTCCCCGGCGCGCCCTCGAAGCCGCGCGGCGCGAACGGTTCGGGGCTCTTGCCGAGCAGGCGCGCCACGAGCATCGTCGCGTACGAACCGCGCGGGAGCTCGAAGCGGAGCGTGACGCGGTCGCGTTCGCGCGGATCGAAGCGCGCGCGCAGGTGGTGCGGATGGACGACGAGCTCGCGGTCCTCGCCCTTGAGCTGGAACCCGCCGATGCCCTCGATGCGGAACTCCCCGGGCGTCAGGCCCTCGTCCTTCAGCACCGCGGTGAAGAGCTCCTTCTGCGCCGGGTGCTCGACGTCCTCGAGCCCCGCGCCGGGCAGACGAAAGCGGTTCTCGAACGCCGGATCGGCCTTCAGCGCGACGCGCGCGAACGCGAGGCGGCCTTCGAGCATCGTGACGTAGTCGCGCTCGGTCGCCGGCGTGATCGAGCTCACGTAGCGGTCGACGGCGCGGTTCCACACGTGCGACTGCCACGCGTAGAGATGGATGAGCCGCAGGCGCCCCGCGACGCGCCGCAGCGCGCCGAAGAGGTCGTCGGGGTCCTTCGCGAGCACCTCGAACACGGAGTGGTGCGCGCCGAGCTTGCCCGCGATGTCGCGGCACGCGCGCCAGTTCCCCCACCGCGCCGCCAAGAGCTGCTTCAGGTGGCCGTGGTGCTCGTCGTCGTGCTCCGAGCGCCCGCAGATCAGGTTCTTGAGCGCCGTGCCGATGTCGCCGCGCGCGAGGTCGCGCGCGATCCAGCCCTGACCGAAGCGCAGGTTGCCGAAGCGCTGCTCGCCGAAGTAGTTCACGAAGCCGTGCTCGCGCACCTCGACGAGCGCCGGTTCGATGCGCTCGCGCAATTCGTCGGAAAGGCCGCGCAGCGTGACCTCGAAGGCGTTGCCCGACGAATTCGCGCTCGACAGCGCGTCGTGCGCGAAGCCGACGTGCTCGATCTTCAAGTCGTCGCTCGTCCAGCGCACGGGCCGTCCGCCCTGCACGCTCATGAACTGCGTCGTGACGCCCTGGCGGTCCTTGAGTCCCGCGAGCCCGACCTCCGCGGGCTGCACGCGCGCGAGATCGGCGAGTCGGCGCGCGGCTTCGAACGAGGTGAGCTTCTTCTTCGTGACGCGGTACACGCGGAAGCGCCCGCGCTGCTCCAGGTAGCCCGGATGGAGCAGCTCCATCACGCGGAAGTCCTGCGGCTTGCTCTTGATCTTCATCGCGGACGGAACTTTCCGAGTTGCTTCAACACGCGCGCGAGGTCCTTGGGGATCGGTGATTCGACCTGGATCGTGCGCGGAAGGGCGCCGTCGTTCGGGAGCGGCTCCTGGAACTCGATGCGCCAGGCGTGCAGCGTGAGCCGGTCGATCAGCGGCGACTCGATCGCGCCGGGCTTCTTCCGGTAGTCGCGCTTGAAATCGGACAGCGCGAAGGACTTGCGCCGCCCGTAGAACGGATCGACGACGAGCGGGAAGCCGACCTCGCGCAGGTGCACGCGGATCTGGTGCGTGCGGCCGGTCAGCGGCTCGGCGCGCACGAGCGTGAAGCCGTGGAAGCGCATCGCGACGCTGATGCGCGTGCGCGCCTCCTTGCCGTCCTCGCGATCGACGCGCATCCGCCCGCTCTTCCGCTCGTCGGGGCCGATCGGGAGGTCGATCACGTCGGAGGCGCCGTCGTCGAGCGGGTACTCGCCCTCGACCAACGCGACGTAGGTCTTCTGGATCGTCCCTTTGTCGAAGGCCTCGCGCAGCACGCGCTCCGCCTCGACGTCCTTCGCGACGAGCACGACGCCCGTCGTGTCCTTGTCGAGCCGGTGCAGGAGCCGCGGACGGAACGTGAGCGGCTTCACGGGCGTCGTCGCGTCCTCGGGCGCGCTGTCGGAGCGCTCCAGCGCGAGTTCGAGCAGGGCACCGGCGAGCGACGCGTTGGCCTTCGCCCAGCGCTCGGGCTCCGCCGCGAGCCCCGCGGGCTTGTCGAGCGCGAGCAGGTGCGCGTCCTCGTAGAGCACCGGCACGCTCGTCGGCGGAGCGACGGGCACGGCGGGCAGGTCCTCGTCCTCCTCGAAGTCGATCACGAGCACCTGGTCGTCGCGCAGCCGCTGCGAAGGCATCGCGCGCGCACCGTCGACGAGCACGCGGCCCTCGCGCACTTGCCGGCGGAGGAAGCCCTTGTTGAGCAGCGGGAACGAGAGACAGAGGAACTCGTCGAGCTCCATGCCCACGCGTTCGGGGGGGATCGGGAGGTGGTAGACCACGCGAGGAGCGGCGCACACGCGCCGGAGTTCAGCCCTGCGCGCCCGCGCGGTGCGCGGGGGCGAAGATCTCGCTCTTGAGCGCGCCGACGTAGGGCAGGTTGCGATAGCGGCCCGCGTAGTCGAGGCCGTATCCGACCACGAAGAGGTTCTCGACCTCGAAGCAGCGGAAGTCGGCGGTGAGCGGCACGGTGCGGCGCGCGGGCTTGTCGAGGAAGACGCACGAGCGCACCTCGCGCGCGCCGCGCTTCAAGAGCTCGGCCTTGATGCCGTGCAGCGTGCGACCCGTGTCGAGGATGTCGTCGACGAGCAGGAGGTTGCGCCCTTCGATCTCGTTGCCCGTCGGGAAGAAGTTGATCTCGAGGTGCCCGGAGGTCGTGCCCTCGCCGTAGCTCGACGCCGCGAGGAACGCGAGTTCGAGCGGGATCGGAATGCGCCGGATCAGGTCGGAGGCGAACACGCACGAACCCTTCAGGATCGACACGACCGTGAAGTCGCGGCCTTGGTAGACGCGCGTGAGTTCGGCGGCCACGCGGTCGATGCCCGCGGTGATCTCCTTCTCGCTGAAGAGAATGCGTTCGATGTCGTTGTGCAGGGTCATGGCGGGCTCTTCCCCGGAACGCGGCGCAGCAGGGTAGCAGGGCGGCCGCGAAGGCGCACGCGCGGTGCGCCCCGAGACGCGGATTCACGGCCGAAGTCGCCCGCCATCGGTGCTTGCGGCGCGATCGCGAGATGCTAGAGTCCGCGCCCGCGTGATCGCATCTTTCGCGATCGCCAGATTCGATCTCGGCCCGCGCGAACGCGTCCGAGATGCTTTCCCCCCGCGCGGAGCGATTCCATCCCGCGCGCTCCGGAACTCGCGCCGGACGCACGCTGGTTTCGTGTCCGTCGCGATCGCATTCACGGAATCCGCGACTCCCCACCCCCATGAGCAAGCGCACGTACAACCGCCGCACCGAAGAAGAGAAGATCGACGAGCTCCAGCAGAAGATCGCCCAGCTCAAGCAGCGCATGGAGCTCAAGCAGCGCAAGGACGGCCCGGTCTTCAAGGAGCTCGCGAAGGTGAAGAAGGTGCTCACGCGCTTCGGCCAGACCGCCTACGACTGCGAGCGCGTCGACCTCGCGACGATGACCCAGGCGTTCCTCGCGGGTCTCGAACGCTCCGCGGGCGCGGTCGGTGAAATCCAGAGACGCCGGGGACGCGGCGGGCGGGACCAGGACGACGAATGAGCTCCGGCCCCGCGAGCGGAACGCCGGCGCGATGAGCCTGCATCGCGATCCACGCGTCGAAGTGCTCTCGACGGAGAGCCTCTTCCGCGGACGCATCTTCGAGCTCGTGCGCGAGCGCGTGCGGCTCCCTTCCGGACTGCACCAGGACCTCGCGCTGGTCGTGCATCCCGGCGCCGTCGCGATCGCCGCCGAGGACGAGAACGGCGAGCTCGTGCTCGTGCGGCAATACCGCCACGCGCTCGGGCGATGGATGCTCGAACTGCCCGCGGGCCGGCGCGAGCCGGGCGAGGAGCCGCTCGCCACGGCGAAGCGCGAGCTCGAGGAGGAGACGGGCCTCGTCGCGCGCGATTGGACGCCGCTCACCGAGTGCGTGCCCGCGCCGGGCTTTTGCAGCGAGCGCATCTGGGTCTTCCACGCCCGCGGCCTCGCCCCCGCGCCGGCGCGGCGCGCGCACGACGCCGACGAGGAGTTCGAGCTCGAACGCCGCACGCCGGAGGCGCTGCTCGGCGGCCTGACCGACGACGGCAAGACGCTGCTCGCCGCGGCACTGCTCGAACGCGTCAACGCGCGGGCACGAGGTCGCTGAGCCAGGCGAAGCCGCCCTGCCCAGGCCGCGGCTGGCCCGCGGAATCGACGCGCAGGATCGCGCCGGGCGTCGCGACGAGCACGCCGTCCGCGAACGCGACGGGATGGTCGAGCGCGTGCGCGGGGAGCACGTGGTCGCGCTCCAGCACGCCGCCCGGTCCGTAGCGCCGCACACGCGAGCCGTTCACGTCGGCGACCCACACGCGCTCCTCCCCCGCGACGACGCCGAGGTGCCGCGCGTCGAAGCCGATCGGGACGCTCCACCGGCGCGCGAGGTCGTCGCCGACGAACTCGAGGCGGTGCTGCGCCGACGTGTCGAGCGCGAAGAACGCGCCCGGCGGCCCGCCCTCGGCGAGCGCGCCGAAGCTCGCGGTCCAGGTCGCCTTGGCGAGCAGTCGCTTCGAGCCCGAAGCCTCGTAGCGCGCGAGCCGTCCGTCCGTCGTCCCGACGACGACCGTTCCGCGCGACGCGCAGAGGCCGTGCAGGTGCGCGTCCTCGAGGACGACGCGCGCGGCGCCGTCGGGTTGGACGCGCAGCACGCGGTCCACGGAGTTCGCGCCGGTGCCGTACTCGACGACGAGCGCGTCGCGGCCGTCGACGACCGCGAGCTGCTCGCCCGCTTCGATCCACGTCTCGCTCTCCTCCACTCCACTGGCGGCGAGGCTCGAAAGGCGCATCCCGAAGCTCGCCGTGGCGTTGCCCGACCGCAGGACCCACAGCCCGCCGTCGACGCGCGGAGCGAGGGCGACGGGCCAGGCGAGTTGGAGTTCGCGCACGACGATCAGGTCGCCGTCGAGCCCGACGACGCGGTGCGCGTCGCGGTCGGCCGCCCACACGCGCACGGGTGCGCGCGATCGACCGGAGAGTTGGAGCGCCGCCGGCAGGAAGAGGAGCAGCGCGCACAGCACGCCGCCTGCGCCGGCCGCGAGGAACACCCGCGCGCCGCCGGAGCGCGCGCCACGTCGAAGCGAGAAGAGGGTCTGCATGCCCGCACGACGTCGCGAGGTCGAAACGGTGACGCACCGATCCGGGAAAAATCGAACGCACCCGAAAACGCCGGTGCGCGAACCGGGGAATTCGCCGGCTCGATCAGCGCCCGGCGCGCCGCGCGAACCACCAGGCGGTCGCGCCGAGCGCGGCGACGACGCCGAGCAGGAACAGGATGCTCCCGTTCAGCCCGGAGGCGAGATCGACGCGGTCGCGACCGACCGCGCTGGCGCAGAGGCCTCAGGCGAAACCCGTCGCGGCGCCGCCGCCCACCGCGGCGAGGAGCAGGACGAGGCGCATCATCGCGCTCCCCCCGCCGGGAGCGCCGGGTTCCAGACGTAGAGGAAGAGGTAGACGAGCACGCCGGTGACCGAGACGTACAGCCACACCGGGAACGTGACCTTCGCCCAGCGCTTGTGGCGCGTGAAGTTGCCGGTGCGTTCCCCGCGTTTCGCGTTCACGAAGGTCATCACGCAGAGGGGCACGTTCACGACCGCGAGCACGACGTGCGTCAGCAGGAGCCCGAGGTAGAACGTCTTCAGGGCGCCCGTCGCGCCGTACTTCGTCTCGGGGTGGTCGAGCACGAAGTGGTAGGTCGAGTAGCACGCGAGGAACGCGAGCGAGACGGCGAACGCTCCGTACATGAAGCGCTCGTGGACCTTGCGCGCTCCGCGCTTGATCGCGACGAGGCCGCAGAGGAGCAGGACGGTCGAGGTCGCGTTCAGGCACGCGTCGATCAGCGGCAGGTCCATCAGCGCTCGCTCTCCAGGTACTTCACGCGCGCGAGGAGCAACTCGAGATGCTCGTCGCTCTCGCCGGAATACAGCCCGCGGATCCGGCCCTTGCCGTCGATGACCCACAGGCGCGTCTGGTGCGCGACGTGCTCTCCGATCGGCGCCGCCCCCGGCGCCGCGCGCTGCGTCTTCGGCACGAAGCTCGGGATCAGGCCGTCGATCGCTTCCTTCGGCCCGGTGAGCATCCACCAGCGCTCGGGATCGGCGCCGACGCCGTCCGCGTAGCCGCGCAGCACCTCGGGCGTGTCGTAGTCGGGATCGACGCTGAACGTGACGAGCTTCGCGCGCGTGCCCACGAGCCCGTCCTGCAGCTTGCGCATGTGGCCCGTGACCTTCGGACACGGACCGGTGCAGCGCGTGAACACGAAGCCCGCGACCCAGACGGTGCCCGCGAGGTCGGACTTCGCGACGCTCCTCCCGCTGCGCTCGGTGAGCGCGAAGTCGGCGAGCTCGCCGAGCTCCTCAGGCGAACGCTCCGCGAGCGCGACGGGCGAGGCGCCGCCCCCGCCGGCGGAGCTCTCGCGCGCGAGGAACGGAAAGGCGACGAGCGCCGCGATCAAGAGCACGAGCGCGGCGAGGAGGAGCTTCCCCCGCGGCAGCGCGGGGCGCGTGGACGGTTCGGCGGACATGTCAGAGGAGGTAGAAGAAGAGGTAGAGCGCGATCCAGACGGCGTCGACGAGGTTCCAGTACCACGCCGCGAGCCGTGTGCGCGCACGAAGAGCGACCGCATCCGCGCCGCCGCGCGCGGCGAGCCACGCGAGCCAGACGAGGCCCGCGAGGACGTGCAGCGCGTGCACGCCGGTGAGGCCCCAGAAACACGAGCTGAAGACGTCGCACGTCCAGTCGCGGCGCGCGGCGAGCAGCGCGCGGTACTCCCACGCGGCGAGCCCGAGGAACGCCGCACCGAACACGACCGCGAGCGCGGCGGAGACGCAGAGCTCGCGCACCGTCGGAACCGCGCGCGAAGTCGCGCGCACGAGCCCGTAGGAGCCGAGGAGCAGGAGCCCCATCCCCGCGATGCCCGCGCCGCGCGAGAGGTGGGCACTACCACTCCCCCACCGCGGGTCCGCCGAGCGCAGGACGATCGCGGCGGCGAACAGTCCGGCGAAGAACATCACCTCGCTCGCGAGGAACAGGAGGAACCCGACCTCGACCGTCGAGTACGCGCGCCTCGGCGCGGACGAGATCGGAACGGCGGTGCTCGCGCTCATCCGAAGATCCGCTCGCGCACGAGCGGGTCGAGCAGCACGCACGCGAAGAGCACGGGCAGGTAGAAGAGCGATACGACGAGCAGCGTGCGCGCGCTCGTCGTGTTCGTGCGCAGCGCGAACCACGCCGAAGCCGCGGTGTAGGCCGCGCCGGACGCGAGCGCGCCCGCGAGGTACGTCGTGCTCGCGATACCGATCACCACCGGCCCGAGGGACACGGGCAGGAGCACGAGGCTGTAGAGGAACGCGGAGCGCCCGGTGACGCGCTCGCCGCCCGGCATCGCGGGCAGCATCTTGAGCCCGGCCTTCCTGTAGTCGTCCCGGAAGAGCCACGCGATCGCGAGGAAGTGCGGGAACTGCCACACGAAGAGCACGGCGAAGAGCGCCCACGCCCACTCGCCGGTCGCCTCCGCGGTCGCGACGTACCCGACGAGCGGCGGCGCGGCGCCCGGCAAGGCCCCGATCACCGTGTTGAGCGTGCTGTAGCGCTTGAGCGGGGTGTAGACGGCGACGTAGGTGAACAAGGTCGCGAGCGCGAGCAGCGCCGCGAGCAGGTTGCAGAGGAGCGCCAACCCGATCACGCCCGCTCCGCCGAGGAACGTCGCGAGCAGGATCGCGTCGCGCACGCTGACGCGTTCGGTGGGCATGGGGCGCCAGCGCGTGCGCTCCATCGCACGGTCGATGTCGCGCTCGAGCGTCTGGTTGAAAGCACTCGCGCCGGCCGAGCAGAGCATCACGAAGAAGCCCGTCCACGCGCAGTAGACGAGCGAAACGTCCTTCGGCGCGCCGAGCGCCGCGCCGACGAACGCGGCGAGCGCGACGAAGCCCGTGATGCGCGGCTTGGTGAGCGTGAAGAGGTCGGCGAGCAACGACGGCGCCGCCGTCGCGCGCGCCAGGGTCGTCGTGCGCCGTTCGAGGATGCTCACCCGGCCGCTCCGGCGCGCACCGCGGTCGTCGCGGTCGCGTGTTCGGGGACGGCGCGGCGGCGGAGCGCCCGCACGAGGCTCGCGACGCAGCAGAAGAGGAGCGCCGCGCCGCCGAGGACGTGCAGCGTCGGGAAGAAGGACTGGTGGAGCTCCGTGGGCACGCGGTCCTTCCCCACGACGACGTACACCCACACGAAGGCGAGCATCCCGAGCGTGAGCTGCGCCCAGAACACGCTCCACAGCGCGATCCCGGTGCGCCGGAGCGCGCGCTCGTCCGCGGCGCCCCCGTTTTCCTCGGCCGCCTTGCGCAGCGCGTGCGCGAGGAACGTCACGGCACCCGCGACGAACATGAGCATCACGACGTGCGCGACCAGGGCCACGAGCGACTGTCCGTGCCGCAGCCACGCGCCGATCACGATCTGCGCGTAGACGACGGCCGTCGCGGCGAGCGCGGCGAGGAGGAGCCGCTTCTGCGCCGGAGCTTCCGCCGCGACGCGGCCCGACGCGGCTTCGGAGGGCGCCATCGCGAACGCGGCCGCGCCGAGCAGCGCGAACACGGCCTGACCGATCGAGCCGTGGAGGAACGCGAGGTCCGTGCTCTTTTCGAGGACGCGCAAACCGCCGAGCACGCCCTGGCCGACGATCGCGACGAGCCCGAGGAGGGCGAGCGCGCGCGGGAGGCCGCGCTTCTCGCGCAGGAAGGCCGCGACGACCGTCGCGATCGCGAGGAGGCCGACGAGCATGCCGAGCAGACGGTGCGTGTGCTCGACGAACGCGCCGAGCGAGTGCACCCACCGGTCGAGCGGGTAGAGCGGCAGGAAGAAGTCGCCCTTGCCCGGGTCGACGACCCACCAGCCGTCGATGGCGAGCCCCGCGTGCAGCGAGGTCACGCTCCCGCCGAAGAACACGAGCGGGATCGTCGCGCACCACGTCGCCCACGCGAGGCGGCGCGGCCACGGGCTCGCGGCGGGGACGACGGGGCTCGGGGCGGACATCGGGGGCGCGGATTCTAGCAGCGCGCGAGCACGCGGGCACGACGCTCGGAAGCGTCGACGCTCACCCCGGCCCGACCTGCCGGCGGTGGTCGCGCGGCCCGTCGGGCACGCCGTACTCGTACGGGCCGCGCGCGACGACGAGCTCGGCCTCGAAGTTCGCGTGCGGCGGCGGCGAGGCCGTCTCCCACTCGAGCGTGTTCGCGTCCCACGGGTTGCGCTCGCCCTCGGGCTTCGCGAGCAGCGTCTTCACGACGTTCACGACGAGGAACCCCTGCCACGCGGCGAGCAGGAAGGCGCTCTTCGAGATGAAGACGTTGAGCGGCTTCAAGTGCGCGAGCCCCGCGTAGACGTAGGGATCTGCGACGCGCCGCGGCTGCCCGGCCATGCCGAGCTGGTGCATCATCAGGAACACGCACGCGGTGAGCACGAACGTGCCGGCGAAGTGGAGCTTCCCGAGACGCTCGTCGAGCCGCCGCCCGGTCATCTTCGGGAACCAGTGGTGGAGCGCCGCGAACGCCGCGAAGACGCTCCCGCCGAACACGACGAAGTGGAAGTGCCCGACGACGAGCGCCGTGTCGTGCAGCGGGACGTCGACCGGCGTCGACGCGAGCCAGATGCCCGAGAGCCCGCCGATCACGAACATCGCGACGAAGCCGACGGCGTTCAGGAACGCAGCGTCGTAGCGCGGGCGCGAGCCCCACAAGGTCGCGAGCCAGTTGAACACCTTCACCGACGACGGCAGGGCGATCAGGATCGTCGACAGCATGAACGCCGTGCCCGCGGCCGGGTCGAGGCCCGACACGAACATGTGGTGGCCCCACACGAACATCCCGAGCACGACGATCGTGCCCATCGAGAACACCATCGGCCGGTAGCCGAACACGGGCTTGCGTCCGTGCACCGCGAGCACGTCGCTCACGATGCCCATCGCGGGCAGCACCATCACGTAGACGGCGGGATGGCTGTAGAACCAGAAGAGGTGCTGCCAGAGCAGCGGCTGTCCGCCGACCGCGTGACCCGCGCTTTCGGGGGTGAACTGGTTCACCACGAGGTGCGCGGGCGTGTAGAAGCCCGTGCCGAGGAAGCGGTCGAAGAGCTGCAGCACCGCGCCGGCCGTGAGCACGGGCAGCGCGACGAGCTGGATGATCGCGGAGAAGAAGAGCGCCCACACGGTGAGCGGCAGGCGCGTCCACGAGAGGCCGCGCGCGCGGAGCATGACCACCGTCGCGACGTAGTTGAGCGCCCCGAGCGTCGACGCGACGCCCGCGAGGAACACGGAGACGAGCCACAGCGTCTGCCCGAGACCGCGGCCCGCCGCGGCGCTCGCGATGGGCGCGAGCGGCGGGTACGCGGTCCACCCGCTCGCGGGTCCGCCGCTCGCGACGAAGAACGAGGCAACGATCAGCGCCCCCGCGGGGACCATCAGCCAGAAGCTCGCCGCGTTGAGCCGCGGGAAGGCCATGTCGCGCGCGCCGATCATCAGCGGGATCAGGAAGTTCCCGAACGCGCCGACGAGCAGCGGGATGATCACGAAGAAGATCATGATCGTCCCGTGCAGCGTGAAGAGCACGGTGTAGCCCTCGGGCGTCATCACGCCGCCCGTCGCGGGATAGAGCGCTTTCCCGACGATCGGCACCCGCGACCACGGCCACGCGAGCTGCCAGCGGATCGCGAGCGCCGTGAGCCCGCCGAGCACGAGGAAGAACGCGCTGAACAGGAGGAACTGGACGCCGATCACCTTGTGGTCGGTCGAGAAGACGCGGCGGCGCAGGAGCGAGCTCGGCGCGGTCATCGCTCGTCCTTCCCGTTCGAGCGGAACGCGCGCTCGAGCGCGGCGAGGTGCGCGTCGAACGCCGCGCGCGGGACGACGCGCACGCGGCCCGCCATCTTGTAGTGGCCCCACCCGCACAGCTCGGCGCAGACGAGCTCGAGATCGGCCGGCCCGCGCACCTCGAACCAGACCTCCGGCCGCATGCCGGGCACGACGTCCTGCTTGAGGCGCAACCCGGGCACGAAGAACGAGTGGATCACGTCGCGCGAGACGAGTTGGAGCACGACGGGCTCGCCCGCGGGTACGACGAGCTCGTACGTCGTCTCCAGGTCGTCGAGCGTGTCGAACCTCCGGTCCGGCCCCGGGTAGACGAAGTGCCAGTCGAACTGGCTCGCGACGACGCGCGCCGTGACCGCGACGTGCGGCCGCGCGCCGGCGTACTTGAGCTCGCGCCACTCGTCGAGCTGCGCGACCGCGAGGCCGACGAAGATCGCGGCGGGGACGAGCGTCCAGACGAGCTCGAGCCGCAGGTCGCCGTGTACGGGCCGCGCGCGACCGGGGAGCGCGCCGCGGGCCACGGTCCACGCGAGCAGCGCGAACACGAGCACGAAGACGCCGCCCGTGATCCACAGGTTCAGGTCGAAGAGCGCGTCGATGCGCGCGCCGAACACGGACACGTTCTCCGGGAACCACCAACCGTGCGCGCGCGCCGCCGCGAAGCTCCACACCGCGGCCGCGCCGAGGAGGAGGATCAGCAGCACGGTGACGAGCCGCATTAGCGCCCCGCGCGGTACGCGAGCTCGTCCTCGAGCGCCTTTTCGGCGAGCGTGCGCGTGTAGTGCACGAGCGCCCAGATCTCGTCCTGCTTCAAGCTGCTCGACATCGCCGGCATCGGCCCGCCGTTGATCCCCGCTTGAATGCGCCGGTAGAGGTCGATCGGCCGCCGTCCGCCGCGGAACGGGTCGCGCCGCAGGTTGCGCGGCAGGATGTCGAAGCCCCACGCGTCCTGGTACGCGGGCACCTTGCGGCCGCGATCGTCGAACTTGAACGCGACCGGCCCGTCGCCGCGGCCTTCGTCGCCGTGGCACGCGGAGCAGTTGCCCTTCTTCGTGTCGTGGAAGAGCCGGTCGCCGAGGAGGAGCGCCTCGGGCGTCGGCTCGGGGATCGCGCCGTCCCAGACGACGACCTTCGACGCGGCTTTCGCCCACCGGCCCCACACGAGCTCGAGCCCGTCGTCGAAGCTCGGGTCCGCGATCGCACCCTCGTCCTCGAACGCGAGCACGACCTGGCGCTCGACCTCGCCGCGCACGGCGAGGAAGCGCGCGTAATCGGCGAGCCCCTGGCGCTCCGCCTCCGAGAGGCGCTGGTAGGACGGCATCGCCGTGCCGTAGACGCCGAGTTCCAGGACACGCAGGAGATCGCCGCGCGTCGGACGCGCCGCGTCGCTCACGCTGGTCCCCTTGAAGACGCCGAGTCGGAAGTCGCGCGGCCG
>JACRIO010000261.1 GCA_016220035.1 Planctomycetota bacterium | reverse complement strand
GACGGCGCGTTGGGCCCGGTCGTGCTGCGCGCCACCGACGACCGTGGACGCACGGGGGGGACGCTCTGCGCGGAACGTCTGCGGCTCGAAGCGTCGATCGCCGCCCGCACCGTGACGATCGTGCTCGAGGACGGCTACGAACGGCGGGGAGACGTGCGCGTCCCGTTCCCTTCCGTCGAGCCCTCGGCGGGCGCGGAGCCGCCCACCGCGCCGCTCGCGCGCAGCGGACGTCGGCGGATCGAGCTCACGCACGTCGACCCGCGGCCCTGGATCGACGCCGCGCCCGAGATCTTCCGCCCCGCGGACCGCGAACCGCCGCCCGACGACGGCCGGTGGGACCTGCTCGCGGTGCGCGCGGCGCTCGACGTGCTCCTGCGGCAGGACCTGTCCGCCGGCGCGTGGCGCCTGGCGGGGCTCGCGGGCGTGCAGGCGGGCGTGCTGCGCGACGTGCAGCTCGATCAGCTCGACGCGGACGGCGCGATCGTGCGCAAGCTCTTCGCCGACCGCATGCGCATCGACGCGGGGGAGCGCGGCGTGCGCATCGAGCTCGAGAGCGGCGCCGTCCTGCGCGGCGACGCGAAGACTCCGTTCCTGGAGGGGCGCTACGTGATCTTCCTCCCGCGCGCCGACCTCGTCGAATGGCGCGCCGCGGGCGTGCCTGGGCTCTCCGATGCGCCGAGGCGTCGTTGACGGTGCGCCCCGCGCCGAGGATAAGTGCGCGACGCATGCGGAGCGCGGAGCGAACGAACGGCGGGAGTGCACGAGGAGGACCCGATGGGCCTGCGCGGATCCGAGGGTGACCTCTTCGCCGACGACCCGTTCTCGCGCGGGCGCGACCCGTCGGCGCGCGAGCCGGATCCCGACGCGGGTGCGCCGAAGCTCTACTCCGTCGCGGAGCTCACGCGGCGCGTGCAAGGCGCGCTGGAGAAGCTCGGCCGCGTGAGCGTCGAAGGCGAGCTCTCGCGCGTCGTGCGCGCGGCGTCCGGGCACGTCTACTTCGACCTGAAGGACCTCGACGCGAAGATCGCGTGCACGATCTGGAAGAGCGCCTTGTCCGCGGCCGCGCGCTTCCCGCTCGAGGAGGGGATGCAGGTCGTCGCGCACGGGAAGCTCGACGTCTACGCGCCGCGCGGCACGTACAGCCTGATCGTCCAGCGCCTCGAGCAGAAGGGCCTCGGCGCGCTGCTCGCGGAGCTCGAGCGGTTGAAGGAGGAGCTGCGCGCGAAGGGCTGGTTCGACCGCGAACGGCCGCTGCCGTTCTTGCCCCGACGCATCGGCGTCGTGACGAGCCGCGACGGCGCCGCTCTGCAGGACTTCCTGCGCACGCGCGCGCTGCGCTGGCCGGACTTCCCGTGCGTGCTCGCGCACACGAGCGTGCAGGGGCGCGGCGCCGCGCGCGAGGTCGCGGAGGCGATCCGTCGCGTCGACGCGCTCGGCGTCGACGTGATCTGCGTCGTGCGCGGCGGCGGATCGCTCGAGGACCTGTGGGCCTTCAACGAGCGCGTGGTGGCCGAAGCGGTGTGGAACGCACGCGCGCCCGTCGTGTCGGGCGTCGGACACCAGACGGACGTCACGTTGATCGACTTCGTCGCGGACCATCGCGCGCACACGCCCACGGACGCGGCGCAGAGCGTGATCCCCGATCGCGCGGCGCTCGTGGAGCAGCTCGAGGCCTCGGCGGGGAACCTCGAGCAGGTCGTCGAGGCCGAGCTCGCGCGGCGCGCGGAGCTGCTCGGACGTCTCGGCCGCTCGCGCGCGCTCTGCGAGCCCGGCCTCGCGCTCGAACTGCGGCTCGTCCGGCTGGAACACCACGCGCGCACGCTCGGCCTCGCCGCTGGGCGCGAGCTCGACCGCGCGCGCACGCGGCTCGAGCGCGCGTCCGCCGTGCTGGCGCGCGCGAACCCGCGCATGGCGCTCGAGCAGCGCGCGACGCGCCTCCAAGCGCTCCGTCCGCGCCTCGCGAGGACGCTGGAGCGCGTCTTCGAGCGGCGCGAGCGCGCGCTCGCCGTCCTCGAGCGCGGGCTCGCGACGACCTCGCCCTTCCGTGTGCTCGCGCGCGGTTACTCGATCACGCGCCGCGCGGGCTCGACGGCGCCGCTCGCGGACGCGCGCGGGCTTTCGACGGGGGAGGAGCTCGAGACGCTGTTCGCGTCGGGCTCGGTGCGCTCGCGCGTCGAACGCGTCGAACGCGTCGACGCGGAAGGACCGGGGAGCGCGTGAGCACGCCGCCGCGCATCCACGCCGTCGTCGCCAACTGGAACGGCGGGGCGGAGAACCTCGATTGCATCGCGTCGTTGCTGGAGCAGGGCCTCGCTCCCGAGCAAGTGGTCTTCGTCGACAACGGTTCGATCGACGGTTCGCTCGAGCTCGTCGAGCGGCACTTTCCCGGCCTCGTGTTCCTGCGGAACGGCGAGAACCTCGGCTTCGGCGAGGCCTCGAACCAGGGCGCCAGGCTCGCGCTCGAACGCGGCGCGGAGGCCGTGTACTTCGCGAACAACGACACGACGCTCGAGCTCGGCGCGCTCGATCGGCTCGCGCGCGAGCTCGCGGCCGATCCGACACTGGGCATCGTCGGCCCGCGCGTGCTCTACAAGGAGCCGCGCGACGTCGTGTGGTGCGCGGGCGGGATGCTCACGTGGCGGCAAAACGTCTCGACGCTCCGCGGCCACCGCGAGCCCGACGGGCCGGAGTGGAGAATGCGCTGCCCGGTCGACTACGTCGCGGGGTGCGCGTTGCTCGCGCGGCGCGCGACGCTGGAGCAGATCGGGCTCTTCGACGCGCGCTACTTCGCGTACATGGAGGACGTCGATCTGTGTCTGCGGGCGAAGCGCGCGGGTTGGGAGGTCGTGATCCTGGGCGAGACGTGCGCGTGGCACACGTCGGCGGGCGCGACGGGCGGCGGCTACAACCCGCGCCGCAAGTACATGATGGGCGTGAACTCCGTCTGGTTCCTGCGCCAGCACGCGCGCGTCACGCAGTGGCTCTCGGTCCTCGTCTTCGACGTCGCGAGCCTGCCCTTCGTGTGGATCGGCGCGCTCCTCCAGGGCCAGAGCCGTTCCGTGCTCGCGAAGGCGAAGGGCATCCTCGACGGGCTGCGCGGGCGGCGCGTCACGGCGGCGAGCATCGCCGACGGAGCGAGCTGGCTCTGGCGCAGGGCGTAGCGCGCGCGGAGCGTCCGTCCGGCATGCTGGTCGCGGCCGCGCGCGCGATCGCGGCCTCGCGCGGACCCGCCGACGCGGCGGGCGCGAACGAGGCCGATCTCGCGCGCCGCCGCGGAGCAGTCGCCATGTCCGGTCTCTCGAAGCGCGCTCGTCCCATTCCCCCCGCTCCCGCCTCGCGGTCGTGCTCCCTGTGCGGCCGATCGCACCCCGCGCACCGCGTCGTGCACGCACGCGGACTGCGGCGCGCGCTCGCGGAGCAGCTCGAGCACCGCCATCCGGGGCGCTGGTCGTCCGAGGCGCACGTGTGCCCCGATTGTCTAAACGAGGCGCGCATCGTGCTCCTCCTCGCGGAACTCGAGCGCGAGCGCGGCGAGTTCTCCGCGGTGGAGGCCGAGGTCGCGCGCAAGGCCGCGGGCCACCTCGCGATCGCCGAGCAGATCGACGAGGAGTTCCAACGCAACATCACGCCCGGCCAGCGGCTCGCGGACCGTGTCGCGCGTGTCGGCGGCTCGTGGCCGTTCGTCGTGGGCTTCTGCGCGGTGCTCGCGGCGTGGGTCGGGATCAATGCGTGGTTCCTGCGCGAGCGCGCGTTCGACCCGTACCCATTCATCCTGCTCAACCTCGTGCTCTCGTGCATCGCGGCCCTGCAGGCGCCCGTGATCATGATGTCGCAGAACCGGATGGCCGCGCGCGACCGCGTGCAGGCCGACCAGGACTTCCGCGTCAACCTGAAGGCCGAGATCGAGATCGCGAGCCTGCACGACAAGGTCGATCACGTCCTCCACGCGCAGTGGCAGCACATGGTCGAGCTGCAACAGCTCCAGATCGACCTCCTGAACGAGATCCTCGAGGAGCGGGGTGAAGGGGAGCCTGCCTGAGGGGCGCGTTCGTCACAGGACGCGATCGACGTGCGCCTTCAGCTCCCGCCGCACCGGGGCGCCGAGGTGATCGAGGAACACGCGCAGCCCTTCGCGGCGCGCGAACTTGAAGGCCGGCACGAGATCGCTGTCGCCCGTGACGACGACAATCGTCTCCACATGCTGTCGAAGCGCGAGCCGCGCGATGTCGAGCCCGATCCGCAGGTCGACACCCTTCTGCTCGATGTGGGGGATCAGATCGCATGCGACCAGCCCTCGGCGAGTCGCGGCAATCGAACGCAACGCCCCTGGCCGGATCCTCCAGCCGCGGAGCGCGATCTCGCCGCGCCGAAGCGACGTGTCGGGCAGGAGTTCGATCTCGTCGAGCAGCGCCATCTGTGTGGCGAACACGGGTGTCGAGCCGAGCTCCGTTCCCTGACCATCGAGTGGATTCTCGATTCGACCCCGAGCGGGCGGAGCGTCGTAGAAGTAGCGTCGGAGGAGTACGAGTCCGGCCAACGCGGAGTGGCGTTCGATGCGCTCGCAGAGTTGCAGGACGTCGCGCGCCTTGACGGCCGGACTACCGCGCGGAGCGAGGCGCTTCGTGACGAAGCCTCCGTCGAGGAGAAGGGCGAAGCGCTGCTTCATCGCCCCAAGGATGGAAGGCGACCCCGCAAACTCGTGGCTTCCTCGCGAAAGCACTTGGATGTCGACGAATAAGCGGGGTCTCGTTTTTGAACGTGCCCGTCGGCACGTCTGTACGAAGTATCCGGTGGCGGAGCACCGAAGACAAGAGCCGTATGGATGTGCCGAGGGCCGTCGGCAGTACGCGGGAAGGGGTGGAGGGTGACGAGCATGGCTTCCTCCCTCACGACGTCGCCAGATCGAAACGGTTGCGGGTGATTCACGCCGATTCCTTGGGGGATCGTTGGGAGTCGTGATCGAGAACGGACTTGCAGCCTGGAATGGGCTCCGGTGCCCGACGGGACGAGCCGACGAATTCCCCACTCCCGCCTCCGGCTCGCTCTGCCGGACGATTCCACGCTTCGTGGAGAACGCGGCCGATCGAGGGCGGGCCAGTCCATCCCGACCCTCTGCGCCCGCTCTCGCTCAGCCCTCCGCGACGCCCGACGCCTTCAGCGCCGCTTCGACCTCGTCCTTCGCGAGCTTGCTGTTCGCGCGCACGTCGTCGTGGAACGTGTCGAGCTCCGTCGCCGCATTGGCCTCGTTCAGCGCGACCGCGACGCAGTCGGCGTGCACTTTGATCACCGCGTTGCGCACCTGGCCGTAGAACTCGACCGACTGCAAGAGTGCGAAACGGAAGGCGCCTTCGTCGATCGGCTCCTTGCAGTGCGCGCACTTCGAGCGGCCCGTCGACGCGCGCTCGACGAACGGCGCCTCCTGCTTCTCGGCCTTCTTCTGCTGCGCCACCGCGGCTTCCGCGCGCAGCGTCTCGATCGGGGGCTTCTCGACGCCCGGCTGCGTGTAGTCGCCCGCGTAGGCCTCTTCGACCTTCGCGAGGTCGCGCTTCGCGAGACACACGATGTGGTGCCAGAGGTAGCCGGTGCCGTACGGGCCTTCGAGGAGCACGCCGATGCGCGGCGTGTCCTTCTCGATCGCGCGCTTGCAGACCTTGCACTTGCTGCGCGAGGAGCGGGCCTTCTCGATGTTGAAGGGAGCGAGCTGCTCCGGGGCGGGGACTTCTTCGTTTTCGCTCATGGTGTTTGGGGAGTCACTTGCGCGCGCCGGTCTTCGGCGCGGTGGTCTTCTTCTTCGCGGCGGGTTTCGGCGCGTTCTTCGCGCTCGCGGCGCGGGTCGGCTCGGTCGCGGCGAGGGGATAGCGCGTCTCCTTCGCGAGCCGCGCCTTCTCGCGCGCGACCTCGGCGAGGAGCTTCTTCACGAGCTCGTCGCGCCGCGCGAAGAGGCGGTAGCCCTCGCGCTCGCGCAGGTAGCCGCGCGCCTCGGGGTGCTTCGCGAAGAGCGCGTCCTTCCCCATGCGCTCCGCCCAACGTTCGTAGCGCGCGCGCTTGTCGAGCAGCGCCTTCACGACGAACGGCATGACCATCGAGTAGTCGGCCGAGAGGCTCTCGCACGTCGAGCGGTAGTGCTCCTCGTCGACCTTGCCCCACGTCACGGCTTCCGCGGGCGGGCACGAGCTGAGCGAGCCGTCCGTGATGGGCGCCGTCGTGATCTGCACGTCGTAGAGGTAGCCCGAGATCTCCGGGAGGCCAAAGATCTGCGACAGCGCGGGCTCGGGCTGCAGGTTGTAGTTCTTCGGGACGCCGCCGCCGAGGATCAGCGTGCCGAGCGCCTTCGTCGGCGAGTCGCGCAGGCCCCACAGGTGATAAGCGCAGCTCTCGAACACCTCGGCGTGCAGGTCGAGGTCGAAGGCGTGCTCACCGGATCCGAGCCGCGCGAGCGCCCACAGCTTCACCGAGTTCAGGAACACGGAGCCGTCGCCCGGCGCGCCGACGAAGATCGGGATCGACTTGCGCCGGCAGAGCGCGAGCAGGCCCTCCGCGACGCCGTTCGCGCGCTCCTGCGCGGCGTAGCGCGCGCCGAGGAGGTTGCGGAACTCGGTGCCGGTCATGCGACGCTGGAACTCGGGCTCGCGGAGACAAGCCGTGACGAATTGGTCCTGCTCGAGCAGGACGTCCTCGGGGAAGCCGATGTCGGTGACGCGGATCGTCTTTTCGTCGCGCAAAGCACCGTCGTCGCCGAAGATCGGCACCTCGGTGAAGGGATTCTTCCGCGCGCCGTTCAGCGCGCGATGACCGTCGTGGTAGCAGACCGCGTCCGTCGTCGAGAGGTACGCGAACCAGCCGGTGTCGAGCAGCGGGTTCAGCCAGGCGTAGTGCTGGCCCGAGACGGTGACCGGCCCCGCGATCGACAGGGTCATCGGCAGGCCCTTGCCGACGGCTTCGTCGAGCAGGACCCACACGCGCCGCAGGTACGCTCCGCCGAAGGAGGGCAGGCTCTGCTCGAAGAGCTGGTCGAGGCCCTCGACCTCGGTCACGGGGCGGTGCTTGAGCTCGCCGCCGCCGTTCGCGGAGGACGCGCCGGGCCCGAGGCAGCGCGCGTTCTGATCCTTGCGGGTGGGGGACATGGGCCGAGAGTGTACGCGCGCGGCGCGGCGCGGACGAGAGGCGCCGGCGGGTGCTTCGCGCGCGTTCACGGGTCGCGATGCCGCGGTTGCAGAGCCTCGGGCGATCGAGGATGCTCTGCGCGCTCGTTCCGGAAGCACCCCGCCCATGACCCAATTCAACGACGGCGCGAAAGCGCGCTACGCCAAGCAGGACTACACCGCGAAGAAGCGCATCGAGGGCGTCGAGATCGTCGAGCTCAAGCGCTTCAACGACGACGGCGGAGCGATGACGGAGCTCGGCCGGCTCGACGGCGGACTGCACAAGCAGCTCCCGGGCTTCACGGTGAAGCAGGTGAACTACTCGGTGCTCGAGCCGCTCGCGATCAAGGCCTTCCACCTGCACACGCGCCAGACGGACGTGTGGTACGTGCCGCCGAGCGACAAGCTCCTGCTCGTGCTCGCCGACGTACGCAAAGGATCGCCGACGGAAGGCGTCGTGATGCGCTTCGTGCTCGGCGACGGCAACTCGCGCCTCGTGCGCATCCCGCCGGGCGTGGCGCACGGCTGCCGCAACCTGCGGCCGGCGGCGCCGAGCGCCATCATCTACTTCGTCGACGTGCAGTTCTCGACGGACGAGCACTGCGACGAAGGCCGCTTGCCGTGGGACCACTTCGGCACGGCGGTGTGGGAAGTCGAGCGCGGGTGAGCGCTACCAGATCACCCGCCACCCGCTCGTCACGTTGAACGTCGCGGTGGGGCAGAACGACGTCGCCGCGTTGCGGTAGTACGTCTGGTAGAAGCGCACACTCCCGCTCCCCGGGAGCACGCCGCCGCGCTGCGACAGCGTCACGGTGTCGGTCGTGTCGGGGAACGTGCTCGTCCCCGCGGCGTTCGTCTTCGCGCGCAGGCGCACGAGCGTCCCGCCGGTGCAGCGCACGCCGTCGCCGAAGGTCGAATCGTCGAGCACGTCGCCCTGGAGGTAGATGCAGGTGCTCGTCGCGGGCATGCCGGTCGCCTGCAGCACGAGCGTGTCCAGCGCGGGGCTGCCGCCGGCCGAGAGCACCGCTCCCGATGCGTTCGTGCTGTTCGCGCAACCGCGTCCAGTCGCCCCGAAGTTCAAGCACGGACAGTCCGTCGACACCGCGGGGTCGAGGTCGTCGCCCGCGCAGAACGACGCGCCGGTGAGGTCGAGCCGCACGATCTGCACGCCGTTCAGCGAGCCGAAGTTGAAGCTCTGCGGCGGCGGCGGGTTGCGCTGGATCGTGACCACCACGTCCTGCGGCGCGGTCAAGGTCACGCGATGGCGCGCGTGCGTGACCCCCAGGACATAGCCGCCGGTCCAAGCTCCGCCGACGACTTGCAGCGGATCGGAGGAGCCCGCGACGCTGATCTGCGTGCGGAAGGCCGCGTCGTCGGGACCGATCGCGTAGCAGTAGAGGTCGTAGTCGCCCGGCATCAAGCCCGCGATCGTCAGCGTGCGCGCGACGCTGCCCGGGTCCATCACGTCGCCGAGCAAAGCGAGGTCGTCGGGCGCCGCGCCGCCGAGGTTCGTGCTCGCCGCCGTGGCGACGCCGCCCGAAAGCGTGAGCGTGACGCCCGTCGGCGTACCGGCGAGATCGACGACGGAGAACGCGCTCCCCGCGGTCACGGGCATCGCGTTCCACGTGCCCGCGTTCGTCGCCGCGGCTCCGAAGATCGCGGACGGCAAGGGGTACGTGGCGTGGACGCCGACGTCGACGTTGATGCTCTGCGCGCGGAGCGGCGCGACCAACAGGAGGAGCGCGAAGGAGAGGGGGGCTCGCGTCGGTTGCATGGGCACCTCGAGGGGGGCGAGGCCAGGACCGTGTTCCAGGGTAGCACGCTCCCCGCGGCCGCCGGGTCCGGGGCGGTGCTTCAGCCCGAACTTCCCGCTCGCGGGAGTGTGCTGCTCGTTCCTCCGGGGAGCCGCCGCAGGGCCGCCGCGGACGCGCTACCAGACCACGCGCAGGCCGTTCGTGATGTTCACGAGCGCCGGGGGACAGAACGCCGCCGCGGCATTGCGGTAGTAGACCTGGTAGGCGCGCACGCCGCCGCTGCCCGGCACGACGGCGCCGCGCGTCGAGAGCGCGGGATCGCCCGGGCCGGGGTAGCTCCCGTTCCCGTTGAGGTTGGTCGCGGAGCCGAGGCGGATCAGCGCGCCGCCCGCGCAGCGCACACCGTCGCCGAAGGGGAGATCGGTGATCCCATCGCCCTGCAAGTAGACGCAGGTCGCCGTCGCCGGCGTGCCCGCGACGTCCAGGACGAGCGTGTCGGGATCCGGAGCTCCACTCCATCCGAGGAGCGCGCCGAGCGGCTGGACGGAGTTCGCGCAACCGCGTCCCACGCCGCCGAAGTTCCCGCACGGACACGCGCTCGTCACGCTGGGATCGAGCCCGTCCCCCGCGCAGAAAGCCGTCACCGCCTCGAGTCGCACGACCTGGAACCCGTTCACCGATGCATAGTTCACGAGCGGCGCCTGCGGGGACTGCGAGCGCTCGACGCTGACGACGATCGGGCTCCCGTGGAGCACGCTCACGCGATGGCG
>JACRIO010000259.1 GCA_016220035.1 Planctomycetota bacterium | reverse complement strand
TGGAAGAGCGTCGATCCGCCTGCGCGCGCGCTCGCGACGACGCCCCGGACGGCGAGGACGAGGAGAGCGCGGCGCGCGAAGCGGCCGGGCTTCGAGTTCGAACGAGGGAGTCGCACGGAGTAGCGGCGATACGGGGCGCAGTCCTCGATCGACGCGCGCCGCCGCCCGTCTGGAGGTCGCGCGCGCATTCCTCGATGCAGCGCGCGCCGTCGGAAACGTTTTCCGGCGCCTCGGCCCGCGCTACAGTCCCGGCATGCAGTCCCTTCACCAGCGCCGCGCCCTCGTCACCGGCGCATCCTCCGGCATCGGCGCGGCGATCGCGCGGCGGCTCGCGCGCGAGGGCGCCTTGGTCACGCTCGCCGCGCGCCGGCGCGACAAGCTCGAACTCGTCCAGCGCGATTGCCCCGGTGCCGAGTGCGTCGTGCTCGACGTCTGCGACGCGAAGGCGGTCGTGCGTGAGCTCGGCGACCGCGAGTTCGACGTGCTCGTGAACAACGCCGGCCTCGCGCTCGGCGTCGACCGGCTCCCCGCGGGAGATCCGGAGGAGTGGTCGCGCGTGATCGACGTCAACGTGAAGGGCGTCCTGAACGTCTTCCACGCGGTGCTCCCGGGCATGGTGAAACGGGGCCGCGGCGACGCAGTGCTCCTCGGCAGCGTCGCGGGCCGGCAGGTGTACCCGGGCGGTGCGGTGTACTGCGCGACCAAGCACGCGACGCGCGCCGTCTACGAGGGCCTGCGGCTCGACCTCGCCGGCAGCGGGATCCGGTTCACGAGCGTCGACCCGGGCATGGTCACGGGCACCGAGTTCAGCCTGATCCGCTTCCGGGGCGACGCCGGGCGCGCGCGCGCCGTGTACCAGGGCGTCGATCCGCTGACGCCCGAGGACGTCGCCGACGCCGTGGCGTGGGCGATTACGCGGCCCGCGAACGTCAACGTGGGCGAGATCGTGCTCTGGGCCGCCGCTCAGGCGTCGACCACCACCGTCACGCGCAGAGCGTGAGCCATCTGTCGCGGCGCGCGCCGAGCCGCTAGACTTTCCGGCCCTTTTCGAGCCTCACCCCCCATGACCGGAAACCAACCCGACGACCTGTCCCGCGAGATCGACGCCGCCCTCGAGGGCATGAACCTCCAGGAGATCGACCTCCGGAAGAAGGATGGAACGCCGGGGAGGAAAGGCGGCGGCGAGGCCAAGGTGCTGCGCGGCGCCGTCGCGGGCATCAGCGGCAAGGACGTGATCATCGAGCTCGGCCCGCGCTCGCAAGGCGTGATCCCGCTCGCCGAATTCGAGACCCCGCCCAAGGCCGGCGAGGTGTTCGAGTTCACCATGCACGGGCGCGAGGACGACCTGTGGCGCCTCTCGCGCAGGAAGGCGCAGGAGCTCGCCGCCGCGGATTCGGTCGAGGTCGGCGCACTCGTCAAGGCGCGCGTCACCGGTCAGAACACGGGCGGGCTCGAGCTGCGCATCGGCGCGCTCGCCGCGTTCATGCCGGCGTCGCAGGTCAGCCTCTCGCGCGAGGACAACCTGGCGCAGTTCCTGAACCAGACGTTCGTGTGCGAGGTGCTCGAGGTCGACCCCAAGAAGCGCCGCGTCGTCGTGTCGCGCCGCGCCGTGCTCGAGAAGGAACGCGCGGACCAACAGAAGGAATCGCTCGGCCGGATCTCCGTCGGCCAGCGCGTGCGCGGCAAGGTGACCCGCGTCGATTCCTTCGGCGGCTTCGTCGACCTCGGCGGCGGCCTCGAGGGGCTCGTCCACGTCTCGAACCTCTCGCACAAGCGCGTCGAGAACGCGAACGAGCTCCTGCAGAAGGGCCAGGAGGTCGAGGTGCAGGTGATGAAGATCGAGGACGGCGGCAAGCGCATCGGCTTGTCGATGAAGGCCCTCGAGCCCGATCCTTGGCAGGCGGTCGGCGGCCGCGTGGCGCCCGACTCCGTCTACGCGGGAAAGGTGAAGCGCCTGATGGAGTTCGGTGCGTTCGTCGAGCTCGAACCGGGCATCGAGGGGCTCCTGCACGTCTCGCAGATGGCGAAGGACCGCGTGCGGCGCGCCGCGGACCTCTTCAAGGTCGGCGACACGGTGCAAGTGCGCGTGCTGGCGGTCGAACCGGAGCGCCAGCGCATCTCGCTCTCGCGCCTCGACGCGCGCGGCGCGATGCTCGGTTCCGAGGACTCCGTCGACGGCACCGTGATCGATCAGGCGCTGCGCCAGAACTCGGGCGAGGCGCTGAAGACGAACCTCGGCAACCTGTTCAAGAAGGCGATGAAGCCGCCGCCGGCGTGAGCCGCGGGAGCATCAGGATCGCCTCGAACGGATTCCACGTGTGGATCCGCAGCTTCGAGCGCCCGATCAGGAGCGGCGTCCCCTCGACGTAGCTCAGCGCGGGGCGCACGTTCGCCTTGACGCCCTGGCAGCCCTCCGAGCGCACCTTGAGGCCTTCGATGCCCAGGCCGCGCAGCGCGGCGTCGGTCGCGCCGCCAATGAAGTTGCCGACCTCCATCAGCGCGTCCTTGAGCCCGGGATCGAGCGTCGTGAGCGCGCGCTTCGACTTCACGCCGTCGTCGGGCACCATCATCAGGTAGCAGCCGAGGGTGATCGCGTCGGGGAGCGGCACGAGCAGCGTTCCGTGGTGGATCTGCCCCTGGTATTGCAGCCCGAATTTGAAGGAGACGTGGATCGCGCTGCGGCCCGCCGCGCGCGCGCTCGCGAGCTCGACGGCGACCGTCCCGACCTCGATCGTGCGATCGGCGATCATGCCGAGGTCGCCAGCGATGCGCCGGAACGTCTCCTCCAACATGTGCTTGTCTTCGTCGGTGAGGCTCGTGTCCAAGGTGCCCCGTCCTTCAGTGGAACCAGACTTCCACCGCGGCCGAACCCTCCGCGAGCTCGTACACGAGGCGCCCGGCCTGGTGCGGGTGCTGGACGACGACATGGGTGTCGATCTTCGGCACGGTGAGGCGGAAGGCGCCGTGCGGGTCGAGCGCGCGCGTCTTGAACGCGCCCGTGACCATGTTCGCGCATTCGCCGAGCGCGTCGTGGACCTCGGCGAGCTCGATCGAATCGCCCGCGCCGAGCGTGAGCAGGCCGCGCGCGATGTCCGCGGCGCCCTCGGGGGAGCAACGCAACACGACCGCGCCCGCGGTGGGGCCCTCGAACTCGACGATGGCCTCGATCGCGACGCTCGCGAGGCGCGCGTCCTCCTGCGCGCAGGCCTCCGCGGAGGTCGCTTCCACGAGCTCGCACACCGTGGAGAGCATCGTCGTGAAGACGTTGTCCACGGCCGCCTCGAGGTGCACGAGCAGTTCACGCTCGCACCTCGTCAGCGTGCCGGCCTTGAGCGCGTCGGCGATCGTGCGTTCAGCGGACATAGGGCTCCAAGGCGCTCCGGATCGACTCCGGAGTGAAGGGCTTGCACACGAAGCCGTTCGCGCCCTGGGCCATCGCGTTGTCCACCATCGCCTGGCCGCCCTCGGTCGTGACCATGATCACGGGCAGCCGTTCCTTCGTGTGCGTGCCGCGCACGGCCTTCACGAAGTCGATCCCGTTCATCTCGGGCATGTTCACGTCGGACAGGATCAGGCCGATGTCCGGGTGCGTGGTGAGTTGCTGCATCCCCTCGACGCCGTTCGCGGCCTCGAGGACGTTTTCGACGGCGATGTCCGCCTGCCGGAGCACGCGCATGATGATCTTCCGCATCGTGGAGGAGTCGTCGACGATCAGGACCTTGTTCATCGGGGTGCTTCGCTCGGGTCCCCGCTCGGGTCGAACGGCTGCGGAGACGGGGTGCTGCTCGGTGGACCGGCCGGTGTGGACCGGAGCTTCGACCGGGCTCCTTGTTCGACCCGGAACGCGGCGAGAACTGAGCGCTTCCAGGAGTTTCCTCATCGCGCGCGCGGCCCGGCCGACTTCGGGAGGAAGCGCTCCGCGATGCACCCCGGCGCGGTGCCATCCGCCTCGGTCCCGCGCCGCACGCGCGCGGTTTCAGTAGCTCTCGCCCGTGGAGGGGAACGCCCGCGCCTTCACGTCCTGCGTGTAGTGCCGGAAGGCCTCGTGCATCTGGCCCGCGAGCTCCGCATAGCGCCGCACGAAGCGCGGATGGAAACGGTTGTAGAGTCCGAGCATGTCGTGCGTGACGAGGATCTGCCCGTCGCACCCCGCTCCCGCGCCGATGCCGATCACGGGGATCGAGAGCTCCTTCGAGATCGACTCGGCGAGCTGGGCCGGGATCTTCTCGAGCACGATCGCGAAAGCACCCGCGTCCTGCAGCGCGCGCGCGTCGCGCCGCACTTCCTCCGCCTCGTCCGGCGTCGTCGCGCGCACCTGGTACGTGCCGAACTTGTGGATCGACTGCGGCGTGAGGCCCAAGTGCCCCATCACGGGAATGCCGACGTCGACGATGCGGCGCACGGTGGCGCAGATCGGCTCGCCGCCTTCGACCTTGACCGCCTCCATGCCCGCTTCCTTCACCATGCGCCCTGAGTTGCGCAGCGCCTCGTCGGGGTTCACCTGGTAGCTCATGAACGGCAGGTCGCCGACGAGCAGCGCGCGCTCGACGCCCGAGCTCACGATCGTCGCGTGGTAGAGCATCTGCTCCATCGTCACGGTGACGGTCGTCTCCCGTCCCTGCACCACCATCGCGACCGAGTCCCCCACGAGGATCACGTCGACGCCGGCCTTGTCGACGAGCTGCGCCATCAAGTGGTCGTACGCGGTGAGCGCCGCGATCGGTTCCTTGCGCTCCTTCATGCGCCGCAGGCTCTGCGTCGTGATCTTGCGGCGGTCCGCGGCCGAGTCGCCGCGCTGGGAAGCGTTCGGGGGAGGCATGCGGAAGACTCTAGCGGTCGCGCGAGGATCCGGCGACCCGCGCGCGTCACACCCCGTGTTCGAGCAGCGCGAGCGCGCTCTTCGCGCCGTCGAGCGCGGCGCTCGTGATGCCGCCGGCCCATCCCGCGCCCTCGCCGGCGGGGTAGAGGTTCGAGAATCCGCTCGCGCGCCGCGTCGCGCGGTCGCGCGGCATGCGCACGGGCCCGGAGCTGCGCGATTCGAGGCCGACGAGCAGGCCGTCCTTTCCCGCGAAGCCCGGGATCGTGCGGTCGAAGCGCGCGAGCGCCGCGCGGAGTGCATCGCGCAGGAACGGCGGGAGGAGCTCGTCGACGCGCCCGGGCCGCGCGCCGAAGCGGTAGCTCGTCGCGAGCTCTCCACCGCTCTCCTTTCCGCGCAGGAAGTCGTCCGCGCGCTGCGCCGGGGCCGTGTAGTCGCCGCCGCCCGCGGCGAAGAAGCGCGCTTCGAGCTCGCGCTGCAGCGCGACGCCGTCGAAGGGTCCGCGGCCGAAGTCGTCGGGCCCGAGCGTCACGACGAGCGCCGCGTTGGCCCAGCGCGACGAGTGGCGCGAGTTGCTCATCCCGTTCGTGCAGAGGAAGCCGGGCTCGTTCACGCTCGCGACGATGCGGCCGCCCGGGCACATGCAGAAGGAGTGCGCGGCGCGCAGTCCGTTCGCTTCGCGAGCGACGAGCGCGTAGCTCGCCGCGCCGAGCGCTTCAGCCTCGGCGCTGGTCCCGAACTGCGCGCGCGTGACGAGCTCCTGCGGATGTTCGATGCGCACGCCGAGCTGGAACGGTTTCGCCTCGAAGACGACGCCCTGCGCGTGGAACGCAGCCCACGTGTCGCGCGCGCTGTGCCCCGGCGCGAAGACGAGCGCCTCGCACGGGAGCTCGCCTTTCGAGGTCGCGAGTGCCTGCACGCGGCCCGGCGCGCCGAGAACGAGCCCGTCGACGCGCGTGTTCCAGTCGAAGCGGACGCCGCGCTCGGCGAGGCGCGCGCGCAGGACCGGCAGGATGCGGTGCAGCCGGTCCGTGCCGATGTGCGCGCGGCTGTCGTAGAGGATCACGGGGTCCGCGCCCGCGGCGACGAGCTCCTCGAGCAGCGCGTGCTCCAAGGGATCGTCGACGCGCGTGTAGAGCTTCCCGTCGGAGTACGTTCCCGCGCCGCCCTCCCCGAAAAGCAGGTTCGACTCGGGATCGGGGGTGCGCGTGCGGTGGAACTGGACGAGCTCGCGGCTGCGCCGTTCGACCGCCGAACCGCGGTCGACGAGCGTCACGCGGACGCCGTGGCGCGCGAGCACGAGCGCCGCGAAGAGCCCCGCCGGCCCCGCACCGACCACGGCGACGTGCTTCGCGGCGAGGCTCGCGTGGACGCGCTCCACGCGCGGCTCCACCTGACGTTCGACCTTCTCGACGCGGCCGCTGCGGCGTGCCCGCTCGAACGCGGCGCTCCGGAACCCCGCGGGGAGCACGAGCTCGACGTGGTAGACGAAGCGCAAACGGTGCACGCCCTGGAAGCGGCGCGCGTCGAGCGCCTTCTTCACGAGGCGGAAGCCGGACAGCTCGCGCGGCTCGAGGCCCACCTCCGCGCACGCGAGCGCCGCGAGCTCGCGTTCGTCCGCGCCGACCTGGAGCTCGAGCCCCTTCACGCGCCAAGCGTGCTTCTCCTCCGGCCGCGACGACATCGAGAGCGCGACAGTTTCCCATCCCGCTCCGCGAAGTCCACCGCGCGCGCGCGTCAGAACCGGAACGGGAGCCGCACGAAGTCGAGGAACGGCGCGTTCTCCGGCGCGGCGCTGAGAGCGCCTTGCGCGCCCGCGTCGAACTCGACGACGAAGCGGACGAAGCGCCAGCCCGCGCCGGCCACGTTCAGAGCCGCGACGTCGCCGACGAGCGCCGAGGCGCTGGCGTCGTCGGGCGTGCCGTCGGCCCGGGCGCGCGCCGCCTGGAAGCGCACTCGGACGGCGCCGGTGCCGTTTAGCTCGTCCGTGTGCGCTC
>JACRIO010000256.1 GCA_016220035.1 Planctomycetota bacterium | reverse complement strand
GAGCGCCCATCCGCCGTGCCACCCGCGGATCGAAACGCTGATGCCCGAGGCTTCCTTCGGCTCGGGATCGGCGCGGTTGTCCGCGCGCTCCGCCTTGCTTCGAGTCGTTTTCATGCGCCCTCCGTGCTGCGATCGGGGGGGCCTGCGTTCCGTTCCGCCCTGCGCGGAGCGGGAGCGCCGCGTCCTTCATCGACTGCGCGAGGGGGAGGACTGGAATCGGAGGGTCGGGGCGCGTGGATCGGCGTCGCGACGGCGACGGGGAGCGACGCTCGGCGTTCGAGCCGCGCGAGCCCGTCGAATTCGGCCCCGACAGCTCGGTCCCGAGCTCCAACGTCACGCGCATCCTGCCTGCTCCCCGCCTCGAGTGATGCTCGACCTTCTCACGGTGAGGTCGCTGGCTCGCGACTCTGGGCCGCGCGGGCGCGAGTGGAGTATCGAACGAAGAGAGCGAGTCCTCCAAGCGCTCGCGGAACAGGCGGCTCGTGCGCGTGCTCAGGGATCACGACCGCCGCGCGGCAACTCGCGGATCGAAAGCAGTCCGTGCTTGCGCCAGCCGATGGTGAGCAGCCACGTGCGCGCCCGCGCGAGCCAGGTCGAGCCGTCGCGCGCGGCGGGGCGCTCCTTCCAGCCGTCGAAGAGCGCGGCGGAGCTGCACGGGTCGAGGAGCTCCGTCACGAGCACGCCGTGCTTCCGCGCGTTGCCGAAGACGTAGGCCAGTACGTGGCGCACGTCGCGCGGCGCCTTCAGTTCGCGGGCGTGGTAGCGATCGGCGAAGAGCGCGCCCGCGCGGCCGAGAAAGCGGTTGATCGCATGCGCGAGCCGCACCGAGAGGCCCTTCATGCCCCGCGACAGCGCGTGCTCGCTCTCCGCCTCGCACACGAGGTGCAAGTGGTTCGAGACGGCCCCGTAGTGCACGACGCGGAAGCCGAAGCGCTCCGCGCCGTCGCGCAGCGCCGAGCAGAGCACCGCGTGCACGCCGCGCGAGCGCAAGCTCTGAACGCCCGGGACGATGCGCAGCGTGACGTGCAGCGGATGACGGCCCGAAAGCGCGGGCCGCGCGCGGTGCGGGACGAGTGCACGCTCGGCGACGCGCTTGCGTCCAGCGCCGGGACGCGCTCCACCGCGCTTCGGAAACGTGAACGACGCTTGTCGGCGTGTGTGCTTCATCACTCCACTCGCTCGACGTTCGTACCTCCGAACGGTGACCGAGTTTCTCGACGAAGTCGATCACGGAGCGAAGTCGTACACGCGCGTGAGGCCGCCCATGAGATTCGATTGGGCGGACACTTCGCCCGGCCGCAGGTTGACTTCGCCCTCGGGAAGCGACCGCCCGTGAGCGCGCACGCGACGAAGTGGCCGTCGAGTCGAGATCCGCGAGGAGTCCTTGATGCGCGCATCACGATGGGCGTGGGGCAGGCCGTCCTCTCGGAAGTGCGTCGCGCGGCCCATTCGTGGTCCGACGGCCAAGACACGCGGGTGTGGAAGCGCGGTTGATTGGGCGGACACCGTACCGGCGTCGGCGCGTGCGCCTTTCGCGGCCCGCGCTGGCGTACGCGCTCGGGATGAGTCGTGGGTGGCTTCACGGTGACCGGGCAACTCGACGCTGCCGAGCCACCCCGAGCTGCGCGAGCCCGATCTCGCAGGACGGCCTGCGGGTCGGGAACGGATGAAGGTGTCGCATGGACGGCGTACGACCGAGCGATGCCCGGTCGTGCGAATCCGCGAACGGCGCCAGGCCGGCTGAAAGGGCGGACACTTCGCGCGCGTCGGCGTGCCGGTTCTCAGCAGCCTGAGCCGGCGACTCGTGGCCGCCCGCCCGGCTCCGGGTCGCGCGAGCTCGAGCGCGCGCGACTCTCCGCAGGTCCGGATCGGACGGAGGTCGCGGATGGATGTCGCACGACCGATCGGTGGCCAGTCGGGCAATTCGTCCAGCAGCGCAGGGCCGGTTGAATGGGCGGACACTTCTCGCGGAGTTCCCCGTGGCCGTCGCGGCCGGCGCCGGTGCGCGCGCGGTCCTCGCGCACCTCGGGGAGCGGCACAGCGCGCGATCGAGGCGCATGCCGACGGTGTGGCTGCAGCGTGGACCGGCGCAAGCGCGATCCCAGCACGTCGATGAACGAGGTCTCTCCGCCCGTTCCTGCGCTCACTCCCCGACCACGTGCACGACCACGCGCCGCGCGTGCGGCCGCAGGCGGTGCTCGACGAGGAACACGCCCTGCCACGTCCCGAGCGCGAGGCGGCCGTCCGCGATCGGGATCGTCTCGCTGGTGCGCGTGATCGCGCTCTTCTGGTGGGCGGAACTGTCGTCGGCGCCCTCGTCGTCGTGCTCGTTCGCGGGATCACCGTCGGGGGCGAGCCGCTCGAGACGCCGCAGCACATCCGCGCGCGCGCTGGGGTCGGCGTTCTCCGTGATCAGGAGGCTCGCGGAGGTGTGCTTGCAGAACACGACGCACAGGCCCGTGTGCACGCCGCTCGCCGCGATGAACGCGGCGAGCTCGCGCGTGAGCTCGTGGAAGCCGCGGCCGGTGGTCGCGATCGCGAGCGTCGTCTGGCGCTGGAGCACGCACGCAGTGTCCGCGCGCGCGATCGGTGGAGCAAGCTCGCGCCGCGCGCACGATCGTGGGAGAAGGCCCGCGTCGCGCGTGCGACCGATGAAGCAGGCCCGCGTTGCGCGTGCGACCGATGGGGCCACCGCGCGCCGCGCGCGCGAGCGGTGGAACCCGCGCGACGCGAGCGCAAGCGGTGGAATCCGCGCGCGGCGCGTCCACGCCCCAACGCCGTGGGTGCGCGGCCGTGGCGCGCGTCGAGCGCCTCCTTCTGCCTCACCGCCGCGCACGCTATCCTCGCCGGACTTCGCGCCCGCCCTCCGATGCTCGGCGGGCTCGCGCGAGCGCGCACCATGGACGTCGAAAGCCTCAAGATCGATCGCGACGCGCCGCGCCCCGGCGCCTCGGGCAAGCAGCGCCGCTTCCTCGGCCCGCTGGTGGTGCTCGTCCTGCTCGCCGTGCTCTTCTTCGTCTTCCAACGCCAGCTCCTCGGCTTCGTCGACAGCATGCGGCTCCCCGAGGTGCGCGTGCAGAAGGTCGTGATGCGGAGCCCCGCGCAGTCCTCCGTGGTCGGCGGCACGGCGTCGAACGGCTACATCGTCGCGCGCACGCGCGCCGCGCTCTCGGCGGACACGCCCGGTCGCATCGTCGAGATGAGGGTGCAGGAGGGCTCCGTCGTGAAGAAGGGCGACGTCGTCGCGCGCCTCTTCGCCGACGAGTACCAAGCCGCGTTCGCCCGTGCCGAGGCCGAAGTGCGCGTCGCCGACGCGGGGGTCGCCCGCGCGCAGGCCGACGTGCGCGTGAGCGAACAGGAGCTCGCTCGCGCGGAGGCCGACGCGCGCTCCGCGGCCGCGGCGGAGCTCGAAGCGCGCACCGGCCTCGACCTCGCGCAGATCGAATTCGACCGCGCGAAGCGCCTGATCGACGCGGGCGTCGGCAACCAGGAGCGCCTCGACCGCGCGAAGAACGGCCTGGACGCCGCGCGGGCGCGCCTGACGACGCTGGCGGCGCCGGTCGAGTCCGCGGGGAAGGCGACCGCGACGTGCGCGAGCCGGCTCGCGGTCTCGAACAGCGCCGTCAAGGAGGCGGAGGCGCGCATCGCGAGCGCGCAGGCCGCGCGCGATCTCTCGAAGGTGACGCTCGACAAGACCGAGGTGAAAGCACCGTTCGACGGCATCGTCGTGCTCAAGGACGCCGAGGTCGGCGAGGTCGTCTCGCCCAACGTGCAGGGCGGCTCGAACGCGCGCGGCTCGGTCGTCACGATGGTCGACTTCGCGACGTTGGAAGTGCAGGCCGAAGTGCCCGAGACCAACCTCGGCGGCGTGAAGCTCGGCGCGCCCGCGCGCATCTGGCTCGACGCCTACCCCGAGAAGTCCTACCCCGGCCGCGTCGATCGCATCTGGCCGACGGCGAACCGCAGCAAGGCGACGGTCGAGGTGCGCGTCGTGTTCGAGGAGCGCGACGACCGTCTGCGGCCCGAGATGGGCGCGCGCGTCGTGTTCGTCGAGGATCCGAGCGCCGTCGCGGGCTCCGCCGTCGTCGCCGAGCCCGTGATCGTGATCCAGTCGGACGCGGTCGTGCACGTCGAGGGCGCGGACCACGTGTTCGTGCTGGAGCGCGACCTCGTGCGTCTTCG
>JACRIO010000255.1 GCA_016220035.1 Planctomycetota bacterium | reverse complement strand
TCGGGATCGAGCACGCAGACGTCGAACGCGTCGTCGGCCGCGAGCGCTTCGCCGAGGACGATCTCGACGCCGCCGGTCTCGAGCCCCGGAGCGACGTCGATCGGTTCCACCGCGACGAGAGCATGCCGCGGAGCGCGCGCCGCGACGCGCAGCGCTCCGACCGGCGCTCCTTCGAGAAGGAAGACGCCGTCCGCACCCGTCACGGCCGTGATCGAGTCGTCCTCGTACGTCTCCCTCCAACGCGCGAAGGACGTGCGCGTGCTCGTGATCCAGGCGCCGCTCACGGGGAGCGCTCGCGCGTCGACGACCCGGCCGCGGATGCGACCGGCCGGGAGCAGCACGACGTCGCCGAGGTCCCAGACCTCGCCCAGACGCACGCCGCGGTCGGCGAAGACGGGCCTGCGGAAGTCGGCGAGCAGCCCGATCGCGAAGCGCGTCTCGTCGGCGGCGCTCAGCGCGAGCTCCACGTCGATCCGCCCATCGCGTGCGCTCTCCGCGCGGAGCACCTGCGTGTTGACGTCGACGCAACGGATCCCCGCGAGCGCGCGGCCCGCTTCGTCGACGCAGCGCGCGCGCAGACGGGCGACGCGCGCGCGATCGCCGCCGGCCGCGGCTTGCGGGGCGGTGGTCTGCGCCGACGCCGGGGGAATCTCGCGTTCCGCGACGCCGCCGCGCTCGAGCTCCGTTTCGACGGCCTGGGCGCCGAGCTCCGCCGCGGAGGAGCGCGCCGCGCCGCGCGGATCGGAGTCGTGGCGCGCGTCGAGCAGCGCGAGTGCGAGCACCAGCGCGAACGCCAGGAGCACGAGCGCGATCAGGACTCTTCGAGAAGGCATCGTCGATCGCTCCGTGGACGTCGTGGGCTCAGGCCGTCGTGGAAGGGAGGCGCCTGCGCGGTTCCTCGCGAGGACGCCGCGGGCCGAGCTCCGTCCGGCGCGTCGCGACAGTCTACGTTCCGCCTCCGCCGCGCCGAGGTTTTCGAACCGCGCCGAACGTCCGACGCATCCACGCAGCCGTCGTGTACGGCGTCATGGCGCTCGGTTGCCTTGCGTCGTTCGCCGTCTTCCGCCTGCTGGGCGCGTTCGGTGCGCCGGAAGCGTCGCGCTTCAAGTGGGCGGCGATCGCGGCCTACGTCAGCTACTACGTCGGCGTCGCGCCCGAGATCGTGATGGCGTGGGGCCTCGATCCGATGTGGCAGTGGGTCATGCTCAGCCTGCCGCTGGCCGTACTCGCGGCCGTGCTCTTCGTGCCGCGCCGCGCTCGTCCTGCGCTCGCGGTGCAGCGCTGACGAGCGGTGCTCTCGGGGGCGCGGCCCGAACCCTCGCGATGCGTCGTCGCTCGGGTTCGGTCGCTCGTTTCGGTTGCGATGGAGGTGGGAAACAGTCGCGGGGCGGTAGCTGTCGCCTCAGTCGTCATTTATCATGATAAACGACGACTATGGCGACACCCTTCCCGCCGACTCTCCCGCGCTCCGTCGATCTCGCCGCCTGGATGGAGAAGAAGTCCCACTTCCTCCTCGGCCCGCGCCTGACCGGGAAATCGTTCCTGGTGAAGCACGCGCTCCCGGATGCGCGGGTGTACGACCTGCTCGACGACGACGTATTCCGCGCGCTCAGCCACGACCCGAAGCGCCTCGGACAGGAACTCGAGTCGGACGCTCAGGTCGTCGTCATCGACGAAGTCCAACGCCTACCAGCCCTGTTGAACGAGGTTCACCGCCTGATCGAGTCGCGGAGGATCCGCTTCCTGCTCACGGGGTCGAGCGCGCGCAAGCTGAACCGCACGGGCGTCAACCTGCTCGGCGGTCGCGCGCGCGTCAAGCACCTCCATCCACTCACGCGGGAGGAACTCGGGAAGCACTTCGACCTGCTGCGCGCGCTTCGCAGCGGACTGCTCGCGTCCATCTACTTTTCGGACGACCCGCGCGCGGATCTCGACACGTACATCGGGACCTACCTGCAGCAGGAGATCGCCGCGGAGGCCGCCACGCGCAACATTCCTGCGTTCAGCCGCTTCCTGCACACGGCGGCGCAGTGCAACGCGACGATGGTGAACTTCACGAAGATCTCCAACGACGCGCAGGTCCCGCGCACGACGGTGCACGAGTACTTCGACATCTTGAAGGACACGCTGATCGCGCACGAGGTGCCGGCGTGGAAGCACTCGAAGAAGCGCAAGCCGGTTTCGACCTCGAAGCTCTACTTTTTCGACGTCGGCGTCGCGTCGGCGTTGCAAGGCCGGCTCGTCGAGCCGCGGACGCCCGAATTCGGCCCCGCATTCGAGACGTGGATCCTGCACGAGCTCGTCTGCCACCGCGACTACCGCGGCGGCGACCCCGTGTCGTACTGGCGCTCGACGTCGGGCTTCGAAGTCGACTTCGTGCTCGGCGACCACACGGCGATCGAGGTGAAGGCCTCGGAGCACGTCGCGCCGCAGGACCTGCGGTCGCTGCGCGCGTTGGGCGAGGAAAAGAAGATGAAGCGGCTCGTGTGCGTCTCGATGGAGGCGCGCCGGCGCGAGGTCGACGGCGTGCGCGTGCTGCCGTATGCCGCGTTCCTCGATGAGCTCGCGGGAGGCGAGTTGGACGGGTGAGGGAGCGTGGCGAATTCAGCACCCGAACATCGTGAGGACTCTCGGCTATCGACGCAGGTTCGTGCGGCCGATCACCTGCAGTGTGTCGCCGGTCTTACCCGAGCAGAGCACGACTGCGCCGTCGCAGTCCCCCGAGCGCATGCTCGATCCGCTGAGAGCGAAGTCGGGGACGGCGTCCCCATCGAGGTCGCTCAGGCAGCAGGCTCCGATTCCGATGTGGGAGAACTCGAGCTTCGGATCCTGCGGAGCGATTCGAACCAGTACGCCTCCTGATCGGCTCGAAAGGATGGCCGCCGGCTGCAGGCAGAACGTGTCCGGCATCGTCACCAGGACGTCGATGCACCCATCTCCATCGAAGTCCCGGACTGCAAGGACCCGGGCGCCGAACGACTCCCTCACGGACGGCGGCGGGGGGTGGAGCATCGATTGAGACTTGCCTCGATCCCATTCCTCAATCGACGGCGGAGACAGGACTCTCAGCATCGAGCCGTCCTTCCCCGAGACGAGCGAAAGCCGAGGGGGTTGGTCGGAGAAGAAGGGTTGGCCGACCACGAGGTCGACGACGCCGTCCTGGTTCTGATCTCCGATCTCCGCGATCGAGAGTCCAAAACGCCGGCATCCATCCAGTCCGCGGAGCGTCCGAAGTTCACCGCCCTTGGACGAGAGGATCAGCACGTAGCCCGGACGGATCTGCCCCAGGTTGTTGTCCGCAGGCGCATCCGCGAAATCGGGGATCGCGCTTGCACCGAGATCGCGCTTCCCGTCGCCGTCCAGATCCGAGAGCGCGACGAGCGCGAAACCCAATCGATCATTGGCCTCCTTCCCCGGCCAAGAGTGCAGCAGGCTGCCGTCTTTTCCGGAGACTACTTCCACGCTTCCTGAGTGCGGCTTGTCCCCGCTCGCCAAGCTCCAGCCGATCGCGACGTCGTCCACTCCGTCCGAGTTCCAGTCGCCGACGCACGCTAGGCTTGGGCCGTGACCGAACGTGAACCACGGGACCTTGGTTTTGTCGGCAGCGCCTCGGCGCACCCAAAGGAGCTTCCCGCTCGCGCTGGAGTGGACGAAGACGGCGCCTTGTGCGTCGCGGCGCGATGCCTCGCTCCTCGGCAGTGCCTCATTCTGACTGGATGACAATGCGATGCGCGGAGCCACGACTGCGACATCACGCTTGCCGTCGCCGTCGACGTCACCGATGCCGCACACCACGGATCCGAACTCCCGCGCTCCCTGCGGTGAGTCGATCCCGAGCAGGCTTCGACCTGTCTTGGACGACACGGCCCAGGCCATCCCTTTCGAGTCGTCGGTCCATGTCGGCATGCTGGGATCGCCGACCCAGATGTCTTCGCACCCATCCCCATCGAGATCACCTGCCCGGTCCACGCTCACGCCGAACAGGTCGTGAATCAGCGGAGCCGCTTGTGCTCCGGCCGATTGAAATGCGAGCAGCAGCATCACTGCGATCATGAGCCTCATCTCCTCTCGAGTGGGTATCGGACCCCCAGGCCCACGCCAGGTTCCGCGGCGAGTCTACTTGCGGTGCGGTCGCGACGGATCTTCGCGACCAGCGGAACAACCGGCCGTCGCGAGGGTCCTCGGCGGTCATCGACGGATAGCTCTTCAAGATCTGCTCGTGAGTCCGTCCCGCGGCGAGGTTGTCCAGCACGACGGACACCATGATGCGCGTGCCTCTGATGCACGCCTTGCCGTGGCAGACCTGGGGATCCGAGGTGATGCGCTCGCGCCAGTTCATGACGCCTTCCAGGCTAACCCGGGGAGCTCGAGAGGCCCAGCCTGGGGTGCGCTTGGCCTCGCCCTACGCGTCGACGACTGGCTGATAGTCCTTGGCACCCGGTTGGATTTGGCCCGTGGCCTTCACGTACACGTCGTAGAGCTTCTGCTCGATCGGGAACGTGTAGCGGCCGCGCTTCAAGCGCCAGCCCGCCATCTTCGACAGCGCATCACGCATCCAGCGCGGTCCCTCGGTGACGTGCTTGTCGTAGATCGCCGCGGTGTTGTTGTAGCGGCGCCACATCTCGCGCACGTCTTCGGGAAGCGGCGTGTTGTGCGAGTTGTACTTGTATTCGAAGCACTTGCCCCACTCGTAGAAGTCCTTCGGCGGGACGTAGCCGAGCTTCACCGCCGCGTCGAAGTCCTCCGTGCCCGGCAGCGGGCGGAACGGATAGACCTCGCTCCCCGCGATCGGGTACGCGTGCTTCACCATCGACGCTTGGCGCAGCGTTTCGAGCATCGATGCGCGCGACTCGCCGGGGTAGCCGATGATCCAGAACGTTCCCGGCACGATGTTGCGCTTCGCGAGCTTGCCGATCGCGATCGGGATGTTGTCGATCCCGATCTCCTTCTTGATGCGCGTCTGCATCTCCTTCGTGCCGGTCTCGGCGCCGAGCCAGAGGAGGTGGCACTTGGAGGTCTCGAGCAGATCGAGCGTCGCCTCCTTGTAGCGCATGATCGTTTCGATCTCGATCGTGCCGTTCCAGTGGATCGGCACCTTCAAGTCGACGAGCGTCTGGCAGAACTCCGCGGTGCGCTTCTCGTGCACGCCGAAATTGGCGTCCTGGAAGCGCAGCACGTCGAACTTGAAGCGGCCCTGGAGCTCGGCGATCTCCTCCGCGAGCTCCTTGCCCGGGATCGCCTTCCAACGCCGACCCGTGACGAGCGGCGAGCAGCAGAACGTGCACGGCTCGGGGCAGCCGAAGCTCGAGAAGAACGAGAAGCCGCGCGGCGGATTCTGCGGCGTCCAATGCCCGGGCAGCGGGAAGCGGTGGCGCACTTTGATGTGCGTCGGTCGCACTTGCAGCTCGGCGTATTTCTCGTACTCGAGCAGCTCCCACGGCACGCGCTCGAACTGCTCGAAGCCCACTACGGCGCGGTGCGCGGTGTAGTGGATGCGTCCGTCGCGCCACAGCGCGAGTCCCGCGACGTCGGCGAGGTCGGTACCGCTGTCGAGCGCCTTCACGACCTCGCGGAACGTGAGCTCGCCCTGTCCGAGGCCGACCGCGTCCGCGATGCCGCTCTCGAGGTACATCTGCGGCATCACGCTCGGGAACCAGCCGCCCCACACGATCGGGAGCTTCGGGAACTTCTCGCGCACCGCCTTCGCGACGACGAAGCCGTCGTAGACCTGGTAGCCGAGGATGCAGGAGCTCGCGAAGCAGAGCGCGCCCTCGCACGCCTCCAGGACCTTCGCCATGTAGTCGGGCTCGATCATCGCGTCGACGAGTACGACCTCGTAGCCGTCCGCGATCGGACCGCTCGCGATCTGCAAGAGCTCGAGCGGCAGCAAGTCCGCCGAGAACATCTCGCCGCGCGTCGGATCGGCGCGGTGCGGGAGGAACAGGACGAGCTTCTTCTTGTGGGCGATCACTCGTGCGTCCTCATCCGACCGGAGCGTGCGGCGTCACGCCCGAGGTCTGGTCCTTCTGGAGCACGTCGCCCTGCGTGCGCTGTCCCGTCATGCGCACGTAGACGTGGTAGAGCTTCTGCTCGATCGGGAACGTGTAGTTCTGGTGCTCGAGGCGCCAGCCCGCGATGCGCCGCATCAAGTTGCGCACGCCCTCGGAGCCTTCGTGCGCGAGCCCGTCCCAGAACGTCGACGCGACGCCGTAGCGCTTCCACGTCTTGATCACGTCGAGGGGGAGCCCGATGTCGTCGAACTCGTACTTGTACTCGAGGCACGCGCCCCACTCTTCCAGCGAGCTGGGCGCTTGGTAACCGAGCTTGACCGCGGCGTCGAAGTCCTCGCTGCCCGGGATCGGCCGGTAGGGGAAGATGTCCGACGGCGAACGCGGGAACCGATGCTTGATCTGCGCGGCGAGGCGCAGCGTCGCGTCCATCGATTCCTTCGTCTCGCCGGGATAACCGATGATCCACGAGACGCCGGACTGGATGCCGCGCTTGTTCAACCGGTCGAGCGCCTTCACGAGGTCGTTCTCGAGGTCGATCTTCTTCTTGATGCGATCCTGTTGCTCCTTCGAGCCGGCCTCGGCGCCCATCGGCGCGAGGTGGAACTTCGACGCGGCCATCAGGTCGAGCGTCGACTCCTTGTAGCGCGCGATCGTCTCGATCTCGTAGGTCGCGTTCCACCAGAACTTCGTCTTGCGCGCGACGAGCTCGTCGCAGAACTCGATCGAGCGCTTCTCGTGCACGCCGAAGTTCGCGTCCTGGAAGCGGAACACGTTGACCTTGAAGCGGTCGGCGCAATCGAGGATGCGCTCGGCGAGCAGCTTGCCCGGCAGCGCCTTCCATCGACGACCCGTGACGATCGGCGAGCAGCAGAACGTGCACGGCTCGGGGCAGCCGAAGCTCGAGAAGTAGCTGAAGCCGCGCAGCTCCATGCCCGCGGGCATGTCCCACGGATCGGCGTACTTGTGGCGCACCTTCCAGTTCGTCGCCCTGTCGTTCTGCAGCGCGACGTACTTCTCGAAGTCGAGCAGATGCCACGGCACGTCCGGGATGTCGTCGAAGCCGACGACCGTGCGGTGCGCGGTGTAGTGCGGGCGTCCGTCCTTCAGGAGGGCCAGGCCCGCGACGTCCTCGAGCGACGTGCCGTGATCGAGCGCCTGGACGAGCTCCCAGAACGTCAGCTCGCCCTGTCCGAGCGCCACGGCGTCTGCGATGCCTTCCTTCAGGTAGAGCTCGGGCTGGACGCTCGGGAACCAACCGCCCCACACGATCGGGAGCTTCGGGAACTTCGCGCGGATCGCCTTCGCGACGCGCGCGCCGTGCGCGACCTGGAAACCGAGGATGCACGAGCTCGCGAAGAGCAAGGCGCCGTCGCAGAGCTCCTCGAGCTTCGCCATGTAGTCGGGCTCGACCATGGCGTCGACGATCACGCACTCGTACCCGTTCGCCTCCGGGATGGCCGCGATCTGGAGCAGCTCGAGCGGCGTCAAGTCCGCGCTCACACGGATGCCCTGGTCGGGATCCGCGCGGTGCGGGAGGAAGAGCACGAGGCGTTTCTTGCCGCCGTCCTCGATCGCCCGGCGCACGGCCCTTTCGATATCCTCGGGCTCGTCGTTATCCATCCAGCAGAACTCGATGTTGCCGCAG
>JACRIO010000254.1 GCA_016220035.1 Planctomycetota bacterium | reverse complement strand
GCTCCTCGCCAACGTCGAGAGCGCGCTTCAACGTGCTCCTCGCGGTCGTCGAGAGCGCGTGTCCACACCGGCGTCGTGCTCCGGGCGCGACGGAGGATCCGAGCCGAGCGCCGCGCAGGCCCATGGCGTCCCCTGGCTTCGCGCATGAGCCCCGGGAGTGCGGTCCCAGCGGCTCGAAGCCGACTCGACGATGTGCGCCCTATCAAGTTCGGGACTTCGAACACGCAAACAGGCGCCGTCATCAGGGGACGCGACGAACAGCCCCGTGATAACGATGGCGTGCACGGAGTGCTCCTCGCGGCGGTCGGGAGCGCGCTTCAACGTGCTCCTCGCCAACGTCGAGAGCGCGCTTCAACGTGCTCCTCGCGGTCGTCGAGAGCGCGCCTCAGCGCTCGAGGAGGTACGCGACGAGTGCCTTCACCTCGTCGGCGGAGAGCACGTCGAGCAGGTTCGAGGGCATGCGCGAGAGGGCGGTGGGCCGGCGCTCCTCGAGCTCCGCCTTCGCGAGCTCGATCAGGTCCTCGTTCGGCGGAAGGCGGCGCAGTGTGATCGTCCGTGCGTCCTCGCGCTCGATGCGGCCGACGTGGAGCTCGCCGTCGGTGGTGACGAGCTCGACGTCGCGGAACTGGTCGGAGATCACCTTCGAGGGCTCGAGCAGGCTCTCGAGCAGGTCGCCGCGCCCGTAGCGGCGCCCGACGCCCGTGAGATCGGGCCCGGTCGCGCCGCCGGCGCCCTCGATGCGGTGGCAGGTGGCGCAGCGCGCCTTCGTGTACGCCGTGCGGCCGAGCGCGAGCGCGTCGGGCGGAGCGGAAGAGACCGAAGCAACGGTCGAGGAGCTCGACGCGGGGTTCGAGCCCGTGTTCGCGCCGCTCGGGACGTGGGCGACCTCGCGGAACAGCGCTTCGAGCTCCGCGCGCGTCCAGGCGTGCACGAGCGGCGTCGCGGCGGGCGCAGGCGCGTCGTCCGCGGTCTTGGGCGCCTCGGCGAGCGCTCCGAGCGCCGCGCGTTCGTCGTCGGAGAGGGCCTTCACCATGCGCTCACGGATCGCGTCGACGAACTTGACCAGGCTGTGCCCGCCCTTCGCCTTCGCGCGCCACGCGTCGATCGCGAGGAGCGCGCGCTTGCGTCGCTCGACGTCCCAACCGACCTTCTGCGCGAGCAGAGCGTGCGCGGCGTGGATCGCGTCCTCCTGCGTGCTCGCGCGCTCGAGCTCGTAGAGCACGGGCTCGAGCCCCGCCTCGACGTCGAGCCCGGCGATCACGCGCACGAGCTCGCGGCGCATGTTCGTGCGCGGATCGAGCGTGGACATCGTCGGCGTGTCGTCGGTGTCGTGAGCTGAGTCGGACGGGCTGTCCTCGAGCGCCGAGACCAGCCGCGCGGCGAGCCGCTCGCGCGCGACTGGGTCGATCGGTGCGCAACGCACGAGCACGAGTTGGAGCACGCGGAGCCAATCGATGCGCACGTCGACGTCCGCGCGAGTCCAGTTCACGCCTTCCAGGCGCAGGAGGAGGTCCTCGCGCCACTTCGGGCCGCCGGTGTGAATGCGCGCGATCGCCGTTGCGGCGGCAGCGCGTGCTGCATCGAGTTCGCGAAGGGTCGCCATCTCGGGCTGGGATTCGTCGAGCAGATCCTGCCGCTCGAGGACGATCCTCGCCGCGCAGCGCAGGAACGGATCGTCGCTCGCCAGACAGGCGAGGGCCGTGAGTGCGGCTTTCTCGCTCTCGCCGTCGTCCGCGCTTCGCGCCCCGACTCCATCGGTCCCGACGACTTGCGCAACGCAGTGCGCCTCTTCGAGACGGCGGCGGCGGTCGCGAGTCCGTCCCGCTCCGGCGGTCGCCTTCCTCGCGAGCTCTTCGCGTCCGTCCGCCCCGGAGGTGGCCGTCGGGTCGCCTGTCCACGTGATGCGATACAGCCCCGACTGCGCGCGACGACCGCCGGTCGTGACGTAGAGCGCGCCCTCCTTGCCCGTGACGAGGTCGGTGACGGGGAACGGCTTCCCGCGCGCGAAGACCTCGCTCGTGCCGCTGAAGCTCGAACCGCGAGGCGACAGATGCACGCAGTGGATCTGACCGTAGGCCCAGTCCGCGCAGAAGAGCGCGCGCTCGTACTTCTCCGGGAAACGCAGCTCCTTCCCGTACAACACGCCCGTCGGCGACCCCGCGCCGAGATCGATCACGCTCGGCAGCGTGTCGGGCCAGTCCGCGTTCCACTTCGCGGATCCATTGCGCCAGCCGTAGTCCGCGCCGCTCACGACGTGCAGCACGCGCGTCGGCCGGTACCACGGCGCGCCGATGTCCCACTCCATGTCCGAGTCGTAAGTGAAGAGCTCGCCCTCGGGCCCGAACGCGGCGTCGTAGCAGTTGCGCAGGCCGACGGCGAAGAGCTCGAACTCCTTCCCGTCGCGATCCGTGCGGCAGATCCAGCCGCCCGGCGCCTTGATGTGCGGATCGTGTCCGTTCGGATCGTCGAGGTGGGGGAGCAGCTCGTCCTCGCCCCACGTCGCGGGCACGCGCGACGCGGCGAGCTCGGGCACCTTCGTGAAGTTGCCCGCGACGATCCACAACGACTCGCCGTCGGGCCCGAGCACGACCGCGTGCGGGCCGTGCTCGCCCGAACCGCCGAGCTCGCGCAGGAGGTCGACTTGGTCGAGCTCGTCGTCGCCGTCCGTGTCGCGCAGGCGGTAGAGGCCGGGTGCGCGCGGCGTGCTCTCGCCGACGACCACGTAGAGGGCATCGAACGCCCACAAGAGCCCGTGCGCGTGCCCTAGGTCGAGCGGCACGCGTTCGACGCGTGTGTCCTTCGGGTCTCCGCCGAGCGGCGGAGGCGTCACGCGGTAGAGCTTCCCGTCTT
>JACRIO010000253.1 GCA_016220035.1 Planctomycetota bacterium | reverse complement strand
GGCAGCGCGGTCGTCGCATCGGGTGAAAAATTGCTCTGGCACCGTATTCATCCGATCCGCGCTTCCCTAGCTTCTCGCGCCGCCGCGACGACCGGCACGCCATGACCGATCTGCTGAAGGGCCTCAACGCGGAGCAGAAGCTCGCCGTCACCACTCGCGAAGGGCCCGTGCTCGTCCTCGCCGGCGCGGGGTCGGGCAAGACGAAGGTGATCACGGTGCGCATGGCGTACCTGATGCTCTGGGGTGTCAAGCCCGAGAACATCCTCGCGATGACCTTCACGAACAAGGCCGCGGGCGAGATGAAGGAGCGCGTCGCCGGGCTCGTCGGGAAGGACAAGGCGAAGCTCCTCACCGTCGGCACGTTCCACTCGTTCTGCGTGAAGCTCCTGCGCGCGCACGCCGCGGCGGCGGGGCTCGCGCCGAACTTCACGATCTGCGACGCGAGCGACCAGATCGCGGCCGTGAAGGGCGCGTTGCGCGAGCTGCGCATCGGCGAGGCCTCGATCCAGCCGAGCGTGCTCCAGGGCCGGATCTCGTTGATGAAGAACAAGCTCATGTCGAGCGACGGCTTCCTCGCGAGCGCCGCGGACGACCAGGACGAGCTCGTCGGCCGCGCGTGGAAGATGTACGAGGAGCACCTGCGGCGCGCGCGCACCGTCGACTTCGACGACCTCCTTCTGTTCACGCTGCAACTGCTGCGCACGAACGAGAGAGTGCGGGCGGAGCTCGAGCAGCGCTTCCGCTACGTCATGGTCGACGAGTACCAGGACACGAACGGTCCGCAGTACGAGATCGTTCGTCTCGTCGCGGGCCGTCACAAGAACCTGTGCGTCGTCGGCGACGACGACCAATCGATCTACGGATGGCGCGGCGCGGACGTCACGAAGATCCTGTCGTTCGACAAGGACTTCCGCGGCGCGAAGGTCGTGCGGCTCGAGACGAACTACCGCTCGACGGAGCCGATCCTCGCCGCCGCGAACGCCGTGATCGCGCACAACCCCGACCGGCACGCGAAGACGCTGCGTTCGGCGATCGGCAAGGGCGAGGACGTCGTGATGCTGCGCGGCGACGACGAAGTGAGCGAGGCCGACACGGTCGCGCGCCAGATCGGCGAGCTCGTGCGCCTCACGCGCGCCCAATTCAGCGACTTCGCCGTCCTCTTTCGCACGCAGACGCAGCCGCGCGCGTTCGAGGAGCAGTTCCGCCTGCGCGCGATCCCATACGTGCTGATCGGCGGCATGTCGTTCTTCGACCGCAAGGAAGTGCGCGACGTGCTCGCGTACCTGAAGCTCGCGCACAACCCGCGCGACGAGGTCGCGTTCCTGCGCGTCGTGAACTGCCCCCCGCGCGGGATCGGCCGGGGTTCGATCGACAAGGCGGTGGAAATCGCCACGCAGCACGGGATCTCGACCGTGCAGGTGTTCGAGACGCCTGAGCTCGCGGCCGAGCTCCCGGCGGCGACCGTCGACGCCGTGCGCGCGTTCCGCAATCAGCTCTCCGTGTTCGCCGCCGATCCCGGCGAAGCACTGGTCGGGTGGATGCGCCAGCTCCTCGAAGCGGTGAACTACCGCGCCGAGGTCGACCGCGCGTACCTCGAACCGAAGCTGCGCGAGGAGCGGTGGCAAGGTGTGTTGGAGATCCTCGATCTCGCCGAGAACCACGTGCGGCGCACGCGCAAGGCGAGCCTCTCGACCTTCCTCGAAGCGCTGACGCTCGACGCCGAGGACTCGCGCGACGACGGGAAGGTGAAGCACAAGGACGCGGTCACGCTGATGACGCTGCACTCGGCGAAGGGCCTCGAGTTCGAGCGCGTCTACCTCGTCGGCGTCGAGGAGGGCATCCTGCCGCACGCGCGCTCCGTCGCCGAGGACACGGTCGAGGAGGAGCGCCGCCTGATGTACGTCGGCATCACGCGCGCGAAGCGCCACCTCACGATCACCTTGACGAAGACGCGCTCGAAGTACGGCACGCGCGTCGAGTCGCACCCGTCGCGCTTCCTCTATGAAATGAAAGGCGAGAAGCCGCCGAAGGACTGGAAGGCGGCGGGGAGCGCGGCGCCCGCGGTGCGCGTGACCGAGGGCGGACAACGGACGCGCAAGAAGAAGAGCTCGAAGCGCTCCGCCGCGGTGGATCTGCCGCACAAGGACCTCTGACCTTTTGCGGCGTTTCTCGCGCGACTCCTGCAACGAGCGGGAAGGTCTGCGACAATTTGTGCAGCGGCCGGGCTCCGGTACTCCGGCCGCCGAGGTCCCCATGAAACGTCCCCGTCTCACCGCCGTTCCGCTCGGGCTCGTGCTTCTCACGCTCTCCTCGATGGAGCGCTCTGCTGCACAAGGTCGCACGTCGATCGCTTCGATCACGCCGACCGGCGTCGCGGGCAACGGTGTGTGCTGGGGAGCTTCGATTTCCTCCGATGGACGCAGCGTCGCGTTCACGAGCGAAGCCTCGGACCTCGTGACGGGACCAGGCGGCGCTGGAGCCAATCTCTTTCTGCGCGACATGCTGACGGGCAGCGTGCGGCAACTCGACGTGTCGACGACAGGCGGCGCACCCGATGGAACTGCGCAGGGGGTCGGGATCTCGGCCGATGGCCTCCACGTCGCGTTCGGCAGCACCGCCTTCAACCTCGTCCCGAACGACAACAACGGCCACGCGCCCGACACCTTCCTGTGCGACGTGCAGTCCGGCGCCATCGTGCGCACGAGCGTCGGCTCGAACGGGAGCGGCGGGTTCGGGTCCTCCTACGTCGGCGGTATCTCGGGCGACGGCCGCTTCGTGGCCTTCACCAGCACGGTGAGCAGCTTCGCGGCGGCGGACACGAATGGACGCGAGGACGCGTTCGTCCGCGATGTCGTCCTGGGCACGACGGAGCTCGTGAGCGTCGCGGCGGGTGGAACTTCGGGGAACTCGTACTCCCTCGCGAGCTCCATCTCCACCGATGGCCGCTTCGTCGCGTTCGAGAGCGGCGCGACCGACCTCGTGCCGAACGACACGAACGCGATCAATGACGTCTTCGTACGCGATCGCCTGCTCGGCACGACGGTGCGGGTGAGCGTGGGGCCGCTCGGCGTGCAGGGCATCGGCGGCTCCGCGGGCGGCTGGCTCTCCGCGGATGGTTCACGCGCGGGCTTTTTCAGCTTTGCGACGAACCTGGTCACGGGCGGGACGTTCGGTCAGCACGTGTTCGTGCACGAGCTCGCGACCGGGATCACAACGCTCGTCGACGTGAACTCCCAGGGTCTGCAGGGCAACGCGCCGGGCGGCACCTGCTCGCTCTCGAGCGATGGACGGATCATCGCGTTCATGAGCCAGTCGACGGATCTCGTTGCCAACGACACGAACGGCTGGGGGGACGCCTTCGTCCGCGACATGAATTCGGGGACGACGACACGCGTGAGCACTGCAACGACCGGCGCGCAGGGCAACGCGGACGTCCTCGACGTCGTCCTCTCGTCGGACGGTCGCTCCATCGCGTTCCGGACGGGCGCCTCGACGCTCTTCGGCGGCGACTCGAACGGAGCGTACGACGTGTTCGTGCACGATCGCTTCGCGGTCGGCCCCGAGGCGTTCTGTTTCGGCGACGGCGTACTGTCTCCGTGCCCGTGCGGGAACTCGGGCGCGACCGGGCACGGGTGCGCGAGCTCGCTCGTCGCCGCGGGTGCCTTGCTCGCGACGAGCGGCTCGACCGCGCCCGACACGCTCCAACTCCTCGGCTCGTCGAGGCCGAACACGGCGTCGGTGGTCTACCTGCAGAGCACCGACGTCGCCGCGTCGCCCTACGTGTTCGGTGACGGCCTGCGCTGCGTCGACGGGAACATCCGCCGTTTGCGCGCGACGGTCTGCACGGCGGGAGCTTGTTCGGTGCCGCTTTTCAGCGATCCGCTGCTCTCGGTGATGTCGCACACACCGGTCGGCAGCGGTATCGTCGCGAACTACCAGCTCTACTACCGCAACGCCTCCGCGTCGTTCTGCCCGCCAGCGACGTTCAACGCATCGAATGCAGTACGCGTGGTGTGGTGAGCGCGACACGGCGCGCTGGCGCATCACGAGATTGGACGCGATGATTTCGGCGCCGAAGTCGCGCCCATCGGCGCCGAGCTCATGAATGCACCTCGCTGAAGCCCTCCTCGCGCTCTGGATTGCATCGGAGCTCGTGATTCGCTTCCGGCAACGTTTCGGAGAGCGCTCACCGAGCGATCGCGGCTCGCTGCGCATCTTGTGGATCGAGATGGTCGCTGGGTGCGGGCTCGGGTTCGCGCTGAAGTCGGTCGAGGGTTGGAGTTTTCCGTGGAGCGCGCGCGCATCCCATTTCGGGGGCTGCGCGCTGATCACGATCGGACTCGTCGTGCGTTGGTGGGCCGTGATCGTGCTCGGCCGCTTCTTCGCGCCCGACGTGCGCATTCAAGCCGGCCACGAGCTCATCACGCGCGGTCCGTACGCCCGCGTGCGGCATCCGTCCTATTCGGGCTTGATCTTGGTGCTCGTCGGACTGTGCGCGTTGTTCGGGAGCTGGCTCTCGACCGCGTGCATCCTCGCGTTGACGGTGCCGCCGCTCCTTTGGCGCATCGCGATCGAGGAAGAGGCGCTCGCGGCGGCCTTCGGCGCGCAGTGGACCGAGTACGCACGCCGCACGAAGCGCCTCGTGCCGTTCCTCGTCTGACCGCGCGCTACTCCACCGCGAGGTCGTCGCTTCCGCCGCCCGCGGACTGCGCGCAGATCCTCGACGGTCGCGCGGGGAAGGCGTGGTCGGGGCTCCGGTAGCGGAATTGGCCGAGCTGCGTCGTCGGATCGAACGTCACATTCGACGTGCCCGCGAGCATGCCGCCGCAACCGCCGCCGACGTTTTCCGCGCCGGCGTACACCGCGACGAAGGGCACGAGCGTGTTCGTCGTCGGTCGACGTGAAACGTAGCCGCGCACGTCGATCGCTTCCTTCGACGGATCCCACGTCGCGCGCTCGACGATCACGGTGTCGAACACGGGATGGGGGATCCACGCCGCGGTCTCCACGAGCGTCGCGCGCAGCGCGCCGTTCTCGAAGTAGCCCACCGCGCTGACGAGCGAGCCCTCGAATCCGTACAGGTCCGAAGTCGTCACCGGCTCGCCGCCGAGTCCGAGCAAGAGCGCGGGGAAGCGCGGATCCGTGTTGAGCTTCACGTTCGTCGCGTTGACGACGAAGCGCCGATCGCCGGCCGACACGCCCGTCAGCGGACCGAGCAGGACGTTCTCGGCGAACAGGATTTCCACCGTGTCGGCCTCGAGCTCCCAGCAGAAGCCCGAACCGCGCACGAGGTGTCCGTTCGCGATCACCGTTCCGCCGAGGAGCGTGTGCTGCTGCTCGAGCACCGGATCGAACGCGAACGCGAAGTCGATGTCGCCGAGCGCGTCGCCGTCGACGTCGAGGAGCACGCTCGGCGGCACGTGGAATTCGCAGTCGTTCGTGGTGATCAGCCGCAGCGCGGTGTCGTAGCCCTGGATGAGGCCCTCGAGTCGGAACTGCGCCGCGCCGGGGCGCAGGCGTCCGGCTTGGATCGACGCCGGACCGCATGGACCCACGGGGGACGGCGGGAGCGCGCCGCCTTGGAACGTGCTCGCGATCGGTGCGAGGAGGAGAAAGGCCAGCGAGGTCGCAACCGCGCGCGACGGCTTCACGGAGAACTTGGGATCGCGCCGGGGGTGCATTTCGAGAGAGAGATGGCTGCGGAGTCTCGCTGGCCGCTCGAGCGGTCTCAATGCGCGTGCCAAAGCGGCGCGCACGGCCGTCGAGCTCGGGAGGAGCCGTGGTGGAGCTCGCACGCGCTCTCGAGCCCGTTCGCGTCCAAGGCGTGGACTTCACCGGCGAAATCTCGGACGCCGAGGGAGCGGAGCGCGCGTCGCGCCGCTTCAGTTCCGGGCCGGCGTGCGTGCGCGCAACTGACCGCACGCGCCGTCGACGTCCTGGCCGGCGGAGAGGCGCACTTTCGACAGCACGCCGCGCTCGGAAAGGTGCTTCGCCATCGCGTGCGCGCGCTCGGCCGACGGCCGCGCGAACGGCGCGCCCTCCACCGTGTTGAACGGGATGAAATTCACGATCGCGTGCTTGCCGCGGAAGAGGTCCACGAGCGCGCCGAGCTCGTCGTCGCCGTCGTTCACGCCCGCGAGCAGCGTCCATTGCACCTGAATGGGATGGCCGCTCGTGCGCGCGTAATGCTCGGCGAGCGCGACGAGCTCCGCGACGGCGATGCGCGGCGCGCGCGGGAGCAGCTCGGCGCGCACTTCGTCGCGCGTCGTGTGCAGCGACAGCGCGATCGCGGGCTTAGTCGCGCGCGCGAGGAGCTTGTCGAAGAGCTTCTTGTCGCCGACGGTCGAGAAGACGAGCTCTTTGTGGCCGAAGCCTCCGGCGCCGCCGAGCGCGTCGATCGCTCCGAGGACGTTGGCGAGGTTGTGCGACGGCTCACCCATGCCCATGAACACGACGCGGCGCACCCTGCGTCGTCGGCGCGCGTGCACGACCTGCGCGAGGATCTCGTCCGCCGTCAAGTTGCGCACGAGGCCCTCGCGCCCAGTCATGCAGAACGTGCAACCGACCGCGCAACCGACCTGCGACGAGACGCACACGCCGTCGCGCAGGAGGTGCACGCTCTCGACCGTGCGTCCGTCCGCGAGCTCGTGGAGCAAGCGCGCCGATCCGTCCGCGCCCGGATGCTCCGCGACGGGCCGCGCGAGGAGGTCGAGCTCGCGCTCGAGCGCATCGAACTCGCGCGCGACCGCCGGCGAGAACGAACAGTGCCTGGAGCGGAGCGCGCACTCGAGCCGCTCCCCCGCGAGCCACGCGCGCAACACGAGCTCCGCATGCCGCGGCGTCGCGCCGAGTTCGGCGAGGTGGGCGTGGATGCGCAGTGTGAACGTCATTGCGCGACGAGGATAGTCGATGACCGCGTTGCGCGGTGAAGCACTGCCCTCACCCACCCGCGACGACGCGCGCCAGGCTCACGCCCGCGAAGCCGGCGACGAAGCACGTCGCGACGGTTGCGAGCACGTTCACGAGCGCGAGACCGTGCGCGCCCTGCTGCACGAGCGCGATCGTCTCCTGGTTGAACGTCGAGTAGGTCGTGAAGCCGCCCATGCATCCGGTCGTGAGGAAGAGGCGGGCGTTCGGCGACAGCGCATTCGTGTCGAGCGCGAACTGCACGACGAAGCCGAGCAGCAGCGAACCGATCGCGTTCACGAAGAACGTGCCCCATGCGAAGCCGATCGGCAGCGTGCGCAGCGCCCACAGCGACACGAGGTAGCGCGCTCCCGATCCGAGCGCTCCGCCGATGCAGACGTGGAGGAAGGCGGTCATCGTCGCGGCCGAGCATGCCAAATCGCCGCGCCTCGATCGACGGTGCGCCGCCTCGGCGACAACGGGCGTTCAGTGCGCCGGTGCGTCGCGCAACTCGACGCTCGTGCCCTCGACGGCGAGGTGGAAGACGCGGTCGACGTCGTTCTGCAGCATGCGCACGCAGCCGTTCGAGGCTCCGCGCTCGATCCAATTCGCGGCGACGCTGCCCGTGTAGCCGTGCAAGCCGATCCCGCTCTTGCCGAGGCCGGCCGCGTCGAGCGCGATCCAATAGCCGCCGAGGACGTTCTCGGGGTCGCCGTCCTTGAACACCTTGTGCGTGACGGGGTGCGTCCAGTCGGGGTGGAGCACGCGCTTCACGATCGTGGTGCGGCCCGCCGGGGTCGGCGAGTCCGCGGCGCCGAGGCCCACGGGAACGCACATCACGAGCGCGCGCCCGCCGTTCGCGAGGCGCTTCCACGCGTAGAGCCGGTACACGCTCTTCTCGACGACGAGCTCGAGCCCGCCCGTCGACAGGTCGAGCACCTTGAGCTCCTGCCCGACGCGGAGCTTCTTCTCGTCGAGCTCGTCGTTGAGGTAGTGCACGAGCCCCGCGCCGATCTTGTGCTTGGCCGCGATGCGCTCGACGACCTCGCCCTTCTCGATGCGGTGGAGCACGAGCCCGAGCGACTCCATGTCCGGCAGGCGCTCGCCGGAGAAGAAGGCGCGGCGCGCGAACGGCTCGAGCGTGTCCGCGAGGAGCGCGGCGTCCTTGGTCGGCAACTTGTCGATCTCGGCGCTCGCGGCGAGCACGAGCGGCACGACGCCGGCGGGATCGCGCTGTGCGCGCGCGAACAAGGGCGCGAGCGTCGCGCGCGTCCCGGCTTCGGGCGTCGGCGCGGGTGTGCGGTCCTGCGCGGGGAGAAGGAGTGGCGTGCCTAGGAAGAGCGCGAGGAGCGTGCGAAGTCCGAGCATGGCGGCGGCAGGATAGAAGCGCTCGGGATCGAAGTCTCGTGGTTTTCGAGGCACGAAAACGCGCCGT
>JACRIO010000258.1 GCA_016220035.1 Planctomycetota bacterium | reverse complement strand
TGGCTCGCGCGGTCATTCGGCGCGCTCCCGGGCGTGGCGAACGACTCGGGCAGGCGCCGTTCGAAGACGTCGTCGAGCACGCGCGCGTCGTCTTCGTGAAACGGCGCGGCTCCGGGATCGTCCGCGGGGAGGTGCTCGAAGTCGCGCCAGCGTTCGAGCTCGCGCGTGCAGCGCGGCTCGGCGTCCTCGATCAGGTCTTCGATCGCCGCGTCGGTCGCGAGCAAGGCGCTGAGCGGTCCGAGCGGCTCCGAGCGCTGCGCGGCGCATTCGGACCCGAGCGCGCGGCGATCGACCAGCGCCAAGGCGAGTCCGAGGGCGCTGCGCGCCTCTGGATCCGTCGCACCGAATCCATCCCATGCGTGCCGCAATGCGAGCACCGCGATGCGCAGCACGCCCTCGTCGCGCTCGAGGAAGCGGCGCGCGAGCTCGTCGATCGCGAGCTCGAGGTCCGCGGGGCCGTACGCATCGGTACCCGTGCCGTGCGTGGGTTCGACGAGCACGGCGAGCAGGTTTTCGCGTCGCTGCGCGAGCTTGCCGGGGAAAAGCAACGCCGCGAGCTCGGACAAGCTCGTCGCGGGTCCGTCGAAGCGTGCGTTCCCCGACAGATGCGCGCTCCACGCGCGGAACGACGCGCCGTCCGGAACGACGAGCGGGCTGTCGCCGACGAAGGCACGGAGCTCCTCCCAGGCCGCGCGCGCCGGCGGTTCGTTCGCGAGCTCCTCGGCCGCGCGACCAAAGCGCGCGCGCCACTCGTCCTGACCCGGAAGCGTGCGCTCCACACCGTCGCGCGGGTCGCACCACCGGTCGAACTCCTCCCACCCGCCCGCGCTCGCTCGCCGGCGCGCCGCGACGCGCACGACGCCGTCGAGCGTCGTGTCCGGTCCCGTCGTCCAAGCGACGACGAAGCAGGGGGTGGCGGGCGCCGCGCCGAGGAAGCGGTCGTTCGTGCTCGTGCGGCGCGGGAGGATCACGGGCGGAGATTTCACCCGCTCCGCGCGCGGCCCGCCACGCGTCGTGATCAGGGTCGCTCGCGCGCGTGCGCGCGCGCGTGACGGGCGCGCGCGACGGCCGCGAGCGCTCGAAAGCGGAGCGGCACGAGCTTCAAGCCGTTGCTCGCCAACGGATTAGCCGGGTCCTCGCGCGCACGCGCGCGTGCGGGACGCAGGCCCGAGTCGAGCCGTCCGGATCGAAGCCTCGAAGGAGCTTGGGATGTGCTCTCGAGACCCCCGACGGGCGAGGCCGCGCCTCCCGTCCCATTTCGGGTCGTGCTTGACTCCCCCGATCCTCCTTCTATTCATAGCGCCCCCTTCGCCGGCCGAAATCGACGCGTGCGTGAAGGGAAGACTCCCATGACCCAGCCCCCGAAGCGCACCCCCAAGAAGAGCACCAAGAAGCAGGACACCGACCCCGCGGAGCTCGAACCCGTGGAGGAGTCCGCCGAGGAAGCGTCTTCGACCGGCAAGAAGCTCGTGATCGTCGAGAGCCCCGCGAAGGCGAGGACGATCAACAAGTACCTCGGGAAGGACTTCGTCGTCCGCGCCTCGATGGGCCACATCCGCGACCTGCCGAAGGGCAAGCTCGGCATCGACACCGAGCACGGGTTCAAGCCGAACTACACGCTCATCCGCGGCAAGCAGCAGGTGATCACCGAGCTCAAGCGGCTCGCGAAGAAGGCCCCCGCCGTCTACCTCGCGCCCGACTTGGACCGCGAGGGCGAAGCGATTGCCTGGCACCTCTACGAGGCGCTCGAGATCCCCGAGAAGAAGGCCTTCCGCGTCGTCTTCAACGAGATCACGAAGAAGGCGATCCTCGAGGCGTTCGAGCATCCCGGCAAGCTCGACATGGACAAGGTCGACGCGCAGCAGGCGCGGCGCGTGCTCGACCGGATCATGGGGTACAAGCTCTCGCCCCTCCTTTGGAAGAAGATCGCCAAGGGCCTGTCGGCGGGCCGCGTGCAGTCGGTCGCCGTGCGTTTGATCGTCGAGCGCGAGCTCGAGATCCGCGCGTTCGTGAAGGAGGAGTACTGGCGCGTGACGGCGCACATGGCCGTCGACGGGCAGACCTTCGACGCGGAGCTGCGCCGCATCGGCGAGGAGCGCATCGAGAAGAACCTCGATGAAGTGCGCGCTCGCGCGCTCGTCGCGCGCATCGGGAAGGACCCGCTCGAGCTCGTCGAGATCGACAACAAGCCGAAGACGCGTCGCCCCACGCCGCCCTTCTCGACGAGCCAGTTGCAGCAGAAGGCCGCGACCATGCTGCGCTTCTCGGCCAAGAAGACGATGATGATCGCGCAGCAGCTCTACGAAGGCGTCGAGCTGCCGGGCGAGGGATCCGTCGGTCTCATCACGTACATGCGTACCGACTCCGTGCGCGTCTCCGAGGACGCGATCACGCAGGTGCGCGAGGTCATCGCGAAGAAGTACGGCGATGCGTACGTGCCCGAGAAGCCCAACCAGTACCTGGGCAAGGCGAAGGGCGCTCAGGAAGCGCACGAGGCGGTCCGCCCCACGGACGCGAGCCGCACGCCCGAGGCCATGCGGAGCGCGCTCACGACGGACCAGCTCAAGCTGTACACGCTCATCTGGAACAAGTTCGTCGGGAGCCAGATGAAGCCCTCGGCCTCGACGATCACGACGGCCGTGTTCCAGCACGGCGACGCGCGCTTCATCGCGCAGGGCGAAGTGCAACTCTTCGACGGGCACCTGCGTGTGTTCGACATCTCGGCGTCCGTCGGATCGAGCGCCGAGGAGAAGGACGGCGAGGGCAAGCTCGAACAGTCGCTCCCGAAGAGCCTCGCGCTCCACGCCAAGTACAAGCCCGAAGGGATCGATCCGACGCAGCACTTCACGCAGCCGCCGCCGCGCTTCAGCGAAGCGACGCTCGTGAAGGAGCTCGAGAAGAAGGGCATCGGCCGCCCCTCGACGTACGCGACGATCATCTCGACGATCCAGGACCGCGGCTACGTGAATCTCGAGCAGCGCCGCTTCGCCGCGACCGAGCTCGGCGAGATCGTCACCCAGCAGCTCGTGCTGCACTTCGGCGACGTGATCAACACGGACTTCACGTCGAGCATGGAGGCCGACCTCGACCGCATCGAGAGCGGCGAGAAGAAGTGGGCGGGCGTCGTGAAGGTCTTCCACGACGTGTTCATCAGCGATCTCGACAAGGCCGAGAAGGCCATGACGAACATCAAGACGAACCCCACGCTGTCGGACAAGAAGTGCGACAAGTGCGGCGCGCCGATGGCCGTGCTCTACAACAAGCGCGGCAAGTTCCTGGGCTGCTCGAAGTACCCCGAGTGCCGGAACACGACG
>JACRIO010000257.1 GCA_016220035.1 Planctomycetota bacterium | reverse complement strand
CGAGCTCGGTGCGCATCGCGCCGCTCGTCGACGAGCTGCTCGCCGCGCGTCCGTGGGCGCCGGCGCGCGCGCGCGGCTTCGCCTTGGCGGCCCTCGCATGGCACGCGCGGAGCACGCAGCCCGCGCAGGACCGCTCGACGGTCGAGGTGCGCGTCGAGGGTCAGGCGCCGCGCAGGGTCGCGCTCGCGCCCGACGAACCCGGCGCGACGATGGTGTTCGCGTTCCCGGACGGCGCGCCGAAGAAGGTGAAGGTCGAGCTCGTGCTCGCGGGCGGCGGCCGGCCGCACTTCGCCGCCGTGCTGCGCGGCTTCAGCGCCGACGCGAGCGCGCGCCGGCGCGCCGGCCTCGCGATCGCGGATGCGCGCTTCCTCGCGGCGCCGCCCGTGCACCGCGGGCGCGAGCTCCCCACCGGGTTCGCGGTCGTGCGCAACCAGGCGACCTTCTGGATGAACGAGGTCGCGCACCTCCCGCTCGGATCCGTCGCGACTTGCCGCGTGACCGTGAACGCGGAGGCGCGCGTGAAGGACGACGACACGACCTACGACTACCTCCTGCTCGAAGTCCCGCTGCCCGCGGGCGCGCGCGTGCTCGAGGACACCGTGCAAGGCGCCGTCGAGGGCTGGCGCGTCGAGGACGGACGGTTGATCGTCGACCTGGGCCAGCGCGACTACGTCTCGTCCATGGTCGAGTTCCGTCTGCTCGGCACGCTGCCCGGCCGCTACCGCGTCGCGCCGGCGATCGTGCGCAGCGCGTACGACCCCGCGCGGTGGGCGGCCGGCGCCGCGCACGACTTCGAGGTCCTGGCCCGCGGCGAGAAGAGCACCGACGAGTACCGGCCGACGCCGGACGAGCTCTACCACCTCGGCAAGGCGTGCTTCGCCGCGGGCGAGCGCGAGCGCGCGCGGGAGCTCCTCGAACGGCTCGACGAGTCCTTCGGCGCGCAGCTCGAGGACGAAGCGCTGCGCGACACCGCCGAGATGCTCCTGTACCTCTCGATCGAGCGCGGCGATGCGCGCGCGATCGTGCGCCACTTCGAGGTGCTGCGCGAGAAGAGCCCCGACCTCACGATCCCCTTCGAACGCATCCTCGCCGTGGGCGTCGCGTACCGGAAGCTCGACGAGCACGAGCGCGCGCTCCTCATCTACAAGGCCACGGTCGAGGAGACGTTCGGCAAGGACCTCAAGGTGATCGGCGCGCTCGACGCCGCGAAGGACGCCGACGCGGCGCTGCGCACGTTCGCGCGGCTCCTGCGCGACCATCCCGACTTCCCCGGCGCGCTCGCGGCCGAGCTCGCGCTTTGCGACCGGCTGCTCGCGGCCGCGCCGAAGGCCGGCGAGGACGCGAGCCTGCGCAAGGCGGGCCGCGATCGCGCGGCGTTGACGCTCGAGGGCGTGCAGCGGCTGCAGCGCTTCCTCTCGATGCACCCGAAGGATCCGCTCGCGCCCGAGGCCGGCTTGAACCTCGTCAACGCCTACCTCGCGATCGAGGACCACGAGCGCACGGCGGAGATCGGGCGCGAGCTCGCCGCCGTGTACACGGAGCCCAAGTACGCCGATGCGTTCTTGAACGCCGCCGCGGTCGCGGACTGGTACCGCGGGCGCGACCGCGACGCGGAAGCCCTGCTCGCGCGCATCGCCGACGCGACGTGGAAGGACGCGGGCGGCGTCGAACGGCGCTCGCCCAACCGCGACTTGGCGCTCTACATCCTCGCGCAGATCCACCACGCGCGGCAGGAGTTCGGCTCGGCCGCGGAGTACTACCAGCAAGTCGAGGGGCTCTTCGCCGACGCGCGCGAGACGCTGCTCGCGCTGCGCGACAAGACCATCGCGCTGCCCGAGATCACCAGCGCGCGGCCCGGCGAGCGGATCGAGGTCGCGCTCTCGCACCGCAACGTCGCGCGCGCCGAGGTGCTCGTGTACCCGGTCGACTTGATGACGCTCTACCTGCGCGAGAAGACGCTCGCGAACGTCGCGGGGATCGAGCTCGCGGGCATCTCCCCCACGCTGCGCAAGACGGTCGAGTTCGCGCAGGACTCGCAGATGCGCGCGCGCGACGAGAAGGTGGAGCTCGCGCTGAAGGAGCCCGGCGCCTACCTCGTCATCGCGCGCGGCGACGACCGGCACGCGACCGGGCTCGTGCTCGTGAGCGATCTCGAGCTGGAGGTGCGCGAGGACGCGGGCGTCGGGCGCCTGCGCATCCAGGTGTCGCGCCGCTCGGACGCGAAGTACGTGCGCGGCGCCGACGTGAAGGTGGTCGGCTCCGCGAGCCGCGCGATCGTCGCCGGGAAGACCGACCCCCGCGGCCTCTTCCTCGCCGACGGCGTCGCCGGCACGTCGACCGTGATCGCGCGCCTCGGCGAGCGCGAGTATGCGTTCTTCCGCGGCCAGCGCGTGCTCGGCCCGAAGGACGACAAGCCGAAGGGCCAGACCGCCGGCCAGCAGCTCGACGCGCAGTCCTACTTCAAGAACGTGATCGAGCAGAACTCCGTCTCGCAGAACGAGCGCGCGAACAAGCTGCTGGAGGAGATCCAGCGCGACCGCAAGGGCGTGCAGGTGCGGCAGGTGAAGTGAGCTCCACGGACGACACCCGAGCAACGCTCCCCCACGTCGCCGCGAGGCGACGGCAAGGCGTGTGCGGCGTGGCGAACTGGAGAAGCGTTGCTCGAACTCATGTCACGACCGGACGCCTGACTCGGCGTCCGATCCGACGGCGCTCGAGGCACGGCTCGCGCGCGCTTCCCGCAGGGCGTTGCGTTGCGCGCGGGAAGACGCCGCACCATCGTCCGTCCCACGAGCATGATCCAGTTCCGACTCGAAGGCGGTGCGCGCCCGTGGCGCATTCGGTGGAAGCGGCTGGGCGCATGTTTCTTCGCTCCGCTCGCGGCGGCGCTGCTGGGACTCTGGCTCCTTTGCGCGGCGATGCCGGGTTCGTCGTGGAGCGGTGAGCTGCCCGCGCTCACCGAGGAACAACGCGCGCTGGCTGTCGAACTCCGCTCGACGGT
>JACRIO010000028.1 GCA_016220035.1 Planctomycetota bacterium | reverse complement strand
TCTTCGGCCGGTCCTCCGGCCGAAGACTGCACGGAGTCACGGATGCGGAGCACCGTCATGTGCGCCTTTGCCCCAAGCCCGCCGCTCTCGCCCATCCGGCAGAACCTCCCGCCGTCCCTCAGCCTCCGAGACGCCCCCGCCTTCGAGACGCCACCGCCCGCGAGACCCATCCAGCAAGAACCCCCCGTCGGTCGGCGGCCACCGGTCGCGGCCAGCCACACGAGCGCGCTCCCTCGCTGTTCGCGTTCACCTCCGAGACGAAGCGCGCTCGTCGCGTCCCTGCAATGCGCGCTGCGCACTTCGCCCAACCGTCCTGCGCCGCACTGCGCATCGTCCAACATGACCAGACGATCGGATAGTCACGGGCGAGAGGACCCCCCGTGCTCAGCCCTCTGGTCGGCTACGCAGCGACGGCCCTAGGCCACATCGCGATCTCCGGCGGAACGCCGTTGCAGGTCCGTGAGATCGCCGCGGCGACGGGCGTCCCCGCGCCCTACCTCTCGAAGATCGTGAACCAGCTCTCGCGGAAGGGCTTCGTCGTCACGCGCCGTGGAACCGGCGGAGGAGTGCAGCTCTCGGTCGATCCCGACGCAGTCACGCTGCTCGAGCTGTGCGAAGCGCTCGAGGATCCGATCCTGTCACCGCAATGCATGCTCGGCCTCGGCGCGTGCGACGACGACGTCGCGTGCCCGGCGCACGAGTTCAGCCGCGAGATCCGCGAGCGGCAGATGGAGTTCCTCCGCGAGACGACGCTGCACGACGTCGGCCGCTTCCACGCACGCGGGCTCGCGCGGGGAGCGATGAGCCGCTCCGCCTTCACGCGGTCCGCGAATCAGACGCGAAAGCACGCACCGGCCCCGCGGACGAAGCGCCGGAAAGGAGCGGGCGGTTGAGCCGCTCGAGCATGGACACCGCCCGACTCCAGGTCGAGGTCCCGCCGGTCGACCACCAGCGCGCGCTCGTCGCGTGCCAGACGGCGTGTCCCGTGCACACGGACGCGCGCGGCTACGTGCGCGCGATCGCCGAGGGCCGCTTCGAGGAGGCCTACCTCGTCGCGCGCGGGCCGAATCCGTTCGCGTCGATCTGCGGACGCGTGTGCGGAGCTCCGTGCGAAGCGAATTGCCGCCGCGGCCGCGTGCCGCGCGTCGACGACGACGGCCACTTGGTCGGCATCGACCGCCCCGTCTCGATCCGCGCGCTCAAGCGCTTCGTGTGCTCGCTCCACGGGCCCGAGGCGCGCGATCCGAAGGCCGTGCTCGCCGACCTGCGCCTCCACGCGCCCGAAATCGGCGCCGACGTCGAGGAGATGGCGGCGCTCCTGCGCGCAGGCGTGCGCGGCCAGTTCACGCCGGCGAAGGGCGAGAGAATCGCGATCATCGGCGCGGGACCGGCGGGGCTCTCGGCCGCGCACGACCTCGCGCTGCTCGGCTTCGCGCCGATCGTCTACGAGACCGAGACCGTCGCCGCGGGCATGCTCGCGTTCGGCATCCCCGCGTACCGGTTGCCGCGCGAGCTCATCCGGCGCGAGGTCGCGGTGATCGAGGCGCTCGGCGTCGAGATCCGCTGCGGCGTCACGATCGGGAAGGACGTCTCGTTCGCCGAGCTGCGCAACACGCACGCGGCGGTCCTCATCGCCGTCGGCGCGAAGGCGTCGCGCGGTTTGAACCTGCCGGGCGAGCGTGGACCCGGCGTGCACGGCGGGGTCGACCTCCTGCGCGCGGTTGCGCTCGGCGAACAGCCCGACCTCGGCCGCGACGTGCTCGTGATCGGCGGCGGCAACGTCGCGTACGACGTCGCGCGCACCGTGCTGCGCCAGATCGCGTTCGATACCGCGCGCACGGCGAAACGCGCGCTCCACGGCGGGCGCGTGCGGTTGATGTCGCTCGAGACGCTCGAGGAGATGCCCGCCGACACCGTGGAGATCCACGAGGGCGACGAAGAGGGCGTCGAGCGCTGGAACGGCTGGGGACCGCTCGAAATCCAGCGCGACGGCGCGGGCAAGGTGACGGGCGTGCTCGTGCGCCGCTGTCTGCACGTGTTCGACGAACAGCGGCGGTTCGCGCCCGTGTTCGACGACGCGCAGAAGCAGGTGCTCGAGTGCGACACCGTGCTGCTCGCGGTCGGCCAGGCGCCGAACCTCGGGTTCCTCGCCGACGGCGGGAAGGACGTGGAGGAGCTCCGTCCCGGCTGGCCCAAGGTCGACACGAAGACGCTGCGCACGAGCGCGAAGAACGTCTTCGTCGCGGGCGACCTCGCGCACGGCACGCGCCTGCTCATCGACGCGGTCGCGTCGGGCAAGGCCGCCGCGCGCTCGATCTACCGCGAGCTCACCGGCCGCGCGCTCGCGTCCGAGGCGACGACCGCGCACGTCGAGCTCGATCGCTACCGCCGCGAGCGCGGTTACGAAGGCATTCGCCGCGTCGCCGTGCCGACGATCGAGCCCGAGGCGCGTCTCGCCGGGCACGAAGTGGTCGTCGAGCGCGGCTACGACGAGCGCGAAGCGCGGCGTGAAGCGTCGCGCTGCCTCGACTGCGGCGTCGCGCCGGTGTTCGACGGCTCGCGCTGCGTGTTGTGCGGCGGCTGCGTCGACGTGTGTCCGACGCAGTGCTTGAAGCTCGTCTCGCTCGCCGAGCTCGAGGGCGGCGCGCCGCTTTCGAGCGCGATCGAGTCGCACCTCGCGCCGGACGCGGACCTCGAGGCGAACACCGCGATCCTCAAGGACGAGGACCGCTGCATCCGCTGCGCGTTGTGCGCGCAGCGTTGTCCCGCCGACGCGATCGCGATGGAGCGTTTCACGTTCTGCACGACCTGGAGGAGTGCATGAGCCCCCACGACCACGACCACGACGACCACGATCACGCGCCGCGGGCTCAGGGCGCGCGACGCGATCTGCTCGGCCTCGCCGCACTCCTCGGCCCCGATTCGGGCCTGGTGCCGATCTCCGACCTCGACGCGGGCGCCGAGTGGCCGAGCGCGTGCGGCGTTGCGCACGCGGACCACGCGCCCGCGAACGAGCACGCGCACGGGAACGAGCATGCACCCGCATCCGCGCCGCACGCACTGCCCACGCTCTGCGGCTCGTGCACCACGCGCTGCGCGACGGTCGAGCTCGCGCTCGGACACTCCCCGGGAACGGAGCGAACCGCATGACCACCAGCGATCCGAACAAGCCCTCGCGCCTCGACCCCGATCCGGTGCCGCGCCGCGACTTCCTCGGCCTCGCGTCGATGTGGGCCGCGGGGACCACCTTCCTCTTCGCCGCGGTCGGCTCGCTGCGGCTGCCCAAGGCCGCGGTGCTCTCGTCGCCGTCGCGCAAGTACCGCGTCGCGCTGCCGGACAACCTGCCCGAGGGCGCGCCGTTCGTGCCGCCGGGACGCTCGGTCGCGATCTTCCGCGACAAGCAGGGCGTCTACGCGATCTCCACGATCTGCACGCATCTCGGCTGCATCGTGAAGCCGAGCCCGACGGGCTTCGACTGCCCGTGCCACGGCTCGAAGTTCCATCCCGACGGCACGGTGCTCAAGGGCCCCGCGCCGACGGCGCTCGTGTGGAGGAAGGTCACGGTCGACGGCGCCCTGTGCATCGTCGACGAGGACGCGAAGGTCCCCCCCGGGACGAAGGTGTGACCATGGTCGCGACGAAGCCTCCGCCCGAGAAGAAGCCCGCGATCCGGCGCTTCCTCGAGAACCTCCGCACGACGCCGAAGCAGGTGCGCGACACCGCGCTGCGCGGCGGTAAGCCCAACACGGACCGCACGCGCTCGACGTTCGTGTTCGGGAACGTGTTCCTGCACTTGCACCCGGTGCGCACGCACCGCTGGAGCTTGAAGTGGGCGACGACGTGGGGGCTCGGCATCGCGTCGTTCGCGGCGTTCCTGATCACGCTGATCACCGGCGTGCTCCTGATGTTCTATTACAAGCCGCACGTCGAGGTCGCCTACGACTCGATCAAGGACATCGCGTTCGTCGTCCCCACAGGGAACTTCATCCGCAACATCCACCGCTGGGCGGCCAACCTGATGGTCGTCACGGTGATCCTGCACATGGCGCGCGCGTTCTACACCGCCGCCTACCGCGCGCCGCGCGAGTTCAACTGGCTGATCGGGATGGCGCTGCTCGTGCTCACGCTCGGGTTGTCCTTCACGGGCTACCTCCTGCCGTGGGACCAGCTCGCCTACTGGGCCATCACGATCGGCGCGAACATCGCGCAGTCGCCGCGCGAGGTCACGGACGCGCTCGGCATGACCGACGCGTTCGACCCGGGCGGATTGCAGAAGCTCCTGCTGCTCGGCTCGGACACGGTGGGGGAGGAAGCGCTCATCCGCTTCTACCTGCTGCACGTGATGATCCTCCCGCTGGCGCTCGTCGGCGTGCTCTCCGTGCACTTCTGGCGTATCCGCAAGGACGGCGGGCTCGTGCGTCCGAAGGACGCGGACCAGCGCCTCGGCCCCGTCGCCGCCGCGGACTACCCCGTGTTCACGGAGGCGCCGAAGAAGACCTACCAGCTCGCCGCCGTCGTGCGCGGGAAGAGCGGTGCCGTCGGACGCGGACCGGAGAACACGGTGCCGTCGATGCCGCACCTCTTCTACGCGGAGCTCGCGGTCACGATGCTCACGATCGCCCTGTGCGTGGGACTCGCGATGCTCAGCGACGCGCCGCTGAAGGAGCTCGCGAACCCGCAGGTGCCCGAGAACCCGGCCAAGGCGCCGTGGTACTTCCTCGGGCTGCAGGAGCTCGTCGCGTACTCGGCGTTCATGGGCGGCGTCGGCATCCCCGCGATCGTGCTGCTCGGACTCGGGCTGATCCCGTACCTCGACCGCGAGAAGGAAGGCACGGGTGAGTGGTTCGGCGGTCCGGGCGGCAAGCGCCTCGTGCTGCAGGCCGCGTGCGTGGGCTTCGCGTCCGCGATCGCCATCGAGTGGTTCTCGATCAAGAACGGCTGGCTGCGCGAGTGGTTCCCGAACATCAAGCAGTTGTGGATCACCGCGGTGAACCCGGGCACGGTTCTCACCGCGATCTACGCCTTGTATTCGCTGTGGCTCGTGAAGAAGTACGACTCGACGCGCTCCGGCGCGCTCGGCCTCTTCACCTGCTTCCTGTGCGGCTTCGTCGTGCTGACGGTCGTCGGCACGTACTTCCGCGGCCCGAACTGGGACTTCTACTGGTCGCCCGCCGACTGGCCGGTGCACTGATGCAGGCCAACAAACACCTCTTGTTGTGGTCGAGCTTGTTCACGCTCGCGCTGCTCGCGATCGCGGCGGCTCAGGAGAACGTCTTCAAGGACTGGCGCGAGCTCCAGGGTTCCACGGTCGGGCCCGCGGGTCCGCTCGACGTGCACCTGCGCCAGGTGGTCGTGCCGACGCTGCACGCCGCCGACCGGTGCGTGACGTGCCACGTCGGCATGGCGGCGGGCGAGCCGTCGGTCGCCGGGCATCCGACGTTGAAGCCGCATCCACCCGTCGGTCACGACCCGAACACGATGGGTTGCACGGCGTGCCACGGCGGTCAGGGGCGCGCGACGGAGAAGGACGACGCGCACGGGCGCGTGGAGTTCTGGCCGGAGCCGATGATCCCCGCGCGGTACGCCGACGCGGGTTGCGGCGGATGCCACACGCATCTCGCCGTTCCGGCGCTCGCGGAGCTCGACCGCGGCCTCGCCGCGTTCGAGCGCAACGACTGTCTCGCGTGCCACAAGCTCGACGGGCGCGGCGGCACGCTGCGTCCGCTCGGCGCGGGCGGCATGGAAGGGCCCGACCTGTCGTTCGTCGGCGCGCGCGGAATCCAGGGCGATTGGTACGAGAAGCACGTCGCGCTCCGCGCGCAGGCTTCCGATGGTCCGTGGACGAGCTCGTTCGGCCCGATCGCGGACGACGAGCGCGCGGCGATCGAGACGTACCTGCGCTCGCGCGTCGGCGCGCCGAAGCTCGTGCAGGCCAAGGCCACCTTCAACTCGCTCGGCTGCCGCGGCTGTCACAAGCTCGCGGGCGTCGGCGGCGACGACGGGCCGGACCTCACGTTGATCGGCGCGCGCGATCCGGGTCGGATCGACTTCACGAGCGTGAAGGGCGAACACGACCTCGCGCACTGGCTCGCGGAGCACTTCCGCTCCCCCGCGTCGATCGTGCCCATGTCGCAGATGCCGATGTTGGGCCTCACCGAGCCGCAGATCGACCTGCTCGTGCGCTACATGCTCTCGCTGCGCCGCACGAACGCGCCCGAGGCGTGGTGTCCGAAGGACCGCGTGCGCGCGGAACGCCTCGGCGAGCGCGAATTCGGCGGCGACGGAGCGACGCTCTACGGCAGCTTCTGCGCCGCGTGCCACGGTCCGAGCGGCGAGGGCATGCGCTATCCGGGCATGACCGCGTTCCCCGCGATCGGCAACGCGGACTTCCTCGCCGTCGCGTCGGACGAATTCATCACGCGCACGATCACGCACGGCCGTCCCGGCCGGCGGATGGCGGCGTGGGGTGAGAAGGACGGCGGCCTACGCGCGAGCGAGATCGCCGCCGTCGTCGCGCACCTGCGCAAGCTCGGCGGCGTCGCGCACGAACGCGACGCGCGCCCCGCGCGCTGGATCCAGCGCGAAACCATCAGCGGCGCCGCGCTGTACGCCAAGGACTGCGCGCAGTGCCACGGCAAGGACGGCGAGGGGCACGAAGGGCCCGCGCTCGCGAGTCCGGCGCTGCTCCGCGCCGCGACCGACACCTACCTCTACGAGACCATCCGCCGCGGACGCCGCGGCACGACGATGCTGGGCTTCGCGCAACCGAGCACGGTGCGGCCCGCGCTCTCCGATGACGAGATCGAGTCCATCGTCGCCTACCTCCGGACCTGGGAGAAATGACCATGACCTCACGCGGTATCGATCGCAGAGACTTCCTGATGGCGGCCAGCGCCGCCGGGTTCGGCGCGCTCATCGCGTCGAGCGAGAAGGCGTGGGGGCTGCAAGCGCCCTCGAATCCGCTCGCCGCGTACCCGGATCGATCGTGGGAGAAGGTCTACCGCGACCTCTTCAAGCACGACTCGACCTTCCACTTCCTCTGCGCGCCGAACGACACGCACAACTGCCTGATCAAGAGCTATGTGCGCTCGGGCGTCGTGACGCGCCTCGGGCCCAGCATGCGCTACGGCGAGGCGAAGGACCTGCAGGGCAACGGCAGCACGCACCGCTGGGACCCGCGCATCTGTCAAAAGGGGCTCGCGCTGACGCGGCGCTTCTACGGCGACCGGCGCGTGCGGCACTGCATGGTGCGCGCGGGCTTCAAGCGTTGGCACGACGCGGGCTTCCCGCGCACCGCGAACGGACTGCCGCCGAAGGAGTTCTTCGATCGCGCGCGCGACGAGTGGCTGCGGGTCACGCACGACGAGGCCGCGGCGATCGCGTCGGCGGCGCTCGTGAACATCGCGACGACGTACACGGGCGAGGAGGGGCAGAAAAAGCTCCTCGAGCAGCACTACGACGAAGCGTGCGTCAAGGCGACGCAGGGCGCCGGCACGCAGGTGCTCAAGTTCCGCGGCGGCATGCCGCTGCTCGGCATCACGCGCATCTTCGGGATGTACCGACTCGCCAACTCGATGGCGCTGCTCGACGACCACATCCGCAAGGTCGGGCCCGACAAGGCGCTCGGCGCGCGCGGCTTCGACAACTATTCGTGGCACACCGACCTGCCGCCCGGACATCCGATGGTGACGGGCCAGCAGACCGTCGAATTCGACCTGTCCGCGGTGGAGTACGCGAAGACCGTCGTGGTCTGGGGCATGAACTGGATCTCGACGAAGATGCCCGACGCGCACTGGCTCACCGAAGCGCGCGTCAAGGGCACGCGCGTCGTCGTGATCGCGTGCGAGTACTCGTCGACGGCGAGCAAGGGCGACGACGTGCTCGTCGTGCGTCCGGGCATGACGCCGGCGCTCGCGCTCGGCTTCGCGCACGTGATCTTCAAGGAGAAGCTGTACGACGCCGACTACGTGCGGCGCTGGACGGACCTCCCGCTGCTCGTGCGCACGGACACGCTCAAGCTCCTGCGCGCGAAGGAAGTGTTCGGAGGCGAGCTCGGGGCCCTCTCGAACCAGACGCAGGTGCTGGGCGCGAACGACAAGGCGCCGCCGCCCGGCGCGCAGAAGGACATCCTCATCCCGGAGAAGCTCCGCCAGGAGTGGGGCGATTACGTGTGGTGGGACGACGCGTCGAACGAGCCGAAGGCGATCACGCGCGACGAGGTCGGCGAGCACTCGAAGATCGGAAAGCCGCGCCTCGAAGGCTCGATCGAGGTCACGCTGCAGGACGGCAAGAAGGTCCGCTGTCGGCCGATCTTCGACCTCGTGCAGGAGTACGTCGCGCACTTCGATCCGAAGACGATCGAGGAGATGACGTGGGCGCCGGCAAAGGCGGTCCAGGACCTCGCGCGCCACTTCGCGAAGGCGCCCGGCACGACGCTGTTCGCGCTCGGCATGGGCCCGAACCAGTTCTTCAACAGCGACAACAAGGACCGCGCGGTGTTCCTGCTCGCCGCGCTCACGGGCAACGTCGGCCGCATGGGCGGCAACGTCGGTTCGTACGCGGGCAACTACCGCGTCGCGCTCTTCAACGGCGCGCCGCAGTGGATCAACGAGAACCCGTTCGACATCGAGCTCGATCCGACGAAGCTCGCGCGCCCGAAGCAGTACTGGAAGGCGGAGTCCGCGCACTACTACAACCACGAGGACCATCCGCTGCGCGTCGGCAAGAAGCTGCTCACCGGCGCGACGCACATGCCCACGCCGACGAAGTCGATGTGGTTCGCGAACGCGAACTCGATCCTCGGCAACGTCAAGTGGCACTACAACACGGTGATCAACGTCCTTCCGCGCATCGAGATGATCTGCGTGCAGGAGTGGTGGTGGACAGCCTCGTGCGAATGGGCCGACATCGTGTTCGCCGTCGACTCGTGGGCCGAGCTCAAGCACCCCGACATGACGGGCTCGTGCACGAACCCGTTCCTCCAGGTGTTCCCGCGCACACCGCTGCCGCGCATCTTCGAGACCGTCGGCGACATCGACTTGCTCGCGAAAGTCGGCGACGCCATGGCGAAGAAGACGGGCGATCAGCGCTTCAGCGACATGTGGAAGTTCGTCCGCGAGGACAAGACCTCCGTTCACCTGCAGCGCATCCTCGACACGTCGACGAACACGAAGGGCTACAAGTTCGACGAGCTCGAGGCGCAGGCGAAGGAGGGCGTGCCCGCGCTCATGATGAGCCGCACGACGCCGAAGAACGTCGGTCACGAGCAGATCCAGGACTCGCGGCCCTGGTACACGAAGTCGGGCCGCCTCGAGTTCTACCGCGACGAAGACGAGTTCATCGACGCGGGCGAGAACCTGCCCGTTCACCGCGAACCGATCGACTCGACGTTCTACGAACCCAACGTCATCGTCGCTCCGAAGCACGAGGCGATTCGTCCGCAGGGTCCCGAGGACTACGGCGTCGAGCGCAGCGACCAGTCGTGCGAAGTGCGCCAGGGCCGCAACGTCGTGAAGACGTGGGCGGAGGAGAAGGTGAGCCCGCATCCGCTCGCGAAGGACGGCTACAAGTTCATCTTCCACACGCCGAAGTACCGCCACGGCTCGCACACGACGCCGATCGACACGGACATGGTCGCGATCCTGTTCGGTCCGTTCGGGGACATCTACCGGCACGACAAGCGCATGCCGTTCGTCACCGAGGGCTACGTCGACATCAACCCGGCGGACGCGCAGGAGCTCGGCATCGCGGACGGCGACTACGTGTGGATCGACTCCGATCCCTCCGACCGTCCGTTCCGCGGGTGGCAGGAAAACAAACGCGACTACGAGTTCGCGCGGTGCATGGCGCGCGCGCGCTATTACCCCGGCACGCCGCGCGGCGTGACGCGCATGTGGTTCAACATGTACGGCGCGACGCCGGGCTCGGTCGAGGGCCAGAAGTCGCGCGCGGACGGACTCGCGCGGAACCCGCGCACGACCTACCAGGCGATGTTCCGCTCGGGCTCGCACCAATCGGCGACGCGCGGGTGGCTCAATCCCACGTGGATGACCGACTCGCTCGTGCGCAAG
>JACRIO010000251.1 GCA_016220035.1 Planctomycetota bacterium | reverse complement strand
TTCGCGCTCGCGGCGAGCGCGCTCGAGCTCGCCCCCGACGTGCCCGAGCTCTGGATCGCGCTCGCGCGCCACTGCGTCTACGAGCGCGCCGCGATCGAGCGCGAGGCCGATCCCTCCGCGCGGCGACACTGGGTGCAGGCGGCCTTCGACGCGCTGGAGCGTGGGGCCCCGACCGCGGACGCGCGCGGGGCGCTCAGCCTCGAGCGCGGGAACCTGCTCGCCTACCTGGCGCTCGTCGCGGCGCTTCCCGAGGTCCCGGAGTCCGAGCAGCCGTGGCCGGGCCGCCCGAGCGCGCTCTTCGAGGACGCGGCGCGCGCCTACGATCGCGCGGCGGCGCTCGGCGACCTCGAAGCGGCCGATCTGGCGCGCGGAACGCGGGAGCGCGCCGCGGAAGCGCGGGCACGCGACGAGTAGCGCGCTCGGACGCGCCCCCGTAGCATCTCCGCCCCGTGTTCCTGGCTTTCACCGACACGCTCGAGCGGGTGATCGGGGTTTTCACCCAGTTCCCCTACCTCGGCCCGTTCGTCTTCCTCTTCCTCTGCGGCCTGGGCCTGCCCTCGCCGGAAGAAGTCGCGCTCATCGGCGCGGGCATCCTGCTCCACAACGGAGAGGTCGAGTTCGTCAAGATCACGATCGTGTGCTCGTCCGCGATCCTCATCGGCGACTCGATTCCGTACTGGCTGGGTCGGCGCTACGGGCTCGGAGCGCTGAAATCGAAGTGGGTCGCGAAGGTGCTCCACCCCGAGCGTTTCGCCGCGCTCGAACGCCGCTTCGCCGCGCACGGCAACCAGGCGGTGTTCACGTGCCGTTTCCTCCCGGGCCTGCGCATCCCCGGGTACTTCGTCGCGGGCACGATGAAGATGAACTTCTGGCGCTTCCTGCTGCTCGACACGCTCGGCGTGCTCGTTTCGGTGCCCGCCTCGATCTACCTCGGCAAGCTGTTCGGCGAGCAGATCGACGTCCTGAAGGACCGCGTGCGGGAGCTCCACCACTGGCTGTTCTTCGCCGTGATCGCGCTCGTCCTGATCGTGGTGGGCCGCGCGTGGCTCAAGCGGCGCGAGCGGGCGGCGCTGGGCGAGACGCCGCCGAAGTGAGCCCCCTCCCCGCTTCGGCCCTCCGGCGCTAGAATCCCGGCCCTCGAAACGCGCCCCAAGGAGCCCGCCATCACCCCGCTCGAAATCGCCGCCGCCGTTGCCGTGTTCTCCGACCGCAAGAAAGGCGTCGACATCAAGGTCTTCGACGTCGCCGAGCAGATCAAGGTGACGGACTACGTCGTGCTCGTCTCCGGGCTCTCGCGGCCGCACGTGAAGGCGCTCTACGAGGAGATCCACGTGCAGCTCAAGGCGCAGGGCGAGACGCATCCGCGCGCGGAGGGCGGCGATCTCGGCTGGTGGGTGCTCATGGACTACGTCGACGTGGTCGTGCACATCCAGCAGCCCGAGGCACGCGAGTACTACGAGCTCGACCAGCTCTACGCGCACTGCCCGCTCGTCGATTGGACGCGCGTGCCGCTGCCCGAGCTCGCCGAGCCGCCGAGCCGCCGCATCGCGGAGTGACGGAGCGCGCTCGCCGAGCGCGCGACTCGCAGCGAGGGACCGCACTCGACGGGCGCGCGACACGTAGCGGGGAACCGCACTCGCCGAGCGCGCGACTCGCAGCGGGGGACCGCACTCGACGGGCGCGCGACCCGTCGCGCCCGTGACCCCGCTTCGCTCCCGAGGGTGGAACGCGCTCGCACCGAGGCGTAGCTTCTGCCGCGATGCCTGCACCGATGCGGTGGCTCGACTGGAGCGAGGACGCCTTCGCCGAGGCGCGCGCGCGCGGCGTGCCCGTGCTGCTGTTCGTGCGCGCCGCGTGGTGCCGCTTCTCGAAGGAGCTCGCGCGCCAGGTGTTCGCCGACCCGCGCGTCGTGAAGCTCGTGCAGGAGCGCTTCGTCGCGCTCCAGGTCGACAAGGACCGCCGGCCCGACCTCGACGCGCGCTACTCGAAGGGCGGCTGGCCGACGCTCGCGTGGCTCGACGACACGGGCGAGCTGCTCGCGGCGGACACGTACCTCGAAGCGGACGAGCTCGTCGCGCGCCTGCAGCTCGTCTCCGACTACTACGCGAAGCACCGCGATCTGATCCGACTGCGCATCCGCGAGCTCGAGGAGCGGCGCAAGGAGGAAGAAGGCGCGGGCGGGCCGCGTTCGCCGTCTTTGTCGCCCGAGATCGTCGACCACGTCGCGCGCGTCGTGCTCGAGAACGCCGATCCGCAGTGGGGCGGCTGGGGCCGCGAGCACAAGTTCCCCAACACGGAGGCGCTCGACTTCGCGCTCATCCGCTGGTCGCAGACCGGCGACCAGGCGATGCTCCAGCTCGTGCGGCGCACGCTGCGCTGCATGCAGGAGGGCGAGATCCACGACAAGGTGGAGGGCGGTTTCTACCGCTACGCGACGCAGCCCGACTGGAGCGGTCCGAACCACGAGAAGATGCTCGATTCGAACGCGCAGCGCCTGCACGTCTACCTCGAGGCGCACCAGGTGTTCGGCGACGAGTCGTACCGCGCGACGGCCGAGGGGATCCTGCGCTGGATGCACGCGACGCTGCTCGATCCCGAACGCCGCGTCTTCCGCGGCAGCCAGGACGCGAACCCGGCCTACGCGCGCCTCGCGACGCTCGAGCAGCGCACACAGGCCGGCGCGCCGCCCTGCGATCCGACGATCTTCGCGAACTGGAACGCGATCGCTGTGTCGTCGCTCTTGAAGGCGTCGATGGTGCTGCGCGAGCCGAAGTACCGGGAGCAGGCGCTCGCGACGCTGGACTTCGTCGTCGAGGAGATGTTCGACGCGCGCCGCGGCGTCCACCACTACTGGGACGGCATCGACCACCTCCCCGGGCTGCTCTCGGACCAGGCGTACGTGCTGCGCGCGCTCGTCGACGCACTGCAGTACACGGGCGAGAGCCGCTACTTCGCGCCGGCGAAGAAGCTCGCCGAGTGGACCATCGAGAACCTGCAGAGCCCGACCGGCGGCTTCTACGACACGCCGCACGATCCCGGCGCGTACGGCGGGCTGCGGCGGCGCAATCGCTCGATCCTCGAGAACGCGGTGATGGCGGAGGCGCTCCTGCGTCTCGCGAGCTTGTCGCGCGAGGACGATTTCGCCGACACGGCGCGCGCGACGCTGGAGAGCTTCGCGAGCGACTACAAGCGCTACGGCCACTTCGTCGCGGGCTACGCGCGCGCCGTCGACCTCCTGTTCCACGAGCCCGTGCACGTCACGATCGTCGGTCCGCGCGCGTCGGAGCTCGTGCGCGCGCTCGCCGAAGCCGCGCTGCGCCCGTACGTCGCGAGCCGCATCGTGCAGGTGCTCGACCCGGTGCAGGACAAGGAGCTCTTCGAGCGCTCCGGCCTGCCGGGCCCGCGCAGCCTGTTCGAGCCCGCGCGCGCCTACGTGCAGCGCGGACGCGGGAGCCTCGCGGAGACGGCCGATCCCAATCGGCTGCCGAGCTTGATGACGCGCGTCGAGCGCGGTTGACCGCTCACCAATCGACGATCACGCCGTTCGTGACGTTGAACGTCGCCGGCGGACAGAAGAGCGGCGCGACGTTGCGATAGTGGGTCTGGTAGTAGCGCCGTCCACCGACGCCGCCGGTCATCCCGCCGCGCTGGGCGAGCGTGACCGTGTCGGTCGAGTCGGGAAAGCTGCTCGCGCCCGCAGAATTCGCGCGCGTGCGCAGCCGCAGCAGCGTGCCGCCCGTGCAACGCACGCCGTCGCCGAACACCGCCTCGTCGAGCGCGTCGCCCTGGAGGTAGATGCACGTGGACGTCGCGGGCATGCCCGCGGCCGTGAGCGTCACCTCGTACCAGAGGCCGACCGCATCGAGGCGCGCGCCCGTCGCAGTGACCGAGTTCGCACAGCCGTTCCCCGGCGCCCCGATGTTCCCGCACGGACACTGCGTGGTCTGGAACGGATCGAGCCCATCTCCGAAGCAATAGGCGGTGAAGTCGACGCCGCGGTCGCGCAGGAAGACGTCCTCGCGCTGGTTCGTGTCGCCGGCAACGAGGTTCGCTGCCATGCTCGTGAAGCAGACGTAGCGGCCGTTCGCGGACAGCGCGAGGTCGACGATACGGAAGTTGGCCTGCAGGCCGGAAGTGCCGACGCCTGCGAACTCCGTGGTGCCCGCCACGCAGTCGCGCACGAATGCATCCATCGCGATGCCGTTCGCGTCCACCATGAGCAGGTCGGTCGCATGGCTCCCGAACGCGACGAAGCGTCCGTCACCGGAGATCGACGGATAGAGGCTCTCGCCGTTGGCCGAGCCGCCCGCCATGTCCGCGCTCACGAGCAGCAAGGCACCGGTTTGGAGCTCGCGTCGGAAGACATCCATGGATCCGTTCGTGTCGCTCGGCACGAGGTTGTTCGCGTAGCTCGCGAACGCGAGGAACCGGCCGTCCCCCGACAAGCTCGGCTGCATGCTCCCCAGGGATCCCTGAGCGCCGGAGCTCGCGCGGCTCGCGAGCTCGATCGTCCCCAGGAGGAGGTCGCTGACGTACACGTCGAACGCACCGTTCGTGTCGCCGCCCGCGAGGTTGCTCGCGGCGCTCGCGAACGCGACGAAACGACCGTCGTCGGAGATGGAGGGGCTCGTGCTCGTGCCGTTTCCGACCACCCCGGTCGAACGCGCACTGACGATCCGCACGGTCCCGAACTGCCGGTCGTACCGGAACACGTCGTCGGTTCCGTTCGTGTCGTTCGGCGCCAGGTTGTCGGCCTGGCTGGAGAACGCGACGTAGCGCCCGTCCGGCGTGACGACCGCGAACTGACAGTGGCCCGTGCCCTCGACGCCTCCTGGACCGACGCTGATGCGCTCGGTCGTCCCGGCCAGTCGATCGCGTACGAAGACATCGACCTTCGCGTTCGTGTCGCCGGGCACCAGGTCGCTCGCGGAGCTCACGAACACGACGAGGTTCCCGTCCGCGGTGATCGCGGACACGGCCGAGGCGCCGTGCGCCTCGGCGCCGGTGCTCGAAACGCTCACGCGTTCGGTCGTGGAGAGCGCGCGGTCGCGGACGAAGACGTCCGCCACGGCGTTCGTGTCCCCCGGCACGAGGTTGTACGCGTCGCTCGCGAAGACGACGAAGCGCCCATCGGGAGTGGCCTTCGCGCCGAAGCTCTGCTGGTTGCCCTGCACACCCGCCGTCGAAACGCTCTCGCGCGTCGTGTCGCGCGCAGCGAGGAAGGGCGCCAGTACGCCGACCCCCAAGAGGACTCGCACCACGGGACCAGGATCCGGTCCATTCCGCAGCTGTCGCATGACCAACGCTCCTCGCTGGGGTTCGCGCGCCGGAGCGAACTCCAGCGCGTGGGTCGCTTCACGGCCCGCGCCTCTCGTCGCGCGCGCCGTTCGGACGACCCCCACCCGCATCCTACACCCGGACACCTGCGCGGTAACGCGCTCCGTGGTGGTGAAAGAGCGCGGCGCGGCCCGCGGACGCACTACCGCACGTCGTGCGCGGCCTCGATCGGGAGCTCGCCGCCCTGCGCGTGGCAGCGGTTGCAGTCTTCGTTGCCGCCGGGGAGCGTGTAGAGCTCCACGTGCGCGAGCGCGTTCACGCCGTCGTGACAGGCGAGGCACGCCGCGCGGCCGATCTGCGCCTTCACGCCCGGCGCGTCGGGGTGCGCGGGAGCGGCGATCGAATCCCAAGCGTCGTTCTCCGCGCCGTGGCACTTCGCGCAGGCGCCGCTGCGTGCCGGCAGCGCGGGGAAGAGCACGTCGCTCCACGTGCGCACGCCGAAGTTGTCGGGCCACGGCCCGCTCGCGCGCGTCACCACGTCGAGCGGCGTCGAGCGGAACGAGCTCCCGTGCAGCGCGTGCAGGAGGCTCGTGAAGCTCGCGCCCGCGCCCGACGTGGCCGGCGCATTCGCCGCGACGTAGCGCGGGACGTCCTCCGCGCCCGCGTTGCCGTGGCAGGCGATGCACGCGTCGAAGCCGCGGTACTGCTCCTCGTGGAAGTAGAGCTCCTGGTGGCACGCGGTGCAGTTCGCGCCGGAGCTCACCTTCGAATAGGGCGCGAGGACGCTCGCGCTTCCCACGAGCAGTTCGACGCTCGCTGCCGGACTCGCGGCGCGGTAGCGCGTGGTCGCGCCGGGTCCGAAGTAGTCGAAGTCCCGCCACGCGGCCACGGTCAAACGATAGGTCCCGTCGACGAGCGCGCTCCCCGACCACTCGCCGCTCGCGGCGCCGAAGTCGAGCGAGCCGTTCGCGGCTTCGGGGTAGCGCGCGGGGAAACGCAGCGCCGCCGTGTAGCTCGCGAGCAGCACGACGCCGTCGCCGGCCTCGCCGACCTCCTGCACCGTCCCACTCGCCGCGTCGAGCGTCCACTGCGCGCCGCGCGCGAGCTCCGCGAGCCCCACGAGGCGCACTTCCGCTCCCGCCGCGTGCCCGGAGCGCAGGCCCGCGGCGTAGTCGGGCGAGCGCGGCGACGAGAACCACAGTCGATTGCCCTCGACGAACTGGAGGCGCAGGTACTCCTCGAGCCCGCCGATCCCGTCGTCGATCACGATCGCGTCGTCGCGCGCGAAGGTCGACCCGTCGTCGACGTCGACGAAGTTCTGCTCGGCGTGCACGTCGTTGGCGAGCGCCGTGGCCGGCCCGCTCGCGACGCGCGCGAAGACCTGCGTCACGGCACCCGCCACGTCGAAGTGCGGCGCGCGCGCGGTGACGAAGCTCTCGTCCGTCGTCGCGCTCGACGCGCCGATGCGCTCGAGCTGGACGCGCTCGGGCAGTTCGATCGTCCAGGGCGACGCGCCGGCGAGCAGCGCCTTCGGGACCGCGAGCTCGCGCACGAGGTTCGCGTTCGTCGTCGGCCCCGACAGCACGGCCGTGATCCCGCCGAGCGTCGACGCCACGACGTCCGCGCCCTGTCCATCTCGGATGCGCAACGTCGCCGTGAGCGTCTCGCCCGGGTCGAGCGTGCCGTCGTGATCGCTCGCGGCGCCCTCGCCGAAGGCCGAGAGCTCGAGGCGCAGCTCCTCGCCGATGAACGGGTTGTGGTTGGGGTTCACGAGCGGGTGGTAGTGCGCGCTCTTCGAGGAGATCGACGGCACGAAGTCGTCGTCGACGAAGTGGCACTCGCGGCAGATCGCGTCGTCCGTCTGCGGCGGCATGACGGAGAAGTTGCCCTTGTCGTAGGGCACCGACCAGTCGACGTCGTCGTGGCACGCGCCGCACGCCATGCGCGACGGCTGCGCGAACGCGGTGGCGCCCTGCGCCGGCGCGGCGATCGGCCCCGCGCCGTCGGGATCACCGTGGCAGACGTCGCAGCTCGTGATGCCCCGGCGGAAGAGCTCGTCCTTCGCCTTCGCCTCGTCGGAGAGCGCGCCGTAACCGGAGTTGCGCGGCATCGGGATCGAACGGTTCGGCCACGCGGGGAAGCCGACGTTCGAGTAGTCGTGCGCGCCGGTCGCGCGATCGACGAGCACATAGGGCGCGCCCTCCACGGCGTAGTTCCGCGAACCGTCCGCGTTCGTCGCGATGCCGAGCACGCTCGGCAGGTGTTGACCCGAGTGCAGCTTGTGGAACATCACCTTCGACGCGATCGACACGCCCGGCGTGGGGTCGACGGCGCCGGGATCGGTCCAGTCCTCCGCGCCGAGCGTGTGACAGAGCACGCACACGCGCACGTCGCGGTGCAAGCCTTCGTGCGCGCGCAACTGGACGTGGCACGCATCGCAGTTCGATTGGCCGACGACCGCGCGCGGCACGAGCGTCGTGCCGCCGCCGATGCGGAAGTGCGCCGCCGTTTCGCCGGCGTCGAGCGCCGGCACGCCGGCGTGGTCGTAACGCCAGCCGAGCGTGATCCCGACCGTGTACGTCCCGTCCTGGAGCGGCGTGCCCGCGAGCTCGCCGTCGCCCGCTCCGAACGCGTCCGAGTCGTTGTACGGCGCGAGGTAGGTCGCGGGGATCGGCGTCTCGAAGACATAGAGCCAGCTGCCGTCGCCGAGCTTCTCCGCGCGCCGCGCGACGTCCGTTTGCTCCGCGATCACGCGCTGGTACGCGAAGGTCGGCCCCGAGACGAGGATGCGGCCCTCGTCCATCTCCGCGAGGCCCCACGGACGCCCGTCGCGCTTCGCGAGCGTGAAGCGCACGCGCGGACGATCGCCCGGCACGAAGCGGCCGAGCGGGCCCGAGCCGCCGTCGATGGACGTGATCGCGACCACGATGCCCGGCGCCGGCGCGCCGCGCGCGAGCACGTCGACCTCGGGCGCGGGATCCGCGGGCGGCGTGCTGGAACCGCCGCCTCCGCAACCCGGAGCGAGTGCGAGCCCTGCGAGGCCCGCGAGCACGAGGGCGGTGCCTGCGCGATCAGGGATGGCACGCATTGCAGTCGTCCCCCTTGTCGGCGTGCGGCAGCGCCGCGGTCGTCCCGTGGCACTGGCGGCAGATCATCACCGGCGTGTGGTCGGCGGGCTTCGGCGTCGCGCGATGCCCGGGCGTGCTCTTGTGACACGCCGCGCACCCCTCCTCGCGCAGCGGGAAGTGGCACGTGATGCAGTGGCCCGCGAACGAGCTCGTGAAGCTCGCGGTGTGGTTCTTCGGCAGCACCTCGCGGTGACAACGGTCGCACGAGGCCGGCTCATGGCATGCCGCGCAGCTCTCGCGGTCGAGCGACGCCAACATGCCGTGCGCGCGCGCGCGGAACGCGAGCGTGTGGCCCTTCGGCGCTTCCTCCTTGTGGCAGGCGAGACAGGACGACTCCGTGTGGCAGATCGAGCACCGGTCCGCCGTCCGCTCGCAGGCGGAGCGCGCGACGAGCCCGTGGTGCTCCTTCCACGCGTGCGCGTGGTTCGGCGGCGCCCACCGTTCGTCGATGCGCACGTGGCAGGTCGCGCATGCGTTCGGCGCCTTCTCGCGCGCGTGGCAGTCCATGCACTGCTGCATGGGCATCGGCGCGAGGTCGCGCACGTCCGTGTTCGAGGTCAGACCGGGATGACACTCCGCGCAGGTGTACTTGGAAGCGTGGTGCGCGTGCGGGAAGCGCACCTCGTCCTTCTGTCGCGACGCGTGCGCCGCGCGGAAGCCCGCGGCGTCGAAGAGACTGGCGGCGCGCTCCGCCTCGGGCTTCTCGGCGTCGAGCTTCGCGTGGCACTCCGAGCACGCCTCGATCGAGAGCGGCGCGAGCTCGTCCGAAGTCGTCGCGTCCGCGTGGCAGTCGGCGCACGAAAGGCCCTCGCCCTTCGCGTGCGTTGCGTGCGTGAACGCGAAGCGTCGCTCGCCGCGGAATGCGTCGATCAACATGCACCCGCTAACGCAGAGCAACATGCCCGCCGCGCACATGAGCGATCGAGCGCGCCTGTTCCTCAGAAGCTCCATGTTCCCCCGATTCGAAGAGTGTGCAGGTCGGCACCAGGGTCGTCCTCGTATTCGTACCCGAGATCCCAGCTCCACCCCGCGCCGCGCTGCTCGCGCCAACGCGCGAACCACGTGCGCACGTCGGTGCGCTCCTCGAGCTGGAACAGGTCGACCTTGTAGAGCGCGTAGTCGGTGCCGACGGAGAGCCGCGCTCCGCTCGCGAGCCGCCGTGAGAGCTCGGCGCCCCACGCGTCGACACCGTCCGTGCCGCCGTCCCACCGCTCGCCCGTGAGCGCGAACTCGAGCTCGAGCGGAAGCCGCGCGACCGCGGCCGTCGCCCACAGACGGTCGAAGTCGTGGTTGAACGCGCCCTCGTCGGCGTCGTCCTCGAGCCGGCGCGCCTCGACGCCGGCTTCGAAGCGCCAGCGCTCGCCGAAGCCCTTCGACGCGGTGAGCCGCGCTTCCCAGTACGGCGCCTGATCGAGCAGCGCCTCGGTGAAGGGATCGAGCTCCTGCGCGAGCACGCCCTGCGCTTGGAAGAGCCGCTTCCACGTCGCGACGAGCGCGAGGTCCTCCTCCGCGTCGAACCACGTCGCGCGCACGGACGCATCGCGGTCCGCGCCCTCGAGCCACGACCACGCCGCGTCGACGCGGAGGCGCTCGCCGAGCGTCTGCGCGAGCGCTCCGTGCACGAGGTCGTTCTCGTCCGCGCCGAGGCGCTCCTCGTCCTCGAGGTGCACCCAGTCGACGCGCAGCCGCGCCGCGCGCCACGGACGCCAACTCCCCCACAACCCGAACACCGGATCGTCGGAGGCCCCGTCGTCGTATTGCCGCACCACGCGCCCCGCGTACCCGCCGAGCTCCGCCCGCGCCTTGCCCGAGGGCCGCGTCACCGCGCGCACGCCGTCGAACGCGAGCAGCACCGGCGTTTCCCAATCCGACTGCCGCCCGAGGCGCAAGGACGCGAGCTCGTCGGAGTCGTGGCGCTCGGCATAGGCCTCGTAGAGGTACGCCTGCGCGGCGCCGCCCTGCGCATCCGCGAGCGAATAGAACTCCGAGTCCGGATCCCCCGCGCCGTCGAGGTCGAGGAGCACCTGCCCGTCGAGCCGCCACGTCCACCCATCGCGCTCCGCATCGCCGCCGTCGAGCGCGATCGAGGTGGTGAGGTCGAGATCGCGCTCCCCGTCCCGCTCGCGCGCGCGCAGACGGGTGCGGAGGGAGCCGTGAAGCCAGTTCGAAGTCGCGTCCTCGGAAAGGACTGCTCCGAGAGCCGAGGCCTCTCCTCCGGAGGTCACGACAGGCCCTCCTGCGAATGCAGCGTTCACGACGCACAGCGCCACGCAGGTGGACCCCGAGATCCCTCGCCGACAGCGCCGCCGAGCGATGCTGCCCGCCTGCGCGAAGCACCCGCCGGCCGAGCACGACGTCGGCGTGGAGGACATGCGGGGACGGCACGACAAGCTGAGGTTCCTCCGACGCCGCGTTCCCCCCCGCGGCGCCGTCATCCTACGGGATCGTCGCGATGTCGAGCGGGAGACTTCTTGCCCGCTCCCGTGGCCTCATCGCCTCCATCCACAATCGAACGAGCTCGAAGGCAGTGGCTCCGGCCCCCCGAACGGACCACGAGGCCGCGAACGGGCCTGGAAGTCCGACCGGGCCGCGTTCGAAGTGAACGCGGCCCGGCTCAACTCGCCACGCGCCGGAGGCGAGCTCGCCTCGGCGGAAAGTGAGGCTCGTCACAAGCCCCAGATCAGGACGACCCCGTTCGTGCGGTTGGACGTCCCCGGGGGACAGAACGACGCAAACGTGTTCCGGTAGGCACACTGGTAGTACCGCGTGCCGCCGAACACGGGCAGTTGACCGCGCGTGCTGAGCGACGGATCCCCGACCCCCGGGAAGGAGCTCGCGTTGCCCGCGACCGCCTTCGTGGCGAGACGAACGACCGTGCCCGACACGCAGCCCAGCCCGTCGCCGATCGGGAGCGACGCCTGCTGTGCATCCCCCTGGAAGTAGAAGCTGGTCGTCCCCGTCATGCCCGTTGCACTGAGCACGACCGTATCGAGCGCCACGCTCGGCGTCCCGGTCGCCCCGAGGTGCGCGCCGGTCGCAAAGGCCGAATTGGCACAACCGTTCCCGAGCGCGCCCGAATTGCCGCAGGGACAGGCGCCCGCCGTGCCGTCGCCGAGGCAGAACGAGTGCACCTCGCAACTGTCGATCACACCGTTGCCGTCGGCGTCGACTTGCGGACCACGCACCTCGAGCTCGCAGTCGTCGGGCAGCCCGTTCGCGTTGCAGTCGATCATCTGAAGGGCACCGTAGTCCGCTGCGAAGTACGACATTGACCCCTGCGGCTGGGCATTGAACTGTCGCGTGCCATCTTCGTGGGAGTTCTCGAAGTCAAAGGTCACGATGATATCGGGCTCCACCGATGCGGACGGAAGTGGTGCCGGTGCGAAATGATGACGCGACCATCGATCCGAGCGAATGCGGTAGGGAGGCCTCGCCACTTTCCACATTCGCAAGCTGTCCATTCGTCCGACGTAGGCGTGCGCCGCATCGACGATGACGTTCGTTGTATCCAGATTTCGCATCTGCGCTCCGATCGACAGATGGGCTAGCCCCGCATGGATCGTGCAGGGTGCATTCTTGATCCCCACGAGTTCCCCATCGATGAAGATCCTACGATCCACGCCGTCGAAGGAACACGCCACGTGCTGCCATACGCCGGCCTGAAGTCGGCCCGCGCGGAACTCGTGAAAAGCACCGTCCAACTGATGGGCCGGATCCGAAATGCTGAACTGGACAGCACCATCGGCTTCGATGCCGATTGCATAGGACCTTTCGTTCAGGTTGCTAACGCCATCGAAGTCAGCCCACTTCGATAGGACAACCATAGGCGTTCCCAATTGAGTCGGCCTCAACCAGCACTCGATCATCAGCTGGTTGGTGCCCACCGGAGGAGCGGGAGGGTCGAGATCATAGGCATCTGGGACCAGGATCCAGTTGGGAGGGCCCCCGGCAGGAGCGGCGAGGCTCAAGACGTTGTTCGGTGCGTTTGCATCCGTGACCTTGTAGTAGAATAGGGCCGTACTCGTCGATTCGTTGCCGCACTGGTCGCGAAGCCTGTAACCGATGCGGTCGTACATCTCGAACTTGCCACGAGACCCCAGGCTCCAATTGCATCTTGCGCCGTGGTACTCGTCGTTGGCGAAGGGCGCGTGTGGAATCTCGACCATCGCCGCGCTCCCGTGCCGCGGAAAGGTGTTCGGCATGACCCGGATCGTGTCGACCCGGTCCGGATTGCCCTGGGGATCGGTGTGCCCATCGTAGACCCGCCCCGTGTACCCGTCGTTGGACACGATATCGCGCGTGACGGTCAATCCACTCGACAGGTCGAGGACGCCCCCGTCGTCTTGGACCACGAGGGACACTGGATTGGACTGGTCCGGGACACCGTCGCAGTCGCAATCGGGCGACTGGGCGGTTCCGCAGCCATTCTGGGCTTCCGCCCTGCTCGGCCCGCTGACTAGGGCGATCACGAGAGCCAGACCTTGGAACAGATTGCTCATGCGAGACATGGATCCTCCTTTGGAAGTGTGCAAGCGCGTGTCGATGGAAAGCCCCGCTTCGGGCGGCGCGTGCGCTCGCGTGCTCCGCGATCGAAGCGGGTGGAAGTAGTCGATTCAGACCGTGCGATTCAGGGGACGACCCTCCTCGCCGGTCGAACGCCGATGTTTCCCTGCTCGCTCGTCGCCGCGAGTCCGACTCGCTGGGCTGAGCGCAGGTAGCTCGGATCGCCGTCATAAGCGCCGCCGCGCAGAACTCGGAGCTCCCTGGGGGCGGTCGAACGCAGTCCGTCACCTGGCGCAGGGTCGGCGTCCTGGTACTCGACCTTGGAATCCAGGCACCATTCCATGACGTTGCCGAGCATGTCGTGCAATCCGAATCCGTTGGGTTGGAACCGACCCACCGGCGCCGTCAGGTCGAACCCATCGTCGAAGTTCGCGTATTCTGGAATCGTCGGATCAACTCCGATTCTTGCGAGCGTTCTGTCGGCGAAGTTGGCATGACCCTCGAGCGTGCCGGCCGAATCGCCCGTGGCCCAGGGGGTCGGCGTGCCCGCGCGTGCGGCGTACTCCCACTGTGCTTCCGTTGGCAATTCGAGGTCGTGGCGATTCAACCACTGCCTCGCGGTGCGCCAACTGACCGTCTCGACGGGGTGGAGTTCCGTGACGACGACGCCGCACGGGAGAGACGCGCCGACACGACAGTAGCTGGGATGCTCTCGCGCGAGGCGCGCCCACTGGCCCTGCGTCAGCTCGTACTTCGAGAGGAAGAACGGGGCCAGGGTGACCTCGTGAGCAGGGGTGGCTCGATTATCGGCCTCACCCGGCACCGCCTCGGCGGAATCCTCCCCCATCGAGAACTTCCCTCCTGGCAGCAACACGAGCACGACACCGGCCTCCTCCTTCGCGACGAGCGCGTGCGCTTCCTCCCGCACGGGGACCAGGCCGCTCGCCAGATGACCGAACTCCCAGAACCCGGACTTCGGGTCGGGGCCGAGCGGCACGAGGCCGAGTTGCGGGGTGAGGACCATGTTCCCGTAGTGAGGGGAACCGCGGATCGCATCGATCGCGGCGTTCCACTCGGCAGCGTGATCCTCGAGCGAGCGCTGCTCCAGCGTCGCGGCGAAATCGCGGCGGGACTGGACCTCGGCGAGCGAGTTCAGCTCGCCGTTCGTCGCCGCGAGGTGGTCGAACTCCTCCGCGAGCTTCCTCGAATGCGGCTCGGGCTCGTCCGACTTGCGCGCCGCGAGCACGCTGCGCGGAGCGGATTCGAGAGCCTCCGCACGCTCTACTCCCGCTAGGATCGCGTCCCGGCGCGAGAGCACGGACTTCGCCACCCCGATCCACTCGTCCATGGCGTCCAGCTTGTCCGCGGTCGCCGGCCACAGAGTTTCCGCGCGCGCGCGCAGCGCTTCCGGCGCGCGCGTGTCGGCCAGGAGCTGCGCTTGGTCGCGCTGTTCGATGACCGAGAAAACGCTCATCACGGCGACGCCGACGAGCGCGATCACCGCCACCCCCGCCGTCGTCGCCAGCGCCGGGTTGCGCTGCACCCACTTGCGCGCGAGGTAGGTCACCGTCGGCGCGCGGGCGCGGATCGGGCGGCCCTCGAGGAAGCGCTCCAGGTCGTCGGAGAGCTGCTGCGCGCTCTCGTAGCGCTCTTTCGCGTCGCGGCGCGTCGCCGTCTCGACGATCAGCGCGAGGTCCGTGGGGATCCTCCGATCGCGCCGTCGCAGCGGCGCGGGCGCCTCGAACAGCACCTGCTTCACGAGTCGCTCCTCCGAGTCGCCGTCGTGGATCGGATGGTCGCACAGGAGCTCGTACAGCACCGCCCCGAGCGCGTAGACGTCGATGCGCTGGTCCAGCGTGATCCGGCTCTTCGTCAGTTGCTCGGGCGCCATGTAGCGCAGCGTCCCGAGCAGTTGCGACTTGTCCTTCGTCAACGACACGGAAGGTTCGCGCAGGTACGCGAGCCCGAGGTCCATCACGACCGCCCGTCCGTCCGGCACCGTCACCATCAGGTTCGCGGGCGACAGGTCGCGGTGGATCACGCCGTGATGGTGAAGGTGCTCCACGCCGCGCGCCGCATCGGCGACGAAGCGCGCGACCGCGCGGTAGCGGTCCGGGCTCGAAATGACGAGGGGAGCGCGGGCCTCCGCGGCGGCGACCGCCAACTTCGGCTCGGAGCGTCGAGCGCATTTCTCCCCCCACGCGCTCGACACGGCCCTCCCGAAGTCGCGCGTCGTGGAGAGCTGGTCCCCCACGCGCCGCAGGTCGACGCCCTGCACGTACTCCATCGCGAAGTACGGGAGCCCGTCGTGCACGCCCGACGCGAGGATCTTGACCACGTTCGGGTGCTCGCAGCGCGCGAGAGCCTCGATCTCGCGCTGGAATCGCGCGATCGCCACGGGGTTTCCGCGCGCGGACTCGCGCAGGAGCTTGAGCGCGACGAGCTTGCCGAGGCTCTCCTGTCGAGCGAGATGCACGACCCCCATGCCGCCCTCGCCGAGGACCTCGAGCAGGGTGTAGTCGTCGATGCGCCGCGCATCGGCGCGCGGCGGCTCCTCGGTCGGATGCACGGTGCCCGCGAAGAAGGCGCGCACCTCCGCTTCCGCGCCGGGCGCCAGCTCCTCGATCCGTCGAGCACTGAGCTCCGTGCCCGAGGCGTGATCGAGGTACCCGACTCGGTTCTTGACGGCCGAGAAAGTGAACACGGCTTCGTCCTTGGAGTCGTAAACGACCCAGGGATGCAGAGAGCGCCGCTCGTCGTGCGACCACACGTACACACGGTGCGGCAGGAAGCCGGCTGGGACCGCCGTCCCCAGCGGATCCAGTAGCCGCGGCGTCGTGTTCATCAACGCGAACACGCGCGCGAGCAGGCGCCCATCCTGGGTCAGTTCGACGGTATCGGCGACGCAGAGGCGGGCACCCTTCGGGAGGAACAGCCCCTCCGCCCACGCCCGCACGCACGCGCGCCGGAGGACGTCGAAGGCGTCCGTGTAGAACGCATCGTCACGTACTCCCGCGTGCCCTCTCACCCGATTGCGATACGCGGCGAGATCGCTCAGCAGCTCGGACCATCGCACGCCGCGACGCTTCGGGCGCACGCCGTGAATGACGCTGCCGGCGAGCCCGTGGAACTCGAGCAGTTCGGGAGCATCGAGATCGCGGTCCTCCGCCTCGAGCGCGCGCGTCCAATCGCCGAGAGAGGCCAGCGCGAGGTTCGGGCGCATGCCGCGCCAGGCCACGGCGATGCGGATCGAGACCTCCCATGCGTAGAAAGCGTAGTCGTGCCGGGCGATCGGTGACTTGTCGTTCCGGCCGCGCAAGAGCAGCTTCGCCACCGGGAACGGCAGCGCGTCCTCGCCTGCGTCGACGGACTCACGCTCCCGCGGGTCGCGAGCTCCACCAGAATCGTCCTGCGGCACGGATTGCGAGTTCACGGCGCGGCCTCGGCGGGCATCGGGGCGAGCACGAACTCCCGCTCAGGGGCGCTCGGGCGCGATTGGCATGCGGCACGGCGGGATGACCGTGAGCGCGAGTGTCACGGATGCTCCACGCGCAAAGCGAAGCGCGCAAGGCCCCAGATCCACGATTCCCACTCTCGCGTCACGTGAGCTTGGCTCGGAAGCGAGCCCAGCTCACTTCGGGGGCGCCCGCCCCGGCACCCCGATCTCGACCTTGCGGCCGAAAGCCTTCAGCACGATCCACTTGTCGAAGCGCTCGACGACCCACTGCCCGTCGCGTCGGAACGGACGTCCCTGATCGTCGAGCGCGAGCACGGGTCGTCCGTCCTCGTCGACGTTCATCCGGCCCGGCGCCTTCGTCACCGAGACGGCGACGTCGAACCGGAACGGTCCCTTCGCGAGCTCGAGGTCGCCCGCGCGCACGCCCACGATCCCTTCGGCGCCGAGTTCGAGCTCCACGCGCCGGTGCACGACCAGGCGGTGCTCGTCCGTGACGACGCGCCGGGGTCGGCCGCTCCGCAGCACATCGTCGTGCGCGGCGCGCTCGTCGAGCACGAAGCAGGTCGTCGACGGCAGGCGCACTTCGACCTCCCGCTCTCGCTGAGTGTCGAACACGAGCACGAGCCGTTTCGGCCGAAGCTCGAGGTCGACCAGCCGTTCCATCGGGAGAAAGGCGAGCAGCGCGGCGACCTCGCCGAGCGACTCGACGAGCGCGGACGGGAGCGTGAGCCCGCGTTCGGAGGCGAGCGCGCAAAGGCGACGGACCGAGTCGGGGAGCGCGGGTTTCGCGGGGGTCGGCCCCGCGTCCGCCGCGGGCGACGGCGCATCGATGTCGATCAGGTTCCACGCCGTCCTGGGCGGCGAGAGCGGTGTGTGGGGCGGTGCCGGTGCGGCTTCGGCGCCGCTCGCGCAGAGCGCGGCGCAGAGCGCCATGAGCCGGCGCCAGAGGTGGGTCGTGAACGCGAGCATGATCGTTCCTCGAGGGGATGGGGTGACCTCGAGCGGCGTCGTCGATGGCGCCGGCTCGGACACGGGCTCCCCGCGGATCACGAGCACGCGCCAGCGCGCCGCGCGACTCCGTTCGGGTTCCGCGTCCTCCGCCCCTTGAGCGCACGCGCGCGTTCCTTACCAGCGGATCCCCGAGCGCTCGTCACGAGAGCGGGAACCCGCGCGGCGGGCAAGCGACGCGCGACACGCGCCGAGGTCCGCCGCCGAGCGGGAGCAAGGCGCGATCAGTCCGCTCCCGCCGCGCCTCCCGCATCGAGGAACCCGGGATGCGCCGATCGAAGGCGCGCGAGCAAGAGCTCCCGTTCGGCCTCGAAATCGACGCGACCTTGCACGAGCTCGCGGATCTCCTCCTCGATCTCCTTCGCGAGCCGTTTGCGCGCCCGGTGGATCGCCACGTTCAGCGCGCTCTCGTTCACGTCGAACGCCGCGCAGAGCTCCTCGCGCGTCGACGCGGGCCACGGCGCGATCCCGTAGGCGCGAAGAAGGAACTCGGCGTCGCGCGGATGCGCCGCTTGAAAGCGCTTCACCGCGCTGCGCAGGATCGCCTCGGCCCACGCACTCTCTTCCTCGCGCTCGAACTCGGCTTCGGCCTCGGCGCCGGGCAATTCGAGCTCGTCGAGGTCGGCGGAGGCGGCGCGGCCGGTGGTGCGTCTCCAATTCAACGCGTAGCGCCGCACCACGCCCTGCATGAAGCAGCGGAACCGGCCTTGGTTGCGGTCGACGCGGGGCAGGAGCTCCTGCTCGAACAGATAGGCGAAGAAATCGGCCGCGGCCTCCGGCCACTGCGGATGATTGTGCAACGCGCGTCGCATGCTCTGCTCGACCGCGGAGTGATAGCGCTGCAGGAGCTCGCGCCAGGCGTGGTGGGCCTCGGCCTCCGGTCGCTGGCCCGCGGCGCGTTCGATCAGCGACCAGCGCGTGGGCGCGCCCCAGTCGTCGCGGCTCTCGTCCGGGTTCTGCATGTGGGCTTCCTCCAACCTCCATCTTGCTCGCTGCTACGCGGACGCGGAAGGGCGCGTGTCGTGGGCGAGGTAATCCTCGGTCCGGAGCGGCCAAGGAGCTCCGCGGCCGGACCCGTGGGGTTCGGCGCGGAACCCACAGAGGAACACGCACTCCACGAGGAGGAGTCCGATGAACACGTTTCGATTCCGACGTCCGCTCGCGCTCGCCTTGCTCTCGTCAGTCCTTCCGCTCGCCATGGTCGCGTGCGGTGGAGGCGGAAGCGGGGGCGGCGGCGCACCGCCCGCAGAACAGGTCTCGGCGGTCTACACCGGCTCCGCGTACGGCTACCAGGCCGGCTCGAGCGCGCCCTTCCTGCGCTTCGACTTCACGCAGACGACCTACACGAGCAACCGATCCCAGACCGAGCTCTCCATCTGCAACCTCACGCCCGTCCACTGGTGCTTCTCCTACTCGGGCGTCGTGCGCGTGAACTTCGTGCAGTGGGGCTACTCCGGCACCGTCAGCGGCCTCGCGCCGTTCGCCTGCGCCTACCGCGGCGTGGTCTCCACGAATCCCGCGCGCATCGACCTCGGCGTGACGACGTTCTCGCTGAGCGGCATCAACGCCTGCGTGCGCGCGTTCACGGCCGATGCGGCCGACCTCGAAGCGCCGGCCCAAGGCGGACGTTCACTGCGCGTGCTGCGCGCGGGCGACGGAGCGGCCTGGACTGCGGAGCTTCGCACGGCGGAGGGAGCGCCCGACCGCGCCTTCGAGGTCGCGACGATCGAGGCGCTCGACGGAGACCGCGAGCTCGCGGCGCTCGCGGACGACCGCGGGGCCTTGATCGCGGTCCAGCGCGCTGCCGAAGGCGCGATCGAGCTCGTCCAGCTCGGTCCCGCTGGCCAGGTCGACGTCACGTTCGGCGCGGAGGGCCGCGTGCGGATGCCGGGCGCACCGTCGAGCCTCGCGCTCGGGCGCGACGCCGTCGGGCGCATCCTCGTCGCGTGGACGGAGTCCGGCGGCGCCCGGATCGTCCTCGAGCGCAGGCTCCCCGGCGGCGCGACCGACGCGGCGCTCGGCGGAACGGGACGCATCGAGCTCGACGCCGGCCTCGAAGGCGTCGAAGTCGAAGCGCTCGACGTCGATGCACACGGCCGGATTCTGGTCGCGGCGCGGCTCGCCGCGGGCGAACACGCGCTCGTCTGGCGGCTCGACACGGACGGCGTCGTCGACGCGGAGTTCGGCGAACTCGGTCTCGCGCTCGCAACTCTGCGCTCGGCGAGCGCCGCGGAAGCGCGCGTGTCGCTCCGCGGAACTTCCGACGGCTCGCTCGCGGTGGCCGCGCGCACCGAGTCCGTGCTGCTCGACGAAGATGGCGTCGAGGTCGCGCGTCTCTCCTCCACGGAACCGATCGAAGGCCTCTCGCCCGGCTTCGCGGCCGCGAAGCCGGATCGCCGCGGCGCGTGGGGGGCCGCGCGCGCGAAGTGACGAGCCGCCACCGTCGCGCACTCCGCCGCGTCCACCGGGCGCGGCGGAGTCGTCTCGTGAGCGCGCGACGGTAATGCGTGGGCTCCGCGCGGCAAGGAGGCGCGCGCCCGTTTCGGCGCAGAACACCCGATCGCACAGGAGCTCGACCATGCACTCGCTCGTCCACACTCGTGTCGCGGCCTCGATCGCCGCGCTTTCCATCCTGTTCGGCCTCGGCTCGTGCGGAGGCGGCTCCTCCACGATTCCAAAGCCGCCGCCCGCGGCCGCGGCGCACCGCGAGCTCCCGCTCTTGCTCCCCGGCGAATTCGCGCCGTTCGCGCGGCTCGAACTGGATCAGTCCGCCCCGGGCGAGAGCCTGCGGTTGCGCATCGTGAGCACGATCGACGAGCCCGCGTGCTTCGCTTTCGAGCTCGAGGTCGCGATCGACGGCGCGTCGACCACGAACGCGACGAGCGTCGATCACCTCGCAGCGCGCGGCGTGCTCGACGTGGGCTCGATCTGGAACGGCGCGGGCGATCTCGACGCCGCGCGGCTCACGCTCGTCCACGTCGACGCGAGCCACCGCTGCATCGAGGGAATGCTCGACCCATCGTTCTCCGGCGACGGCGTCGCGACGCACGGCGGCGCGGGGATCGCTCCGAACGAGCACCAGCAGGGCTACGTGATCCAGACCGATGCGCAGGACCGCGTGTACGTCGCGGGGATCACGTCCGGGACGAGCCCCGGCGGCCATCTCGTGGTCTGGCGCTTCCGCGCGGACGGGAGCCTCGATCTCTCGTTCGCTGGCACGGGGTACGTCCATCGTCCGCTCCTCGCGCAGTTCGAGGGCCCGCTCTCGCTCAGCGTCGACGAGCAGGGCTTCTACCTGCTCTCCGCGATCCTGACGAGCACGCAGCCCACGGCGCGGCCCTACCTCGAGCTGCGGCGCTACACGCTCGCGGGCTTCCCCGACGTCTCGTTCGGGAACTTCGGAAGCCTCGTGATCCAGCCGCCGCCCGGAGGAAGCTACGGGAGCGCGCAGCTCGCGCGCGATCGACTGGGTCGACTGATCCTGGCCGCGACCCGCCTCGTGGAGGTCGGCCAGGTGTTCCTCGTCGACGTCCACCGCTACCTCCCCGGCGGTCAGCGCGACTTCGCGTTTCGCTCCGGACAACCCATCGCGATCGGCAACCCCATGGGTGGGAGCGCCCTCGCGACTTCGATCGCGCTCGACTCCCAGGACCGCATCGTGATCGGCGGGATGGTGCCCGACACGAGCGGCGATCCGCTTTCGACGCCGGTCCTGTGGCGGCTCGACGCGCAGGGCCTGCTCGATCCGAGCTTCGACGGCGACGGGTTCCGCATCGAGGTCGGACTGCGCGACACCGTGCTCGGTCTGCCGTCGATCGCGCGCGTCGCGATCGACTCGCAGGACCGCATCGTCGTCGCTTCGAGCCTCCTGCTCACACGCCTCCTCGCGAGCGGGAGCACCGACTTCACCTTCGGCCTGAACGGCTATTCGCGCCCGGAGACGGGGCCGTTCGGCGGCGGGTTCGCGCTCGACGCCTCCGGCCGGCCGCTGATCGTCAACAGCTTCCCCGTCAGCCTCCCGCCGCGCCCCGAGTTCCAGAGCTCGCTCGCGCTGCAACGGCTCGACGCGAACGGACGCACCGATCCGTTCTTCGGCCAGGACGGCGTGTTCCGACACGACGGCGCCGCCGGCGGGATCGGGCTCGACCTCGGCACCGCGGTGTGCGTCGACCACGCTGGACGCATCGTGATCGCCGGCGCGAGCCGCAACGCGAGCGGGGACCTCGATCTCGCCGTGTGGCGCGTGCGTTGACCGACGCGCGACGATTCCCGCCCGCGAGCGGCCGTTCGGCGTCGCTCGCGGGCGGCTTCGTGCCTCACGCTGGGGACGCGGCGCGAGCTATCATCCCGCCCCCGGATGTCCGCCCCCCCGACGCCGCTTCCGCTCCCCGTCGCGCGTCTTCGTCGCCGCAGTCACAACGCGAAGTCGCCGAAGGACCGCCACGACACGGCCTACTTCGCGTGGGAGGTGTCGCTGCGCCTCGGCGTCGCCGCCGCGCCGCCGGCGGAGCCTGGGTCGCTCGCGCGCGCGTCGGTCGGACAGTGGGCGGGCGCCTTGCGCGTGCACGAGCGGCCGATCACGGATGAGCGCGTGCTCGCGCTCTTCGCGCGCTTGACCGAGGTCGGCACGGACAAGCGCTCCGAACGCCGTTCGATCGCGCCGCGCGAGCTCGTCCACGCGCTGCCCGCGTACAGGAACCGCGTCATCGGGCACAGCTCGGCACGCGCGGCGTCGTTCTACGAGGAGGCGGGCGCCGAGCTCCTCGAAGCGCTCGACGCGGCGTGGGACGCGGAGCTCTTCCTGCCGCGCGACGCGCGTCTCTTGTTCGCCGAGTCGATCCAGCTCGGGAGCGACGGAGCGCCGCGCGCGCGCCTGCTCGCGCTCGACGGCGACGCGCCGACCGTGGTCGATCCGCGCGGGACGGTGGTGCCGCGCGAGCTCCTGCCCCATCGCCTCTACCTGCGGCGCGAAGAGCGCTGGACGCCGCTCCACCCCTGGCTCCTCTTCGACGAGGAGAGCGAACGCGTCCTGTGCTTCAACGGCCTCGCGCGGCGCGCGGAGTACCTCGACTACGCGTCGGGGGAAACGCTCGCGGGGCCGGAGCTCGAGAAGCGCTTCCCCGGCGTCACCGACGAGCTGCGGCGGATGTTCGGCGCGAGCTCCGGCGGCGGCGACGCTCCGCCCGCGAGCGGCGCCACGATCGAGGACGCGCGCTTCTTCGGCGATTACGAGGTGCTCGGCAAGCTCGGCCAAGGCGGGATGGGCGCCGTCTACCTCGCGCGGCAGAAGAGCCTGGAGCGCCTGGTCGCGCTCAAGATGCTCCCCGCCGAACGCGCGCACGATGCGATCGCGGTGGCGCGCTTCAAGCGCGAGATCGACGCCTTGTCGCGCTGCGAGCACGCGAACGTGATCAAGATCCTGGCGTGCGGCGAGGCGCGCGGGACGCACTACTACGCGATGGAGTACGTCGAGGGAGCCGACCTCGCGCGCGTCGCGCGAGCGTTGTCGTCGTCGTCGAGCGACTTCGACACGGCCGTGTCGAGCGCGTGCGAGGCGGTGCGCGGCGAGCGCAAGGAGCTCTTCGCCGACGTGCCGCTCATCGAGCGCAAGTCGCGCGCTCCGGCGCAGGGCAACGACCGCTACCGGCAGGCCGCGCGTCTGTTCGCCGACGCCGCGCACGGCCTCGCGCACCTGCACACGAACGGCATCCTGCACCGCGACATCAGCCCCGCGAACATCATGGTCACGTGGCCCGACGAGCGCGCGGTCGTGATGGACCTCGGCCTCGCGGGCGTCGACAACGCAAGCGTCACGCTGACCAAGGACGACCGCCAGATCCTCGGCACGCTGCGCTACATCGCGCCCGAGCAACTCCAGCGCTCCCTGCTCGCCGTCGACAAGCGCGCGGACATCTACTCGATCGGCGCGACGTTGTACGAGCTCCTCGCCGACCGCCCGATGTGGGACGGCGAAACGGAAGCGCAGCTCATCCAACAGGTGATCCGCGAGGAGCCGCCGCCGCTCGAGAAGATCGCGCCCAAGGTGCCGCGCGACCTCGCGCTGATCGTCGCCAAGGCGTGCGAGAAGGACCCCAAGCTCCGCTACGAGACCGCGGACGCGCTGGCGGACGACCTCGAGCGCTTCCTCGCCGGCGAACCGGTCACCGCGCGCCCGCCGACGATCGGGTACCTGATCGGGAAGTGGGTCACGAAGCACAAGGAGCTCGCGACGGCGTCGGTCGTGGCGGTGCTCGCGCTCGCGGGGGTGATCGCTTGGGCGATCGTGAGCTTGAGCGAGCGCAATGCGCGCCTCGCGCAACGCAATCGTGAGGTCCTCGAACTCAGCGTGATGCCCGAACTGGCGGACCTCGAGAAGGAAGCACAGACCCTGTGGCCCATCGGGGATCCCCACGTGCTCGAGCGCTGCGAGAAGTGGCTCGAACGCGCCCAGCAGATTCGCGATGGGAGCGAGGAGCGTCCGAGCTTCGCCGAACTCAGTTCGCAACTCGCGCAGCTCAGGAACCGAGGCAAGGCCCTCAGCGTGGAGGAGAAGTCCGCGCGAAGGCAGGTCGACGAGCGCTATGTCGCGCTGGACCTGAAACGCCGGCAGCTGGAGCTCGCCCTCCGTTTGCTCGCGCGGCGCAACCCAGCGTCGCAGTCCATTGCCGCTTCGGCCGACGATCCGCCCCCCGATTGGCCGCGCCTGCCGGCCGATTGGGAAGGGCTCAACCGCCGAGCGTGGCAGATGGTCGGATGGATCGAGTACAAGGTCGGTACCGACGACGGCCTTGCGCTCCAGATCACGCGACGCGCCTTGGAGCTGGTGCAAGCGGCGGATTCGAAAGCCCCGGAGACTCCGCATGCGTGCGAAGTACGCGACACGCTGGCCTGGGCGCTCTTCCGAAACGGGCTGGACGAGGAAGCTGTCCTGGAGAGTGAACGAGCGCTGCGAGAATCGAGTGGCGAGCAGAGGTTCAAGATCGAGGATTCACGGACGCGCCTCGCTGATGAGATTCTGGCGGCGAAGACGCCCGCGACTCGTGATGCGCTCGTCGACCGGATCGCCGCGTTGCGAACGCAGATCCAAGCCGCCGAGGAGGAGCTCGCATGGTCGACCGACTGGCGCTTCGAGGATCAAGAAACGCAGAAGCGTCACGATACCCTGACCGTTCTTCTCCTACGCATGGAGCGCTTCTTCGACCGCGACACCGGGCTCTTCGAGGGCCGGAAGCACGCGGGAGAACTCGCGGTCAAGGCCCGCTCCGAGTGGACGAAGCTCCTGCTCCGTCAGCGCGACGAACCGGCCATCACCATGCGCTGGGACGATGCGCGGCGCGCGCTCCAGGCCGACAAAGCGACGTATGGCGGGCTCGATCTGCAGCCCCAGCTCGGCATGCTCCCGATTGGTAGGAACCACGACACGGGCTCGTGGGAGTTCTTCATGCCGCTCCTGCCCGACTCGACGATTCCGCGTCTCCCCGAGTCGACCGAGAGGCCGTGCGACGACGGCCTGATCCTCGTGGTCGTGCCCGGTGGAAAGTTCATCATGGGCGTTCAACGTCGCGATCCGGCCAGCCCGAACTACGAGCCGCCGAGCGAAGAGCCCGGGGCGCCGCCGCTCGAAGACGAATTCAGCTCGAGCGGCGATCCGATCGAGGTCGACATCGAGCCCTTCTTCCTCTCCAAGTTCGAGGCCACCCAGGCGCAATGGAAGCGGCTCATGAACTCGAATCCTTCGCTCATTCGCGATGGAGAGAAGATCGCGGGAGTGCAGATGACGCCCCAGCAACCCGTCAACAACCTGACGTGGGAGCAAGCGGCTCGGACGTTGGTGCGATTCGGACTCGTGCTTCCGACCGAGGCCCAATGGGAACGCGCGGCGTTGGCCGGTGAATCGTGGGACCCTCTGAGCATCGACCGCATCGACGAGTACGCGAACACGGCGGACCGATCGATGACGCACGACGAGAAGCTCATGACCCTCGAGAGCATCGACCGCACGATCGACGACGGCTGGGCCGTCCTTTCCCCCGTCGGCTCGCTCAAGCCGAACGCTTGGGGCTTCTACGACATGCAGGGCAACGTCTGGGAGTGGTGCAAGGACGCCTACGGCAGCTACGACGAGCCCGTCGCGCCGGGCACGGCCGAGCGCCTCCCCTACTCGAAGACCCACCGCGTGCTGCGCGGCGGCGGCGCGTTCGAGTCGCCGAGCGAAGCCCGCATCCCGCGCCGCAACTACGACGCGCCGAACTACAGCTCGCTCTCGACCGGCGTGCGGCCGGCGCGGTTGATCCAGCGGGCGCAGGCGCCGAAGGCGAAGTGAAACGAGCGGCCACGCGGCGCGAGTGCCGCGCGCGGTCCCTGGCGTCAGATCACACCGACGCGCCGACCCACCTTCGCCGGCACCTCGACCGCGAAGTCGACGTTCTTCTCCGTGAAGGCGGCGCTCACGATCGTGCGCAGACGCGACTTGCCGACGGGGACGGCCGGGTTGGCGATCGGGTTCACGAGGAGGACTTTCTCGTGGCAACCCGCTACGAGCGCGAACGCGCGCTCATGGTTGCCGCACAGGACGGGCACGACGGGGTCGTGCTGAGAAAGGAAGCGGCTGCGTGCTCGGCACGGAGCGTCGCTCGCGTCGCTCCCCAAAGTCCGCCAGGATGTGCGCCTCCATGCCGGCCACTGGAGCGCCTGATCCCGCCCTGCTCGCTGCCTCGGCGCTCGCGCGCGGGCTCGAGGCGGACGAGCTCGAGCTCCTCGCGCGGCGTGCGCGGGGCGTCACGCTCGCGGCCGCCACGGTCGTCTGCCGGCAGGGCGACCTCGCCGCGAGCTTGTTCGTCGTCCTCCGCGGGAAGCTCGTCGTGGAGCACGCGGCGAACGGTCGGCGCGCGCGCGCGCTCGGCGAACTCGGGCCCGGCGAGCACTTCGGGGAGATGGCGCTCTTCGGCGACGGGCGGCGCACCGCGACGGTGACGTGCGCGACCGACGTCGTGCTCGCGGAGCTCGCGCGCGCGGACTTCGAGGAGCTGATCGCGCGCTCCCCGCGCTTCGCCGCCAACCTCGGGCGCGCGCTCGGGGCGCGGCTCGCCGCGGCGAATCAGGGGCGGAGCGCGCGGCGCGGTCTCGGGGTCGTGCTCGTGGTGCATGCGCACGCATCGACGCCGAGCCTCGCGCCGGCGATCGCGGGGGAGTGGTCGCGCTTCGGGCGGACGCTCGTGGTCGTCGGCGGTGAACGGCCGGGCGTGCATTCGCCCGGTGTGATCGCGCTGGACGCGCCGAAGCACGACGATCCGTCCGCGCTCGAGCGCGCCGTCGATACCGCACGCATCGAGGCCGGCCTTGGGCACGTCCTGGTCGAGCTCCCCCGCCTCGCGCGCGAGAACGAGCTCCAGCGCGCGGAAGAGCTCCTCCGCATCGGCGCGCGCGTCGACGAGCTTTGGTGCGTGCTGCGCGTCGAGGCGGCGGAGCAGGACCTCGCGAGCGTCGCGCCGCTGGTACGCCGCGCGCGTGAGCTCGGCCTCCGTGCGCGCATCGTGTGGCGCGTCGAACGCGGCCGCATCCACGGGACGAACGCGCGGTTCCCGGCGCCGCTCGAGGTAGCCACCGCGACCGCGAGTTGGGAGCGCGATCCATCCCAGCACGACGCGCTCCAACGCAGCGACGTCGTCCGCCTCGCGCGCCGCATCGCCGGCGTGTCCATCGGCCTCGCGCTCGCGGGCGGCGGCGCGCGCGGGTTCGCGCACCTGGGGGTGTGGAAGGCGTTCCAGGAGTGCGGAATCGTCTTCGATCGCATCGCGGGGACGAGCTTCGGCGCGCTCGTCGGCGCGTTCGTCGCCGAGGGCGCGCAGTGGCAGATCGCGCACGACGGCATCTCGAAGGCCGTCGTGCCGCCGGAATGGCTCGCGCGCGTCCCTGGCGGTCGGCGCATGCACCTCCTCCGTCGAGCGCGCAGCGGAGGCTGGCGCGAGCAGTTGCATGTCGCGCTCCAGGCGCGGACGTTCGAGGAACAACGCACGCCGTTCTCGACCGTCACCATCGACCTCCTGAGCGGCGCACAAGTCGTGCGCGAGTCGGGCGACGTCACCGAAGCGATCTTGGAGAGCGTCAACCTGCCGCTCTTCGCACCGCCGATCTGGCGCGAGGGCCGCGCGCTCGTCGACGGCGGGATCGTGAGCTCGATGCCGACGGACGTGTTGGAGTCGCGCGGATGCGATCGCATCGTGGCCGTCGACATCATGTCGACCCTGACGCCGAGCTTCGGCGGCGCCGTGCCGGGGGCGACGCGCGCGCCGAAGGCGGGAGCGCTCGAAACCATGCTGCGCGTGCACGAGGTGCAGCAGCACCACCTCGCGCTCGCGCGCAAGGCGCTGATCGACGTGAACATCGCGCCCGACGTCGCGCGCTTCCACCTGACCGACTTCCACGCCCGCGACACGATCGTCGAAGCCGGTGAGCGCGCGGGACGGGCCGCGATCGAGGCGGTCGAACGCTGCATCACGGAGGCGGAGCGGGGGTGAGCTCGCGTGAGGCCCGCCGTGCGGACGCGACGAATTCTTCCTGCTGCAGACGACGAGGGACGCGGGATGGAGCTCGCCGCTCCACCACTTGCCGATCCCGCCGCTCCGCCGCGCGAGCGCGCCCTCCACCTCGTCACCGTCCAGTGGAAGAGTCAGTCGATGCCGCGCGGTGCGGTCTGGTGCGGTACGTTGCGATGCCTTGCGATGCCGAGCGACACGGTGGGTTCTCGATGGAGTGCATCGCGAAGTCGTGCGACACGGTGCAATGTCGCGCGGCACGCCGCCGCCCGCCCGCATCACCGCGCGGGGTTGCACAGTCCGCCAAGGCGGAGCTGTTCCGTTGCTGCGTTCGAGCGCGACACGATGGCCGGTATTGAGCGGTCTGGATGGACGAACCAGGCCCCCAAGCGAGAGGCGAGCATCCCCATCGCGAAGAGGGACCCGAGCGGCCGCGCCAGCGCGAGCAGGGCCTGCGCGATCCACATCGCAGGCAGGGCCAGCAGGAGCAGCGGGAGGCAGTAGAGGAGGCGGATGAGGTCGATCACGGCAGGGCTCCAGTGAGAAGGAACGCTCGAAGGCGCGCCGCGTGGCGCGTGCCTCGCCCTGGGCGCGCAGCTCGCGCTGATTACCGCGGAGTTCGTGAGCCCGGCCGGATTCGGACGTGGGCGCCGCACGAGCCCGACTCGGAGCTCGGCCCTCGGCCTCACGCCGCGCGTGACTCGACCCGCGCCTCGCGCTCGCGCCGCCCACGCACGAGCGCGTCCGCTTCTTCCTGCGTCGCGATCACCGCGCGGGCGGGCACGACGGCGCAGTCGGGGATCTTCACGCCGCGCGCGATGCGGGCCTTCGCGCCGATCTTGGCGGCGTAGCCGAGCGTGACTTCGTCCTCCAGCACGGCTCCGTGGTGCACGTCGCAGCGCGGGCCGAGGTCGACGCGGTCGCCGCACTCCACCTTGAAGCCGATCGCAGAGCCGACGCCGACCTGGCAGTCCGCGCCGAAGCGCGCGCCCGGGCCGATCATCGACAGGTGGCCGACGACGGTGCGCGCGCCGATCGTGATCCGGTCGACGAGGATGCGGCCGTCGCGCAGCACCACGTTCGTGCCGAGCGTCGCGCGGTTCGACAGGTACACGCCGGGGCCGAGGTCGAGCAGCGGCAGGTCGCGGATCCATGTGTCGGGGTAGGTGGTCACGTCGAGGCTGCCGCGGTAGCCGAAGAGGCGCAGCACCGCGGCCTTCAGCGGCTTGTTACCCAGCACGAGGTGGTACACCGGCTTGAAGTAGTAGAGGCTCGTCCACGCGATGCCGAACACCATGCGGCGCGCGTAGATCGGGTCCTCCGCGCTGCGCCGGAAGCGGCCGGGCACGATGCCCGCCGCGGCGATGCGGCCGACACACCCGGCGAGAAGCGCGAAGGTCGTCGCGTACGCGAACGGCAGCGCGGCGAGCCACGCGAGCTTCGCGCCGAGCGTCACGTCGAGCGCGAGCGGCGCGGCGCACAGGGCGAGCGGGAGGCCGAACAGGAGGGCTTGGATCAGGGCGGTCGGAGGGCGGCGCATGGTCTGGGTCCTTCTCGAGGGGTGAGTTGGACCACCCGCCCGACGAGCGGGACGGCTGCGAGGCCGGCCCGAGCGGGTGGTCCGACCGGACTTGGCGCGCCCTGTGAGCGCCTTACCGGATTTCCGGAGTGCGGACGGGCCGCCACCGTCGGGCGCGGGTCGATCTGGCCTCGGACACGCGGAGCGGTTCGTCGAGCGCGGGTCTCGCCCCGCACTCCCCTCCACGACCGAGGAACTCCATGCACCCCGGCAGGAGAGTTGCCTGCGACGTGGGCCGTCGCGACGGAGGACCGACTTGATTCGGGGGAGATCCGAGGACCCGCGGACGAGCGCTCCTCGAGGATTCGGTCCGGGTACATGGGCAAGGGTAGTGACGGGGCACAGGGGTGACGCTTCCAGGTGATGCGGACCGCGGCGCCGTGTCGCATGCCCGGTTGCACGGAGCTCGCAAGGTCGACGTCGCTGGTGTGCCGCCCTCCTGGCTCACGAGCGTGTTCCGGTGCCGGTTGCACGGAGCTCGCAAGATCGACGTCGCTGGCGCGGCTCGCGATCCGCGTCGGTTGCTCATCGCTGTGCGCGCGGGTCGTTTCGCCTTGCCGCGCTCGCGCGCACTCGAGCGACGACGCTCGAGGGGTTTTTCCAAACTTGATTCGGGGGAGATCCGGACGAGCCCGGCAAAGAACGGCGTCCTGCACCTCCCGAGCTCACACGGGCATCGTCACCGATGGAACTCGCGGCGAACGACGAATCCTCGACCAGATACGAGCCGAGCGACTCGGCGGGGCGCGTTGCGACTCACACCCACTCGACACTCGATGCGCGGGACGTCCCCTCGAACGACCCAGAGGCACCATGCACGCCGACAGGAAGGCTGCATGCGCGGTCGACGCTCGGGATGGAGGACGGACTCGATCCCGCAGGCATCGCGGGCACCCGGTCGAGGCCCGCACCCCGCCGTCCGTGCACGCGGTCCTGACGGGTCGCCCCGTGAGCGGCGGGCGGGACCCCGCGCACCGCGCCTCACCCCGCGTCGTACTCGACGACGGGCCCCGCGGCCTCGCCGAGGAAGATCCGGCCGCGCCCGTGCAGCACGATCTCGTCCCGGCGCACGGTGAAGGAGCGCGCGCCCTCGGGCACGACCCAGGTGCCGTTGAAGCTGGTGTCCGCGAGCACGAAGCGGCCGCGCGTGAGCGCGATCTCCGCGTGGCGGCGCGAAACGCGGTCGTCGTCGACGACGAGGTCGCACGCTGCGTCGCGCCCGATCGCGGCGCGCGGCGTGCGCGCGTCGAGGACCCTCTCGCGCGGTCCTTGGCGCAACACGAGGCGCGCTTCCTCCGTCGAGGGCGCGCGCTCCGCCGGGCGCGTGCGGCGCGCGAGCTCGTGCACGAGCTCGTGGAGCGCGACCGGGCGTTCGCGGCCGTCGAGTTCGCGCTCCCCGAGCGCCCGCGTCGCGTCGCGCCACTCCGGCCCGAGCGCGTCGAGCACGGCGCCGGTCAAGAGCACCTCGCTCGGTTGCGCGAGCGCCATCACGCGCGCCGCGACGTTGACCGCGTCACCGTGCACGTCGCCGTCCTCCTCGATCACCCTTCCATGATGGAGACCGAAGCGCATCGAACACGCCGCGGCGCGCTCGAGGTCCGCACGCGCGCGCTGCGCCGCCGCGACGCCGGCCTCGGCGTCCGCGAACACCGCGAGCGCGCCGTCGCCCAGCTCCTTCACCCAGCGTCCTTCCTCCGCCACGACCCCGCGCACGATCACGAGCGCGGCGCCGACGAGCGCTTTCGCCGCGACGTCGCCGAGGCGTTCGTACAGCGCCGTGCTGCCCGCGACGTCCGCGAACAGCACGCAGCGCACGACGCCGTCCGCGCGACTCACGGCCGCGTCGTCCCCGTGCGCAGGGAGCGCGCGATCGTCGCGCACTCCTCCGCGACCTCCTCCGCGGTCGGGCGCTTCGCGGACTTCTTCGCGAGCATGCGATCGAGGAGTTCGACGAGCCGGATCGGCAGACCGGGGCGCCAGTCCTCGATCGGCGTCGGCTCGCGCTTCTTCAGCTCGTCGGCGAGCTCGGCGAGGCCCGTGCGCGGCAGGCGGATCGGGCGCACGCCGGTGAGCCACTCGTACGCGATCACGCCGAGCGCGTACACGTCCGCGGCGCCGTCGACGCGCTTCCCTTCCGCCTGTTCGGGCGGCATGTATTCGAGCGTGCCGACGATGAAGCCCTCCGACAGTTGGTGGCGCTCGTCGGGCACGTGCGCGATGCCGAAGTCGATGAGCACGGGCTCGTTCGTCGCGCGGCGCAGGAGCACGTTCTCGGGCTTGAGGTCGCGGTGCACGATGCGCTCGGCGTGCAGCGCGGCGAGC
>JACRIO010000252.1 GCA_016220035.1 Planctomycetota bacterium | reverse complement strand
GCGGAACGAGGACTACGACGCCGCGGCGCGCGCGCGCGAGGACGACCTGCGGCGCCGCGGGAAGCGGGAGTGGGACCGCTCGACCGGCACCCTCCAAGGCCGCATCCTCGACCCGCACGGCGAGCCCGCCGCGAACGCGCGCGTGCTCGTGCTCCACGCGCCCGAGCTCGGCTCCGCCTACGACATCGAGCGCGCGTTCGCGAGCCACCTCCCGCTCGACCAGCCCGAGCCCGAGCGTCTCTTCTGCGATCGTCCCTCCGAGCACGCGACCGACGGGAACGGTCACTTCCAGATCGGGACCCTCCCGCCGGGACGCCTGCGCCTCCTCGTCCTCCACCCCGGCGCCGTGCGCTACGAACGCGACGACCTGCTCGTCGTGGCCGGCACGAACAGCGACCTCGGCGACCTGCGGCTCGCGCGCGGCCGGCGCGTGCGGCTCCAGTCCGAGCGTGGCCTCCCGTTCGACGGCAAGACGGTCGTCACGCTGCGCTCCACCTTCGCCGACCTGCACCTCCCTGCCCTCACCGCCGCCGCTTCCGTCGAGCTCGGACGCGCGAACGCGCGCGGCGAGCTCATCACCGCCCCGCTCGGGCCCGGCCGGTACGAGATGCTCGTCGCGTGCGAACGCATGCTGCCCGTGGCGCTCACGATCGAGGCCGACGGCCGCGACCCGCCCCGGGCCGCCGTGCGGCAGGGAGTCGAGCTCCGCGTCCACCTCTCCGACGTCGCGCGCGGCCACACGGCGCGCTTCGTCCGCGCGCTGCCGCGCGAACGCGAGAAGAGCGTCGTGCCGTTCGACCTGCGCGCGGACGCGCGCGTCGCGACGGTCTACGAGGACACGAGCACGGCGCTCCTGACCGGGCTCCAACGCGACACCCTCTACGAGCTGCGCAGCGCGAGCGTGGCGCAGGGCTGGGACGACCTCTCGCCCTGGAACCCGCCCATCGAGTGCTTCGGCAACGCGGAGCGCATGCGCATGCTCTACCTTGCCGACGCGCGCCTCACGGGCACCGTCACGAGCACGAAGCAAGGCGTCCCGCTCGCGGGCGTCGCGCTCGAGCTCGCGGGCGGAATCCCGTCGAAGCCCAGGTTCCTCGCGCAGGAGGACCCGCGGAGCGAGACCCGCGACGACGGCGCGTTCCGTCTCCTCGGCGTGCGGCCGCGGGCGGGAGCTCCGCTGCAGTCGCTCGTCGTCCGCGGCCGGAACCACGGCCGCGCCGAGCGCCCGCTCGCGCTCGTCCCCGGCGACACGCTCGACCTCGAGCCGATCGGGCTCCCCGTGGCGCCGCGCGTCCAGGTCGTCGTGCGCGACGCGAAGGACGGACGCGCGATCGTCGGCGCGCGCGTGACGACGCGCCCGCTCGACGCGCTCTCCTCGTGGATCGACGACGCGCCCGCGGAGGCGCTCACCGACTCCGGCGGTGCTGCGACGCTCCCCACGTGGGGCCTGCCGAACACGCGCCTGCGCGTCGACGCGGCCGGGTACGCGCCGGTCGAGCGCGGCTTCGCTCCCCACGCCGACTCCACCCCGCTCGTGCGCTTCGACCTCGCGCGCGGCACCACGGTGCGCGTGCGCGTCGTCGATCCGAGCGGCGCGCCGATTCCGGGCCTGCGCGTCGGACGCCGCGACGGGCCGTGGTCGCCGAACCAGCTCGTGTCCGATCCCCGCGGCGATCCGCGGCGCGTCGCGCTCGGACGCTGGGACCGCGAGCCGCGCGCGGACGGCGAGACCTCCGCGTGGACCGGCCCGGACGGCGTCGCCGTGTTTCCGCGCATCGCGCCCGGGAAGCACGCGTTCCACGTCGAGCGGCGTCCGCCGCTGCAAGCCTTCGAATGGACCCTGCGCGACGTGCCGTCCGCGGAGGAGTTCGTCGTCGAGCTCGCGAGCCAGCGCCGCGTCGCGTGCGCGGGCCGCATCGTGTGGGACGACAAGACGCCGCTCGCGCACGCCGAGATCGCGCTCGTGGTCACCGGCAACGGACGCGACCTGCGCGAGCCCGACGAACCGCTCCCGCCCGGGCTCGACGCTCGCACCGGCGCCGACGGTTCGTTCCGCTTCGAGAACCTGCTGCCCGGCGGCTACCAGCTCGTCGTGCGCATCCCCGACCAGCGCTGGCGGTACGTCGAAGCGTTCGTGCTCGGCGAGGAACCGAAGCCGCTGCGCATCGTTCTGCTCCAGCGCACCGTCCTCGGCCAGGTCGTCGACACGACGGGAGCGCCGGCGGCCGACGCGGAGATCGAGGTCGCCCTTCCGGTCGCCGACGAGGTCAAGAACGCGAGCCCGAGCTTCGGCAGCGGGGTCGAGTCGCAGCAGCGGACGTTCGGCGGCTTCGGACGGCTCGTCACGGCGGACGGGACGGGTGCCTTCCGACTCGCCGGCGTGCGGCGCGGCGAGGCGCTGGTCGTGCGCGCGCGGCGGGGGAGCACCGAGAGCTCGATGCTCACGACGCTCTTCTGGAGCGACAAAGAGACATTCCCCCCGCGCGTCGGACTGCGCCTCGAGCGGCGCGGGGAGATCCTGCTCGCGGTCGGCGATCCGAACGCGACGTCGGACGCGGTCGGGAGTTCCGACATGCTCGTCGTGCTCTCGTCACCGCTCTCCGAGTACGGCCGGGAAGCGCGCATCGTCCGCCGCTCGCCCGGGGCGCACTTCCCCGCCCTCGCGCCGGGCGAGTGGACGGTGTGCGCGGTCCCCTGGCCGGTCGTCGCCGCAGGGAAGGAACGCGAGCCGATCGTGCTCTTCGGCGACGACGCGACGGTGCCGCCTCGCCGCGTGACCGTCGTCGCCGGCGAGACGAGCCTCGTCGACTTCGCGCAGCGCTGATCACCTGCGCCCTCCGCCGTAGGTCCGGACGCCGCGAGAGCGCTACCCTCGCGCGCGCATGGACCCGAAACTCTTCCTCGCTGTCTTCACCTCCGTGTTCGTGGCCGAGATCGGCGACAAGACGCAGCTCGCGACGCTGCTCTTCGCGTCGAACGACGCGCACGGGAAGTGGACCGTGTTCGTCGCGGCGAGCGCGGCCCTCGTCCTCGCCGCCGGCATCGGCGTGCTCGCGGGCGCGGCACTCGGCAAGTTCGTCGAGCCCAAGGTGCTGACGCGCATCGCCGCCGTCGCGTTCGTGGCGCTCGGAGTGTGGACGTGGGTGAAGAGTTGAACGCGGTGTCCCTTCCCTTTTTCACCCCGTCTCAGTCGCTCGGAGCGCGGTGACCGGCGAAGCGCACGTGGAGCTCGGGCGAAGGGGTGACCAAGGGAACGGACACCGTTTTCTACCGCAGGTGCTCGTTCACGGCACCTTCTCGAGCTCCACGAGCAGCGCGTAGGCACCGTCGATCTGGAAGTACTCGAGGTCGAGCTCGTGCGGGCCCTTGGTGAGCTTCACCTGCACTTCGTCGCGCGTCGGTGCGTGCCAGGTCCAGTTCTCGACGCCCTTCCGGCCGTCGATCGTCACGCGCACGCCGTCGTCGGAGAGGACCGCGAGGCGGTACGTGCCCGCCTCCGTCACGTCGATGTGCGTCGTCGCGATCACGCCGAAGTGCGCGGTGGTCGTCTTCGCGCGCAGCTCTTTGTCGCCCGCCCACGGGTCGACGAAGTTCGGCGCACGCTTCGTCGCGAGCGGGTGCAGCGCGAGCGCGCGCCACTCCGCGAGCTTCTCGCGCGGGTCGGCGGCCGCGGTCCACGCGAACCAGCGCGCGTCCCACTGCGCCTTCGCGAGCAGGCCGCCGCTCTGCTTCTGCACGGGCTTCGGTTCGCCGGAGCGGAAGTCCCATGGGCCCCACTCGCCCATCACGATCGTGTCGAGGCCTTCCTTCTCCGGGCGCGGGCGCAGTCGGCTCGCTGCGGCGCCGCCGGTGCTCGTGCTCGCGGGCCGCCACGCGCGGGCGCGCGTGAGAATCTCGGGCTCGTCTCCGCTCGCGATGGCGAGCGTCGAACGCTCGGTCTTCCCGTTCGGGGACTTGCCGTCGGACGCGACCCAGTCGCGCACGAGCGGTTCCAGGTCGCCCGAGCCCTTCGCGCCGGAGTGCACTTCGAGGTTGCCCTCGTGGTCCCAGCGGTTCTTCGCGAAGGACACGTTCTGAGTATCGCGCAGGATCAAGTCCGTCGCGTTGCCTTCGAAGGCATTCGCGAGCACGAACATGTCCCGCGAGCTCGTGTCGCGGTGCTGTCCGAACGGACCCTGCACGAGCTCCTTGTCCTCGTCCCACCACAGCTCGATCGCCATCTCGTTCTTCGCGAACGTGTTGTCCGCGAACACGCAGTCCTGCCCGTGCTCGATCGACACGCCGCCGCCGAGCGTGTTCTGGATCGAGTTCCCGAGCACGACCATCCGTCGCGAATACCCGCCCCACACGCCGTGCTGGTGCGAGCCGTCGAGTCGATTGCGAATGGCCCAGTTGTCGCTCGAGAACGTCGCCTCGATCGCGTTCGCCACCGCGAAGGAGAAATCGTTCTCGTACCACACGTTCCGATCGCTCCCGCCCGCGTCCTGCTCGCCCTTCGCGAACGCGCGGCCCTCGACCGTGTCCTGACCCGCGTAGAGGAACACGCCGTCGCCGCCGTGCGTCGCCGAGTTCCACGTGAACACGTTGTCGCAGCAGCGCTCGAACATCAGGATCCCGGCCGAGTCCTGCCCGCGCCAGTACGCGTCGTGGCTGTAGCCGCGCACGCAGTAGTCGAACGTGTTCTCGGTGACGAGCGCCTTCGAGCTCCTGTACATCGCGAGCCCCCACCCCGACAGGAACGAGGCGTCGTTCTTCTCGACCTTCGCTCCGTTCGAGCGCGTGAGCAGGATCCCGTTCTGTCCGTGGCGCGCCTTGCAATTGCGGATCGTGGCACCGTCGCAATCGGTCAGGCTGATCGCGCCGCCGTAGTTCGTGATCCACTGGTCCGCGTCGTTCTCGTGCGGATAGAGCCAGTCGCTCCCGTCCTCCGCCTGCAGCGTCGACAGGAGGTGCTTTCCGTAGAACCCGTCGAACGTGATCCCGTCGAGCACGAGCCCCTTCGTGTTCGTCGCGACGATGCAGCCCTTGTAGCCGCCGAGCACGCCGCCCTTGATCGTCACGTCCTCGCAGTCGCGCACGACGAGGCCGAAACCCGAACACTGGTCGAGGTCCGTCCCCTTCGCGACGCCGCGCAGCTCGACACCGGTGAGATCGAGCTCCACCTTCTTCTGGTTCGCGATCACGATCACGCCGCCGCGTCCGCCCGCGCCGAGCGGCGGACGCACGTAGGTCCCCGCGACGACGCTGGCGGAGCGCCGCACCTCGAGCGGCTTCTCCTTGGGCACGGTGAGCTTGTCGAACGCCGCGGCGACGGTGAACGCGAGGAGGATCCACATGGTGCCGCGAGTGTAGGACCCGCTCCGCTCGCGCGCCCCTCCGCGGCGGCGCGACCTCGGTGGGCAGCGCGCGCGCGCTCGGCTAGGCTCTCACCGACCATGAAGAGCGTTCCGTCCCCGTCGAAGTCCCCCACGATCGCGTCCTCCGGCATCCAGCTCCGGCCGGAGATCCCGCTCTGCCAGACCGATCTGCCGCTCGATTGGTACCAAGCGGAGTTCAAGCCGTACGCGGAGGAGTACCTCGCCCTCCCCGACCGCAAGCCGGGCACGATCTTCCCGTGGCTCGATCGGTACGTGATCCCGGCGCAGGAGCACTTCGGCGATTCGCTCCTGCTCCTCGCGCACTTCTACATGGGCGGCGAGATCGTGAAGATCGTCGAACGCTACGGCGGCAAGGTCGCGGACAGCTACCAGCTCGCGCTGCAAGCGGCGCGCAACCCGGAGAAGAAGGTGCTCGTCGAGTCCGCCGTGCACTTCATGGCCGAGACGATCGCGACGCTCGCCGCGGACGACCAGACGGTGTGGATCACGAACCCCAAGGCCGGTTGCACGATGGAGATGCTCGCGAAGGACTGGATGGTCCTCCCCGCCGCGGAGCAACTGATCGAGCGCTACGGATCGAAGCTCGCCGTCGTCGCGTACATGAACACGGGCGGGCGCGTGAAGGCGCTCGCGGGGCGGACGAACGGCGCCGTGTGCACGAGCTCGAACGCGCACCTCGTCTGCGACGCGCTGCGCAAGGAAGGGAAGACGATCTTCTTCGTGCCCGACCACCACTTGGGGCGCAACACGGCGTGGAAGCTCGGGATGGACCTAGCGCGCGTCGTCGCGTTCCCCGAGCCGAAGCTGTGGATCCAGAACCCGCGCCTCGCGACGCTGCCGGGCGGGCTCGAAGCACTCGATCGCGCGGAGATGATCCTGTGGGGCAGCTATTGCGGCGTGCACACGATCTTCTCGAAGGCGATGGTCGATTGGTGGCACGCGCGCGGATGGAAAGTGCTGGTCCACCCCGAGTCGCCGCTCGAGGCGGTGCAGGCCGCGGACGGCGCGGGCTCCACCGACTATCTGTGGAAGGCCGTGATGAACGCGAAGGCGGGCGAGAAGCTCGTCATCGGCACGGAGGGCCACTTCGTGCGCAACGCCCGCGAACAGGCACGGCAGCGCGGCGCCGACATCGTGCACCTCGCCGACATCCCCGATCCGAAGTTCCAGGGCGGCGGCTGCGGCTGCGCCACGATGAGCCGCAACGACCCGCCGCACCTCGCGGGCATGCTCGACCTCTTGCGCAAGGGCAAGGCGCCCGAGATCAACCGCGTGCTCGCCGGCGACGTCGTCGACGAGCAGACCGCCGCGCGCGAACGGCTCGACGTCAACGAGCGCGCGACGCTCGTGAAGGACGCGAAGAAGGCGCTCGAACGCATGATCGCGATCACGGAAGCGGCGCGGTGAGCTCGCGCGCTCGGCGGCGGATCCTGATCGTCCTCGCGGCCCTCGTCGCCGCGTGGTTGGGGTCCGGTTTCGTCGTGGACGTCCTCCTCACGCGCCGCTCGAAGTCCTTCGCGGAGCCGCTGCCCGCGGAGTTCGTCACCGCCGATCCGCCGGGCAAGGCGCTGCGGCTCCGAACGAGCGACGGGCTCGCCCTCGGCGCGTGGTGGATCCCCGCGCGCGACGCACACTGCGTGGCACTCGTGCTCCACGGCAACGACGGCTCACGTTCCGGTTCGGCCGGCCTCGCGCGGATGCTGCGCGACGAGGGCACGAGCGTGTTCGCGCTCACGCTGCGCGCGCACGGCGACTCCGAGGGCGAGCAGAACGACCTCGGCTACTCTGCGCGCCTGGACGTGCTCGCGGCGCTCGACGCGATCGAAGCGCGCGCGCCCGAGCTCCCGATCGTGCTCGTCGGAAGATCCCTCGGCGCCGCGGCCGCGCTGTACGCGGCCGAAGATACTCAGGAGCGCGTCGGCGGTTGGTTGTTGGAAGCGCCGTACAAGGACCTCGAGTGCGCCGTTCGCGCGCGGCTCTCGATGTTCCTTCCGCTGGGGCTGGACGAGGTCGCATGGACGACGATGCGGCTCTCCGCCCCGTTCGTGCTCGACCCGCCCGCGGATGCGCTCGCGCCCATCGAGCATGCAGCCACGCTCTCCGGAAGGCCCGTGCTCGTCCTGTCCGGTGATCACGATCGGCACGCGCCCGTCGAGGAAACTCGAGAGTTCGTCGAGCGCATCGGGGCGAGCGCGGAGCTCGTCACGTTCACGGGTCGCGCACACGTCGAGCTCGCGCACAGCGACCCAGAGCGTTTTCTCGCAGCGTACCGGAGCCTCCTGGCGCGCATCGATCGAAGTCCATCGAAGCGCCGCTGATGCGCCGAGCTCCGGGCTGCGCCGACGCTCGCCGGTTGGGGTGCAACGCGTGCGACGCTCGTGAAGGACGCGAAGCAGGCGCTCGAACGCATGATCGCGATCACGGAAGCGGCGCGGTGAGCGCGCGCGGCGCGTGCGGCCGTGTGACGGCCGCACGCGGCGCGCGCCTCGATGCGAATTCGTACGCAAGGGGGAAGGCGGCGGAATGCAGCGTTTTCGGCGCGCGTTCCACGGAACTTCGCGCGCACGAACCGGCTGGTGCTCACGACGCCGCTGCCCGGCGTATCCGGAAACTTGATCAAGGCGTGGTGCCCGACGCTCATCGGCCCGCCCGCGCCGCTCAGCACGTGCTGCTGGTAGACCGCGGTGTGACCGTCGATCAGCGTGAGATACTTGTCGACCGTGCCGGCACGGACCCGGGTCGAGAGCCTGGCGTGCAACGTGGTGCGGCCCTCGG